>DAIDHB010000329.1 GCA_027452145.1 Planctomycetales bacterium
GCGGTGGCTGATCGCGATCTGGGCGGGCGTGACGTACGTGTTGAAGGCCGGCCGGGGCGAGCCGCGGCGGTCCGTTGCCGAGGGCCCGAGATGCGCGGCGTGCGGCGGCCCGTTGGTGTGGCTGGGGATCGAGCCGGCGACGGGCCCGGCGGTGTTCGACACGAGTTAGGCCGATGAGATCAGCACCTCGCATCTGGAGCGGGCCGCGAGCCCCGCGGCGAGACCGCGGGCCGATCGGGGTGCGCGCCTGGGCCGGAAAGTGGCCGGCCGGCGGCCTCCCGCGGGCCGATCGCGAGGCGAGGCGATCGTCGCGGGAACCGCTTGTGAGCCGCATGCGCCCCGGCGCGGCGAGCGCCGGCGCTCGCTGAGAGCCGCCATCGGCGGTGATCGCCGCTGATCATCGCGAAGCCTTACCCTATCGAGCGGCCCGCGTCAGGGCGACCGGGCTTCTTGAACATGGATTGGAGGTCGGGCTGCGCCGACTCCAATCCACGATCGTTAGACGGCACGCTCCGTCAGGCGCTCTGCTTCCGCGCGAGCAGGGCCCGGACTTCGGGGACCAGTTCCGTGGGGATCGCCATCCACGTCATCCCCTCGGCCTCGCGCGCCGCCTCGATCTCAGCGAACTGCTCGTCCTCGGTCTGGCCCTCGTAGTGGGCTAACACCTCTTGGACTCGCTTCTCGTCCCAGCCGGGTGGATACTTTTGTTCGATCATCTCGGCCTCTTTCGCTGTCGGCGGCGGAACGCCTTCTTCGCCTTGCCTTGCAGGTCATAGGCGGTGATCACGAAGATGCCCTCACCATCTTCATCGGGCACATAGATGACTTGCAGATAGCGACCGGCTGCCGTCTGACCCAGCTTCATCCGTGACCCTCTCGCCGCCGGGAGATCCTCCCCTGGCCCATGCACGACCTGGTCGACTTCCGCCTCAGTGACGCCGTGATCGTAGATGTGGGGTTGGCCCGTCTCGGCGTCCAGGAAGTATCGGAACTCCATGCGGTATCTCCGGTGACGGGGGCCACCATCTGCCGTCGACCATCATACCAGGTCGCCCCATGGCCTCGACAGATGCGCCGCTCGGGGACGGTCAATTGCGGCGTCGGTGCGGCGCCGGCCGAGCGCCCGCTAATCGCAAAGATTGTGGCAGAACTGATGGGTAACGACCCCCATGAGCCGCTCGCCATGCGGAGAACGACCTACGGCGAATAAGAAGACGAACTCACAGATCCCCTCATGTCGCGTGGGGTGAAGGAGGACGTACCACAACCGGCCATCCTGCACGGAACGCTTCAACTCGCCGTGAGCGCCGTTGTCCTCGCTCGCCGACTCGCTCTCGAAGATATGCTGCTCGGTGAAATCGTTGTGGATCTCGTCGTTTTCCGTGTGGGGATGGTAGCCGGGGTAGGTGATTCGCGTGGCGTGTAACGAAGGGATATGCGCACTGCGGAAATCGCGGACGTTCAGGCCTGCCAGGACATGTTGCGCCGTGAGCGGCTGTTGCCCAGTACGAAGCTCGCTCATGAAAGGGAGCACAGGGGTATCCGTGGCACCGTATCGGCATGTGCTCAATTCCAACTTGGAGAGCGTGTCGAGGTCTCGGAGCAACCCTCGATCGGATGAACCCACTCCGAGGAACTGGAAGGCGAAGGTGACGAGCCATCCGCGCGTGCCGATCGGCTCGGTGAAGGGTAAGTCCTCGGGCTCGCATTCGAAGAACGTCCGCCGACGGAATGGTGCCCCCAGCGTTTCGGCGAATAGAAGCGATGCCGATGATCGCACGTCCAGATCCTGAGTCCTCTAGCAAGAATTCGACTAATGAACATGCGTATGGAAACACACCCGTTTTTCCGTATAATCCCGGCCAGCTCTCAATCCTGCCCGGATCTCAGCCACTCGGCAATGGCCCAGGCGGAGATAGACGGAAACCCGGCGGGGGATCACGGACTGTGCGAGTCCTGGGGGGCAGGCCAGGTTGTTGGTTTCTCGGCCTCGCGAAGACTCGTAGCCCGTCCCCATTTTGCCAGGACTGGTCGAGCCGTGGAGACGGATGGTTGACCCGACCCGGCCGGGCTGGGAGCTCGCCCCGCTCGGAACCGTATTGCAGCCGATCGTCTCGAACTCCGGGGTAGCGGTGGTCCGGAACCCGATGGATAATCCCCCGCCCGACCGCCGGCCGCCTGGTCGGGCTGGCATCGGCCGGGGGCCGGGGCTGCCGTCGGGTAGCTCCGCCGGGGAAAGTGGCGGGATCAGGGGTTCGACGGGTCGACCGACCCGGAGGTCACCGGCGTCGGGGGCGGCGGCGGGTTGAGACCGCCCGGGTCGGCGGGCGGCGTGAGGTCGGGCCCGGAGTCGGTCGCCGGGGCCTGCCGCGGTTCCTCGCGGAACGGCGACGGTGCCGTGCTCGGCGGCGTAGACGGCCGGCCGCTCGCCGGCGGCTGGGGCTCGGGAGCCTGCGTCACGCGTCGACGGCCGGCCGTCGCGGGCATCGCCCGGCCCTGCTGCTGCATCCGGGCTGCCAGGGTCTGCGCCTTCGTGTTGAGCCGCTCCAGCGCGGTGGTCGAGGCCTTGCGGACGTCCTCGCGATGGTCGTAGATCGAGGCGCGTTCCAGGGCGACGGCCGCGTCGGACCCGCCGATCTCACCCAGGGCGATCGCGGCGGCGACCCGGACGTCCTTGAAGTTATCATACTTCAGGACGTGGATCAGGGACGGCACGGCCCGCGGGTCGCCGAGCCGGCCGAGCGCGTAGGCCGCTTCCTTGCGGCTGCCCGAATAGAACGACTTCAGGCGCTCGCACATCAGGGCAACCTGGTCGGGCGGCGGAGGAGGCGGCGCCGCGACGGCCGGGGGCGCGGCCATCCCGCCGCCGAATCCGAAGCCGCCGCCACCGCCGCCGAACGAGAAGCTCATCAAGGGCGCCGCGACCAGCCCGAAGCCCAGGGCCGGCGCCGGCTGGACGAACACCGGCCGCGGGCCGGCGAACATCGGCCGTCCCCAGCCTCCAGGCATCGGTCGACGCCCCATCGCCGGCGCCCGCTGGATCTGCACCTGACGCTCGATCGTCCCGCCGGGGCGGCGGATCTCCACCTGGCGGTCGATCATCCCGGGCGCCCGCTGGATCTGCACCTGGCGCTCGATCGACCGTCCCCGCGGGCCCGTGATCGTCGTGTCCCGCTCGATCTCCTGGACCTGGGCGCTCGCCGGCGTGGCGGTTAGAAGCCATGCGCAGGCCCCGGCGGCGAACAGATGGGAAATGGTTCTCATGGCGACCTTCCTCCTTGCGAGCCGACGTCCCCGGACCAGGCCGTCCTTCCCGTCGCCGGCTGGTTGTCGACCCCCGGACGTCCGGAAGCCCGGGGATTCTGCCAGCACGGAACCACCGTGTGAAGCCCAATCGTCCGGGCCGATCCGGCCCCATCGGGCTCAACAATTGCGGGATCTGACCGTTCTCCGGGCGATTGGCCCGAGGCGGCGGACGTCCGCCGCGTACCTCAGGGCCGGCCCTCGCCGTACGACATGTCCGCGGCGCGGGTTCGGGCGAATTACCGATTTTCCCCCGGTCCGCCTTGCACAACAGATTCCCTAGCTTATGATGGCGGTGGATTGGACACCTGGAGTCCCGTCAGGAGTCAGGCAGCCAGGAAAGCAAACTCCCGTCCATCGGTTCCGTCTCTCAACATGGGCACCTCGAGGAGATCGCCGTGGCATCCACGAAGCCCACGCAAGCGGCGAAGGTGACCGTTCTGCCGTTCGTCGTCCGGACCATCACGTCCGGCGGGGAGTCCCAAACGCTGAATTGCCCGGAGTGCGAGTCTCCGCTGAACCTGATCCAGCCCGACGAGGGGGATCCCGGCCGGCTGCTGGGGACCTGCGAGTCGTGTTCGGCGTGGGGGGTGCTGATCGAGCTCGAGCAGGACTGGCAGAAGGCCCTGCTGATCGAGGTACCCGGCGGCGACGAACTGTTTCGGAGCTATGAACAGGCCGAGGCCGTCCAACGTCGCGGGGAGTAGCGGGGCATCACGCCGTCGGGCGGGATCTACCTGCGTCGCGAGCCCTTCTTGCCGCCGCCTTTCCCCTTGCCTTTCGGGCGCAACCTTGGCTTGGACTTGATCTTGCGACGCCCGCCATCGCCCGGCCGGGGCCGGTCGGGCGATGGTGCGGGCTTGCCGGACGCCGCTCCCGGAGACGCTGGTCGGCCGCCCGGCCCGGCCCGGCGCGCGGTCGTCCGGTCGGTCTCGCGCCGGCCGTCGCCGCCTTTCCCGCGGCTGCGGGCCAGCGGCGAGTCGGCCAGGACCAGGTCGAGGACCCGGCGGTCGACGTCCACGTGGGCGATCCGGACCAGCTCGCGGTCGCCCAGGCGATGGCGGCGGCCCGACCGACGGCCGACGAGGGTGTGGGTGCCGGCCTCCAGGTAGTAATAGTCGTCCGCCAGCGAGGTGACGTGGATCAGCCCCTCGACCGGCAGCTCGACCAGCCGGCAGAACAGGCCGAAGTCCTGGACGCTCACGATCACGACGTGGAACTCGTCGCCGATCCGGTTTTCCAGGTAGGTGAGCAGCTTGACGCGGATCAGCTCGCGCTCGGCCGCCTCGGCCCGGCGCTCGGCGCGGGTGCAGTTCTCGGCCAGGACGACCAGCTCGTCGTGGCGATTCGTCGGCTTCTTGCCCTCCAGCCGCGCGACGAGCTGGCGGTGGACCTGAAGGTCGGGATAGCGCCGGATGGGCGAGGTGAAGTGGCAGTAATCGTCGCTGGCCAGGGCGTAATGTCCCTGGGGCTCGGGCGTGTAGTTCGCCTGCTTGAGGCTGCGGAGAAGCCCATAGTGGACGGCGTATTCCTCCGGCTTGCCGGCGGTCTCGGCCAGGATGCGCTGGAGCTCGAACCGGCTCTGCGGCTGGTCGAGCACGAGGCCCAGGCTGCGGGCGAACTCGGCGAACTCATCCAGCTTGTAGGGCTCGGGATCGGGGTGCGCCCGGCGGAGGAACGGGGTTTCCTGCGCCGAGAGCGTGCCGGCGACCGCCTCGTTGGCCGCCAGCATGAATTCCTCGATCACCTGATGGCTCTGATCGTTGACGGCCAGGTGGGCGCCGGTGACCTCGCCGCCGTCGCCCAGCTCGATCTCGATCTCGGGCAGGTTGAGCTCGAGCGCGCCGCGGGCGAACCGGCGTCGGCGGAGGATCATCGCCAGCTCGAGCATCCGGCCGAGCATGGCCGCGACCTCGGGGGCGACGCCGCGATGCTCGGCCTTCGGGTCCTTCATCACGGCCATCGCCTGCTCGTAGGTGAAGCGATGGTCGACGCGGATCGCCGAGCGGGCGAACCGCTTGGCGGTCAGGATGCCCTCGGCGTTGAACTCGAGCAGGGCGCTCACGGTGTAGCGGGTGCGGCCGGCCTGGAGGCTCGCCAGGCTGTTGGAAAGCACCTCGGGCAGCATGGGGATGACGCGGTCGGGGAGATACACGCTGGTCCCGCGATGGCGGGCCGATCGGTCCAGCGCCGAGCCGGCGCGGACGAAATGCGAGACGTCGGCAATGTGAACGCCCAGGCTCCAGTAGCCTTCCCCGTCGCGCGACAGCGAGATCGCGTCGTCGAAGTCGCGGGCGGTGGCCGGGTCGATCGTGACGGTCAAAACGTCGCGCAGGTCGTCGCGGGTGCCGACCTGGGATTCGTCGAAGAGCCGGGCCTGCTCGCGGGCCTCGTCGAGCACCTCGTCGTCGAAGCTGTCGGGGATGTTGAAGGCCCGGATGACGGTGAGCGTGTCGACGCCCGGCTGGCCGCGCTGGCCGAGGATCTCGGTGATGACGCCCTCGCCGCCCTGGTAGGGCGAGGGGTAGCGGACCATCTCGATCGCAACCTTGTCGCCGGGCCGGGCTCCCTTGGCGCCCGGGTCGCCGACGTCGATCGGCTCGTTGAACGTCGTGCCGTCGATCCGCACGAACCCCGCGCCGGCCTCCTCGAAGTAGGTCCCGACGAACAGGCCCGCGGCGCGTGCGATGATCTGGACGATCCGCCCCTCGGCGTTGGTCCCCGGCCGCCGGGGCCGCTTGACGACCTTGACCGCGACCTCGTCGCCGGTTGAGGCGTCGCCGGCGGACTCCGGGGAGACGTAGATCTGGTCCTCGCGGTCGCCGCCGGTATGCGGCCGGACGAACCCGAAGCCGCGGGCCGAGCGGCGGAAGACGCCAATGACCAGCCCCGCGCGGTCGGGGCTTCGCAGCGTCTTGTCCTTCGCGATGTCGAGCTTCCCCTCCTTGACCAGCCGCTTGACCGTGCCGCGGAACTCGGCGTAGTCGTCGGGATCCACCTTGAACCGCCGCGACATCGCCTTGAGCGTGATCGGCTTGTAGGTCTCCTCGGAGACCAGTTTCAGGACGCGATCGGCGTAGTCGGGCATCGGCGGACAACCTCCGGACGGGTCACAACTCGGCGTGACATCATCCTAGGCAAGAGGCGCGCCGATGCCTATCCCCGCGCGGCCGGGGCGGGTGTGCCGCGCGGCGTCCGAGTCTGATCCGGCAGGGCTCCGAGCCCCCGTCAGGGGGCGGCCGGACGTAGCCGGGGGGCGTCAGCCCCCCGGGACCGGGCTCGGACCGCAGCCACACACACCGAGGTTCCGAGCCCCCGTCAGGGGGCGGCCGGACGTAGCCGGGGGGCGTCAGCCCCCCGGGTCGGACCGCCGCGTCACACACCCAATCTTCTCGACCCACCCTCCCGGCCGCGACCCCGCGAGGCGGGGTCGCGGCCGGGAGGGTCCCTCGAGAGGATTCGGTGTGTGGCGCCGCGGTCCGATCCC
>DAIDHB010000330.1 GCA_027452145.1 Planctomycetales bacterium
TGGAGTCCGCCCACCACGACCAGGTCATCCGGCTTGATGCCGCTCTCGATGACCCGCAGGCCGTCCTCCTGAACGGCCCCGGTGGTGATCCGGCGGTACTGGATCTTGTTCTTCGCGTCGATCACGTAGAGGAATTTCAGCCCCTGGTCCGACCCGATCGCCCGATCCACGACCAGGAGCGCGGGGTGCGGCAGGCCGATGGGCAACCGGACCCGCACGAACATCCCCGGCGAGAGGAGCCGCTCGCCCGCCGGAGGCCGCGGGTTGGGGAAGACGCCCCGCACCAGGATGCTGCCGGTGCCGGGGTTGAACTGGTTGTTCACGAAGTTGATCGTCCCCCTGTGGGGGAAGCTGTCCTCGCCCTGGAGGCCCATCAGCACGGGCAGCGTTCGGTCCTCGGGCAGCTTGACCTTCCCCTCATTGATCGCCCGGAGGGTGCGGAGGTGCGTCCGCTCGTCCATCTCGAAGTAGGCGTACATCGGGTCCACCGACACCACGGTCGTCAGCAGCGTGGTGTCGGCATTGACCAGGTTGCCCAGGGTCAGGTAATACCGGCTGATCCGGCCGTCGATCGGCGAGGTCACCCGGGTAAAATCGTGCTGGAGCGTGTAGATCTCCATGCTCTTCTCATTCGCCTTCACCCGCGCCTCGGCCTCGTCGACCACGGCCTGCTCCTGGTCGATCTGCTGCTGGCTGATCGAGCCGGGCGAGCGGGCGTTGATGGCGTAGTCGCGCGCCAGGGTGACCCTCGCCAGCTTGAGCGACGCCCGGTACAGGTCCACCTGGCCCTGCGCCTGGTCGAGCATCGCCTTGTACGGCCGCGGGTCGATCACGAACAGCAGGTCTCCCGCCTTGACCTCGGCGCCCTCCTTGAACGGCATCTTGACCAGGTACCCGGTGACCCTCGGCCGGATGTCGACCGAGTGGACGGGCTCGGTCCGGCCGGTGAAATCGACGTGGTCGGTTACCTCGCGCCGCACCGGATTCGACACCGGGATCACCGGGTCGGCCGCCGGCGCGACGGAAGCCGCGCGGTTGGGCTGGCACCCGCCGGCCATCGCGGTCAGCAAACAGCAGACAGGCCAGAGCGGGGAAGAGGGAAGGCGGGGGGACATCGAGGACCTCGGCCGCTGTCGTCAGTGGTGAGTGGTCAGTGGTCAGTAGTCAGTTTAGAGTGTACCGGGGGCTGTCGGAAGGGCTTCTGCCGGCGTGAGCGATGGCGGGTCTTCCTGTTATAGGCGGCCCCGAAGGCCGGTCGGGGCCCGAAAAACGTGCGGGTCGGCCGGGGATTCGCGCGACGGACGAGATAACGGAGAGGATGCAGATGAGCCGCACATTGGTGCGTCTGGCGGCCTGTGCCGGGACAGTTCTGCTGACGATGGGCGGCCCGGAGGGACGTCTCGCACGTGCCCGGGCCGACGATCCGGTCAAGCTCGAGGCGAGGTTCCCGGAGGGGCAGACGCTCCGCTACCGGTTCCACACGTCGATCCGCCAGCTCGTGAAGAACCTGGGGATGGAGATGCCCTCGAGCCAGGATCGCACGGTCGTCTGCTCGGCGGCGATCGGCAAGCGCCGGGGGGATAAGAGCCTGCCGATCGCGGTGAAGGTGGACTCGCTGCGCGACCGGATGCGCCTGCCGGGAGGGCTGGACGTCAGCTTCGACTCGTCGAAGGACCAGAAGGCGAAGGTCGCCAACCCGGATCTCGACTTCTTCAGCGACGTGTACCGCACGGCCGCCTCGGCCTCCTACACGGTGGTCCTCGACGAGAAGGACCGGGTCAAGGCGATCGAGGGCGCCGACGCCCTGCGGGGGCGGATCGACCGGCTCGACCCGAGGGCCGGCGACCTGTTGCTCAGCCGCCTCTCGGCCGCGACGCTCAAATCCGACTTCCAGCAGGCCCTCGGCGCCCTGCCCGACGGTCCGGTCAGGCCCGGACAGTCCTGGGACCGCACCGAGGCCATCGACTTCGGCGCCGGCCTGAAGGTCGTCCTGCACAGGAAATATCAGTACGCCGGCACCGAGAAGAAGGGCGGCAAGACCCTTGACCGGATCACCGCGAAGGTGGCCGACGCCCGCTGCGTGCAGGACGCCGACTCCTCGTCGCCGCTGAAGGTCACCAAAAGCGACATGAAGGTCGACTCGTCCGAGGCGACCGTCCTGTTCGACCGCGAGGCCGGCCGGATCGTCGAGTCGCACGACCGATTCGAGATGAAGGGAAACCTCACCCTGTCCGCCCAGGGCCAGGAGCAATCCTGCGGCTTCGAGCTGACCGTGCGCGCCGACGCACAGCTCCAGTAGGGCGGGAAATAACGGCCGGCCGGAGGACCATCCGTGCCACGCCGTCGAAGGCGCCTCCGTCCGCCGATCCCGGCCGATCCATCCCGGCCCGCCGCCGGGCCGGACCGCCGGGTTGCTGTTGCTGTTGCGGGGCGGGGACAGCTCCGCTGGGACCGCCGAGCTCGCCGGTCCTGCGCCGGTTTTCTGATCCACTTCTACCCCGGTAGCCGCAGGAATTCCGCGGTGATTCTGGTAGCCTTGAGGGTCGGGGAACTCAACGCGCGAGGACCGGCCGGTTCGTCGTCCCACCAGCTCATTTGCCGGAATCACAGCCCAGAAAAGGGAGTATCCCATGCGAGGATTGCTGGCCGTGCTGCCGTTTGTGTTCCCCGTCTTCGTCGGCTCCGTCGAAGACGACCCCGCCCGGATCACGCCCGAAACGAAGGCCGCGACCGAAACCATCGCCCGGGCCCTCGAGGGTCTCACGCCCGAAGGCTTCGCGCAAAAGAGCCCCGTCGAACGCTACACCGAAGCGAACCTGTACGAGAAGATCGACGGCCGGTCCGAACTGTTTCACTCCTACGACGTCACCGCCATGACCTTCGTCACCTTCTCCAGGGCGGGCGACCCGGCCAAATTCATCGATGTCTTCCTCTACGACATGACCACCCCCCTCGGCGCCTTCGGCATCTATTCGGTCGAGCGATCCTCCGGCGGCGAGGCCATCGCAACCGGCGACGGCGGCCACCGCACCAGGTCCGATCTCTTCTTCCGGAAGGGCCAGTACTATGCGACGATCCTGACCTCGGGCCCCGACGCGGAGGTCCAGAAGGCGGCGTCCGCCCTGGCCGATGCGCTGGCGAAGCGCCTGAAGGGCAAGCCGGCGGAGTTATGGGGTCTCGCCATGCTCCCGGCGAAGAATCGGGTCGAGGACTCGGTCCGATACCTCATGGTCGACGCCCTGGGCCTCGACTTCCTGACCAACGCGTTCACGGCCCAGTACCGCGACGGGGAGGCCAGGTTCACCGCATTCGTCGCGCGTTGCAAGTCCGCCGGTCATGCCGCGGAAGTCCTGGCCAAATACAAGGTCCACCTCGAAGAATTCGGCGGCAGGGTCGAACCGGCCAGGATCGAAGGGGCGTCGGTCATGTTCGCCGAGACCGGCGGCGACTCCTTCGTCGGCGTCTGCCAGGTCGGCGACGTCATCGCCGGCGTCACGGAGGTCAAGGGCCGCGACGCGGCCGTCAAGGCCATGACCTTCCTGCTCAGGGGACTGAAGATCCCGAAGTGACCTGATGGGGCCCACGACGCCGCCCGAGGATACCCCAGGGCGGCGTGGCGCGGCGCAGCGTGGCGAACAAAAGGCGGGCGGCGCCGATCAGGCGATGGCGAAGAGCTCCTCCGAGCGCCGAACGGCCGCGACGTTCGCCTTGAAATGGGCGAAGTTCTGCATGTCCGAATTGACCACGTCGACGCCGTGGGCCAGGACATAGGCGTAGGACCGTTGCCAGGGCGAAAGCCCCGATCGCATCACCTTGTCGCTGTAGTGCCCGTCGAAGGCCTTCTCCACACCGCTGCCGCCCCTGGAGGATAAGAAGCGGGCCGCCTTCATTCCAATCAGGCCGATGCCGGCCTCCCGGGCGCGCTGGAGCTTCGGCTGGATCTCGACCATCGTCGGAGAGTCGGGAAGGAGGCCTCGCGTATGATAGTCGTACCACCCGGCGGGGGTGATGGCGATCATGGCGAGGTCGTACCAGTCCGTTTCAATCATGGCCTCGAGCACCTGCTGCGCCCGATTGTGGGTACTCACACCCCAATGGCGGACCTTCCCGGCCTTTTTCGCCTTGAGGAAGGCCTCGTGCAGCTCCTCGCAACGGACGACAGCCGGCTCGTTGACCTGCATGAGGTAGTAGGCGTCCACGTGGTCAGTGCCGAGATCGGCGAGGCTCTCATCGAGGAGCCGCGACCAGTATTCGGCCAGGAACTTGCCCTGGGCGACGGTCAACGGCTTGCCCGATTCGTGGCCGTCGATGGGACGCAACGGTGCCTTGGACGTGACCCAGATCTCGCCGCGGTGCGCCGCGAGGAAGGGGGCGAAGGCGCGCTCGCTGCCCTTGTAAAAGGCGTTCGAGCCGAGATCGTAGAAGTTCACGCCCGCGTCGAAGGCCTTGTCGAGCAACTGCACGGCCTTCCCGCCGATCAGCGCCGCGCCGCCGCCGAAGACGAGGCGGCTGCACAGGAAATTCGTCCGGCCGAGCTTGCGGTAGGGCATGCCGTCCCGCTCGTTGCGGTGGATCAGGCCGTCGGCCCGCGCGTCCTGGGCCCGCGCCGTCTGCGCGACGGCCGCGGCCGTCGTGGCGGAGGCGGCGGCGGTGGTCTTCATGAATGCCCGGCGGTTCATCTCGTTCGGCGAGGTCATGACGCTGCCCCTGCAACTGGACCATCCCGGCATAAGGACACCCTGACACTCTAGGCTCGACGGGCGCATCGCGTCAACCTTCGCCGCCCTTCCCAGAGTCGGTTGCGCCGTTCCTAACGCGGCATGGCCGCAACTCCCGACTTCGCCGTCGGATTTCACGCGGAGACGCCGAGGGAACCCGATTTCACGCAGAGAGGACCCGATCGGGCGGAATCCGGATTTCACGCGGAGACGCAGAGAGGACCGGCGGGTGCGGAGCCCGGATCTTGCCTTCTCTGCGTCTCTGCTCTCTCTGCATCTCTGCGTGAAACTCTTCTCCGATTGGTCTTCTCCGCGTCTCTGCGGGAAACGTCGAGATCGTCTTCTCTGCGTCTCTGCACTCTCTGCGTCTCTGCGTGAAACTCTTCTCCGATTGGTCTTCTCCGCGTCTCTGCGGGAAACGTCGAGATCGTCTTCTCTGCGTCTCTGCCCTCTCTGCGTCTCTGCGTGAAACTCTTCTCCGATTGGAAACGTCGAGATCGTCTTCTCCGGGCCACAGGCTTTCTCGCGAGCCGCCGCGGATCTCGTCGAGGGGGCGAACGGGTTTCGGGAATTGGCGACGGCGGTCACACTGGAGGGGACCTCGCGTGGGAGGCCGGCCAGGAGCTGAGCGTCTGGCCCGGATCGCCTGGTCATTTCGCAGGGCAGGTTTCACCCGGTCCCATGCGAGAGAACTTCGATCGAGTCCCCGTCCACCTGCCTGGGAGAATGCGGCCGATGTCGTTGGAGATTCCGACGCGCGACGAGTTGTACGTGCGGTATGTCGACCAGTTGCCCTACCAGCCATACCCCGTCCAGGACCTCGCGCTGGCGGCCTGGTTCGAGTCCGAGCAGGGAGTCCTCGTCTGCGCGCCGACGGGCACGGGCAAGACCCTGATCGCCGAGGCGGCCCTCTTCGAGGCGCTCCACACCGGGAAGGCCGCCTACTACACGACGCCCCTGATCGCGCTGACCGAGCAGAAATTCCAGGAGATGCAGGACCGCGCGGTCGAGTGGGGCTTCCGCCGCGAGGACGTCGGGCTGGTCACCGGCAGCCGCAAGGTCAACCCCGAGGCCCGGGTGCTCATCGTCGTGGCCGAGATCCTCCTGAACCGGCTGCTCAATCGGTTCGACTTCTCCGACGTGACGGCCTGCGTCATGGACGAGTTCCACAACTTCGCCGAGCTGGAGCGCGGGATCGTCTGGGAGCTGTCGCTCGGCATGCTGCCGAGGCACGTCCGCCTGCTCCTGCTCTCGGCGACGGTCGGCAACGCGGCCGAGTTCGTCGGCTGGCTGGCGAGGCAGCACGACCGCAAGATCGCGCTGGTCGAGGGGAAGGAACGTCGCGTGCCCCTGACCTACGAATGGGTGCCCGACATGTTCCTCAACGAACACCTCGTCGCGATGGCGGTCGGCGACGAGGAAGGTCGTCGGACGCCCGCCCTGGTCTTCTGCTTCGACCGCGAGGAGTGCTGGAGCGTCGCCGAGAACGTCATGGGCAAGGACCTCAACCTGTCCGACGAGAAGAAAAAGGACCTCCACGAGCGGGTGGGCGCGCTCGACCTCAGCCAGGGCGCCGGCCCCAAGCTCAAGCGATTGCTCCACCGAGGGGTCGGCGTCCACCACGCGGGGCTCCTGCCGAAGCATCGCCTGGCCGTCGAGGACCTGTTCCAGCGCAAGCTCCTCCCCGTCGTCGTCTGCACCGAGACCCTCGCGGCCGGCATCAACCTCCCGGCGCGCTCGGTGGTGCTCTCATCCCTGGTGAAGGGTCCCTTCGGCGAGAAGAAGCTGATCGCCTCCAGCATCGCCCACCAGATCTTCGGCCGGGCCGGCCGACCGCAGTTCGACGACCGG
>DAIDHB010000331.1 GCA_027452145.1 Planctomycetales bacterium
AATCGGTGTGTGGCGCGGCGGTCCGATCCCGGGGGGCTGACGCCCCCCGGCTACGTCCGATCGCCCCCTGACGGGGGCTCGGAGCTCTGCCGTCTCAGACTCTTAACCGGCCAGGCCCCTCCGTGAGCCATCCATCTGCAATGCGCTCTAAGGGAAGCCCCCCGCGACTCACGTCGCCGGTTCGCCGGACGCGCCATCCCAGTGCCGTCACCATGAGTCATCCTCACGTCGCCATGGTCGTATTCCCGACGATCGTGCTGTTCGAGAGGCCATACGGGATATTCACGCCGCTGACGCTGCCTCCCGCGCGGACGTTGGCGTTGATCAACCCGCCCTGGCCGCTCACGCCGCCCTGGATCGTCAAGGCCGAGAGGTTCAGCCCCACGCCCAGGTCGACCGCCGACGGATTACTCTCGCCCCCCTGCCCCTGGACATAGCCGTCCACCGTGAGCGACTGGAGCGCACCATCCACGGCGATCCCGCCGCCGCCCGGCTGGATGATGATATTGCCGCCGACGGACAGGATGCCCAGGTTGCGCCCGATGAGAAGCTGGCCGCCCGAGTCGAGCCGCACCGAGCCATCCACCGTGAATGTCCCCGCCTGATCGCGGCCGATCGAGAAAACCCCGTCGTGGCTGACGACCAGGTCGCTGTTGATCGCGATGGAAGCCAGCGAGTCCCGGCCGATCACAAAACGGCCGCCGTCGATCGTGATCGAGCCGATCGACATCAGCCCGCTCTGGAGCACGTCGATCGGGACCGAACCGAGGGTGTTCGTCGTGGTGCTCGTCGTCGAGCTGGCCGACTGAATGAGCGGCAGCAGCGTCGATAGCCCCGGCTGCGTGATCGTGTTCACGTCCCCCTCGATCACGAAGCGGCCCGTCGGCCCGAGGTCGACCGCCGAGACGACCATCGCGGCCACGCTGCCGCCGACGGTCACCTGCGCGGCCGGCCCGATCGTCCCGATTTCCAGCAGGTTGAGCGAGCCGGCCAGCGGCGTCACGCGGCCGTCGAGCTCTGCGGCCGAGGCGTTCAATCCGCCGAGCTGGCCGGACCGGATCGTCAGATTCTTGATCAGCAGCGGCGTGGCGGTCGCGTGATACCGCGGCGCGGTCTCGCTGATCGTGATCGTGGAGCTCGGGCTCGTGCCGTACGCCTCGACGTTGATCATTCCGTGGCCGGCCTGGCGGACCTCGACGGCGCCCGGCCCGGCGACCTGGATCATGTAGACCCCCGAGCGAGTCAGGACCGGCCGGTTCCTCGACGGGCCCGAGTAGCCCGAGAGTAACTGCCGGCCCTCCAGCGGCTCGAGCGCCGGGGCGACCTGAAGGCGACGACGGCGGCCGCCCCGGGCGTCGTCCGCTGAGAGGCCCTCCACGATCGCCGGGCCCCCGGCCCGGTTCCGGCTCCTCGCTCGCAGGTCCCGCAGCATGAACTCGCCCCCTCGCCGTCCCTCGATGCGTCCGGCCCGGCCCGCCCGATCGGCCCGCAAGATCGGCCCGCGACGGCCCCTGCCCTGTCATTTCGGCTTTCAGGTGGTATCGACTTTGCCGGAAGTTCGCCATAATTGCCCCGGGGCCTCGCGCCCCAGAGGGAATGCCGGGACCGCCGGAGGGCACAATTCGCCCCACGAGCGACCTGGCCTCGCCGACGGCACGCACACGATGGGCCCACGACGATGACCGAAGAGACCAAGGCGGATCCCCAGCCCGGAATGCGGCGGATCGATCACGAATACAGCCGGTCGCTGGCCGCATTCCTGGCGCAGCACCGGGTCTCGCTGCTGATCACGACCTACGAGGCGGGTCGGCTGGTCCTGGCCGCGCCCTCGGCGGACGGGCGCGAGCTCGACCTCTCGTACCGAGGGCTGACCAGCCCGATGGGCGTCGCGATCCGCCCTGACGCCGAGACCCTCGCGGTCGCCGTGCAGGACCAGGTCTGGCAGTTCCGCAACGTGCCGGGCCTGGCTTCCCGGCTCGATCCGCCCGGCACGCACGACGCCTGCTACCTGCCACGGCAGTCCGTGTACACCGGGCCGATCGACGCGCATGAGATGGCCTGGTGCGGCGGCGACCTCTGGATCGTCAACACCCTGTTCTCGTGCCTGTCCACGCTGGATGGCGTGCACAACTTCGTCCCTCGGTGGAAGCCTCGTTTCATCTCGGCAATCGCCGCCGAGGACCGCTGCCACCTCAATGGCCTGGGGCTGATCGGCGGCCAGCCGGCGTATGTCACCGCGCTGGGAGAAACCGACACCAAGGAGGGTTGGCGCCCCGGCAAGGCTACGGGCGGCTGCCTGATCGACATCAAAAGCGGCCAGCCGGTCGTCCGCGGGCTCTCGATGCCGCACTCGCCCCGGCCGCGGGATGGCGGCGTCCTGTTGCTGGAATCGGGCCGGGGTCGGATCGTCCGCGCCGATCCGGGCAGCGGAGCGGTCGAGCCGATCGCCGAGGTGCCGGGCTACGGCCGCGGCTTCGCGTTCGTCGGCGGGTATGCGTTCGTCGGGCTGTCGCGGTTCCGCAAGTCGTCGTCGACCCAGACCTTCGGCAACCTGCCGATCTCCGAGCGGACGACGCCCCTGACCTGCGGCGTCTCGGTGGTCGACCTGGCCGGCGGCCGCGAGGTCGCCCGGCTGGAGTTCCACACCGGCATCGACGAGATCTTCGACGTCCAGGTGCTCCCCTACCGTCATCCCTGGTTCTCGGGCCCGCATCCCAAGACCGACGAGATCCCGCCGATCTGGGTCGTGCCCGAACCGCGCGGGTTGTGAGAATTCGGGGCCGAGGGCTTTACGGCTGGACCGAATCGGCCTGGGACGCCGGACCTTCGCGCGGCGCACAGACCGCGACTTTGAGTTCCCCGATCAGTTCAGTCCGTCCTGGACCGGTCCGATGCTGGAGGCGGCTCCGTCCGCCAATCCGGGCCGGCCGGTGCCGCCCAGGGACCCCGGCGCCCTGCCGGCGCCAAGGCACTCCGTCCCGGTTATCTCACGTCCGTCCCCTTCGTCTCTCGCGGGCTGGCGCCACTTCGCCGGAGGGGTACAATCATCCTGAAGGAGGTATCCCATGAGCGCGGCGACCATGATCGTGGAGGGCGTGGTGAAGCCCGACGGCACGCTTGAGGTACCCCAGAAGCTCGATCTTCCGGCGGGGCCCGTCCAGGTCACCATCCGGTCCATCGCCGGGCCGACCCAGCCCGAACGGTTCTGGGCGATGATGGAATCCCTCTGGGCGGATCTGCGCACCGGCCACCGCGCCCCGCGGACCCGGGAGGAGATCGATGCGGAAATCGACGCCCTGCGAATCGAGGCGGAAGAGGAGATGCAGTCCATGGAACGCCTCCAGGAGGAGTATCGTCGGGCCAGGGAGCAGGCACGCAGCCAGGAGGAGCGGCCTCGCTGATGGTCTTCCTGGATGCCAACCCGGTCATCTACCTGATAGAGCAGCCCGCCCATCTCGGGCCGAAAGTCACGGCGCGAGTGGCCGTGCTGCTGACGGGCGGCGAACGGCTGGCAGTCAGCGACCTGGTGCGGATGGAGTGCCAGGTTGGCCCGCTCAAGGCGAACGACGCCGCACTCCTGGCCAGGTACATCACCTTCTTTGCCTCGCCCGACCTGGATGTTCTGCCTGTCTCGCCGGCCGGTGCGATCGAGCCGCGCGAATTCGGGCACAACACGGCTTCAGGCCCATGGACTCCCTGCACCTGGCCTCCGCCGTCGAGTATGGGTGTACGCTCTTCCTGACCAGCGACGCGCAACTGAAGCGATTCCCCGACATCCTCGTGGAGATCCTCTCATAAGATTATGAGCAAGCCGAGTCGGGCCCATCGAACGACGGCGGCTCCCGGTTGTCGGGGACCTTTCGACTCAAGAAGATGGTTGCGCCGAGAATCTCGCACGCCCCACAACCAGTTTTCAGGCTGGGTAAAGCCTCGGATCGCCCAGTCCAGGCCCCACGACCGACCCCTCACCCCACCACTGACCACTGACCACTGACCACTGACCACTGACCACTGCGGGTGCGGCCGACAGCCGCGCCGGGAAAGCGAGCGTCCCCGATGAAGAGATGGGCCGGATTGCTGTGCATCGTCCCCTGCCTCCTGTCTTCCGCGGCCGCTGGCGACGAGCCGCCCCGGCCGATCCGGGCGTTGCTCGTGCTCGGCGGGTGCTGCCACGATTACGCCAGGCAGAAGGACCTGCTGACCCGCGGCATCTCCGCGCGGGCGCACGTCGAGTGGACCGTCGCCTATGACCCGAACAAGACCAACGGGCACAAGAACCCCGTCTACGACAATCCGGACTGGGCCAGGGGCTTTGATATCATCGTCCATGACGAGTGCTCCTCACACGTGGACGACATGGCGAGCATCGAGACCATCCTCAAGCCCCACCGGGAGGGTCTCCCCGGCGTCGTGCTCCACTGCGGGATGCACTGCTACCGCACCGAGGGCTGGAACAAGCGCCGGGCCACGCCCTGGATGCAGTTCACCGGTCTGATCTCCACCGGCCATGGGCCGCAGCAGCCGATCGCCGTGGCCTTCGTGGATAAGGACCACCCGATCACCCGACCGCTGGCCGACTGGACCACCGTCAACGAGGAGCTGTACAACAACGCCGCCGGCCACATCGAGCCGACCGCGCACGCCCTCGCCCGCGGCAAGCAGGGGCGGACCGAGTGGACCGTGGCCTGGACCAACACTTATAACAACAAGGCCCGGGTCTTCAGCACGACGCTCGGCCACAACAACGCGACGGTCAGCGACCCGCGCTACCTGGACCTCGTCACCCGCGGCCTGCTCTGGGCGGTGGATAAGCTCGACGACCGTTATCTCAAGCCCGAGGCCCAGACCGTCCCCGAGGACCTCGCCCACGGCAAGCCGGCGACGGCCTCCTCGACGGAGAACGCCGACCATCGCCCCGGCGCGGCCGTCGACGGCGACCCCGCGACCCGCTGGTCCGCCGAGGGCGCCTCGGTACCGCAGTGGTGGCAGGTGGACCTCGGCCGGCCCCGGGACCTGACCGGCATCCGCATCGTCTGGGAACGGGACGGCGTCGATTACCGCTACAAGGTCGAGGGCTCGGAGGACGGCCGCGACTGGGTCATGCTCTCGGACCAGAAGAGTACCGAGGGCCGCGACCGCGACCGGGACCGCACCCACCCCTTCCTGGCCCGGAAGGTTCGGCACGTCCGGGTGACCGCGACGCAGCTCCCGCCCGGCGCCCGGGCCAGCCTGGCCGAGGTGCAGGTCCTGGGAACGGACAGGGTCCCCGCGCCGGCCCGGGCGGCGGCCCGCCCGTGAGCGATCCGGCCCGCCGGCACGGCTGAGCCGCCCGGAAGGATTCCCTCGCCCGACACACAAGACCCCGGATACGGTCCGATTCCTGGGAGGGGGAGGCTCTTCCGGGCCTTCCCGCTCGGTCGGGCAGGGCGAGTTCAGCCCGGGCGTCCTGCTGCCATTCGACGGGATCCTCGAAACCCGAAGGGCCGGCGGTCGCCGAGATCGGCGGCACCAGGAGCGTGGCGCGAACCGAGAGAGCAGCGGGCCGGAGCGGACGACCCGCTCGATGTCGGCCCAGCAGGCGGCGGCGAGCTCGTCGAGCCCGATGCCGAGGCACTGACGCAGGTCCGACTCGAACGTATGCTGGCAGGTGGTGTACAGTGCCAGGAATCGCTCCGTCGAGTTTGTGCCCGGTTGCCGTTGGAAGACAGGCAGTGCCGGCGTTCCTGGGATCCGGCGCGAGATCAGGCCGTGGCGAGCAGGCTCTCCCAGTCGGAGACGTTCGCGTCGTACACGCGCAGCGTCATCCTCTCCAGGCGTTCGACGTCGTGGATCGCCTCGACCGCGGCATGAGTCGCCTCGTTCGGATCTCCGAAGCGGTTGCCGCCGAGCACCAGAAGCATCCGGCGGGCCTCGGCAATTTGGCCCTCGTCGCGGCCCTCCTTGAGGATGGCCTGGTAGGTCGTGGATTCGCGCATGTTCTTCCACACTCCTTTCACCAACCGAGTGGCCAGTTTCTCGTCGTAACGGAACCCCATCAGGAGCAGCGAGGCCATCCAGAGCATGTCCGCCCTCGGCTCCGGCTCCGGGTTGATCCGCTCCGCCATCCGCCGAACCAGGTCGGGCAGGTCCGCCTCGGCCACGCGAGTCAATGGGGCCAGCGGCACCAGGTTGACCCCGCCGACCAGGTACGGCTCCGGGGATTCCTGCCACATCCGCACCACACGGTAATTCTACCGATTCGTCAGCCAGCCGTTTGGAAGCTGGCGCTCGTACTCGCCGGTCAGGCCGGGCGAGTCGGCCTCCTTGCGCAGAAGGATCAAGACCGTAAGTACCGGCAGGTGGTGCCGGTAGTCGAGGGCGACCTGGCGATACCAGAGTTTGCGGGCGAGCTCGGCGTCGTGGTAGGAGTGGGGCTCGAGGTCGACGAGGTACGGGGTAGGCGCATCGACTTTCAGCACCTTGTCGGCGGAAGCGGTGAGGGTGGTGATCTCCGAGTCGACGACAGAGACCGGTCCGGGCGGTCCGGTCCCGAACTGATCCACCCAGGCTGTGGGGCCATCCCAGACCAGCTCCTTGGCCGAGACATCGACGCGGTTGGGTCCATCGTGGGCCCCTTTTTTTGTCCGATCGATGCTGGAATCGTCCAGTCATCAGGATCGGCTTCGGCGACCCAGGAAATGCAGCCGCCGCTAGCTGTTCCGGTCCGGGTGAGATGGCCCATGGCCGCTGCTTCGAAGATTCGGGGCCACCTTCTCTGACTCAACCCTTCCCCGGCGTCTCGATGAGCTCCTTGAGCATCGCGGGGTAGACCGCCCAGGCCTCCTGGTAGGTGGCTTCCAGGGGGGCGGGGATATAGCGCGTCTCGGAGAGGAAGATCGGCAGCGAGGGGAGCGGGTCGCCGATCCCGACCGACTCGACATAGGCCGTCGGGATGTCTCCGCCGAGGTAGGACGCGACGATGAACGGCTTGCCCGGGGGCGCCTCGAAGGGTTCGTCGCCGAGCTCGTCCCAGATCGCCTTATGGATTCCCTGGGGGTCGCGGGGCGTCGGTGGGAAGAGGTCGACGACCAGCAGGTTGATCCCCTGGCTGAGGATGTCCGCGGCCTTCTCGACGAACGACCGGATCGCGTGGCGGCTCTCCTTGTTGCCCGGCGAGACGATCTCGATGATGGCGACCACCTTCCCCCGCCCGTGCCGGATCACGACGCGGTCAGCTCGCCGGGCATAGTTGATCCGTTCCATCCGGGCGATGACTCGTGCTGTCGGCGGGGCCTCGGCCACGGCGATTCCGCCTTCGGGCCAATCCTTCGACTCGCGAGCCTGCAGGGTGACGACGTCCGGGATCGGGCGGCCGGTGACCTGCTCCACCATGGCCATGTATCCCGGAGGGAGCAGGCCGCCGTTCAGGGAGTCTCCGATCGCGCCCACCCAGCGTTGGTGGAAATGGTGAAAATCCCCGGCCCCGACCCGTGTCCAGTTGTGGATTGGCATGACACCTGGCTCCGTATTGCGAAATTGGCGAGCGGGGGGCGTCAGCCCCCTGTCCGGAGCGGAGAAGACAGGGGGCTGACGCCCCCCGCTCGCCTCGTTCGGGACAGATGCTCACCGCGATTGTAACAACGCCCGTGGCGCTCGTTCGAGACCGGCGGGTCTTGGGCCGGCTGCGTCCAGATCTCGCGCCCCCGAGCGGTCCGGCCCGTCGGGCCGGGACGAAACTGCTGCGCTCACCGGAAAAAAGTCCCATCCGCTCGCGCTCGGGCTGACAGTATATAGTCAGGGAACCCATCGTCCCTGGAGCGAACCGGATGACCAGGCTGCGATCCCGGAGTCTCGTGAGCCAGTTCCGTACCCTGTTCGCCGGTGGCACCCTCGCCGGCCTGGGCGAGGGGGAGCTGCTGGACCGGTTCGTCGGCGCCCGGGACGAGCCGGCGTTCGAGGAGCTGGTCGCGCGGCACGGGCCGATGGTCCTGGCCGTCTGCCAGCGCTGGCTGGCCGATCCCGAGGACGTCGAGGACGCACTCCAGGCGACGTTCCTGGTGCTGGTCCGCAAGGCGGGAGGCCTGCGCGACCGGCAGTCGGTGGGCCCGTGGCTGTACGGGGTCGCGCACCGGGTGGCGCGGCAGGCGCGGGCTTCGACGTTGCGCCGGAGGGAGCGGGAGATGCGGATCGTCGAGCATCGCGCGCATTCCAGTCCGTCGGCCGGGCCGGATCCGTCGGACAAAGTGGCCGACCAGGAGTTCATCGGGGCGGTCGAGGCCGAGATCCTCCGGCTGCCGGAGAAGCACCGGTCGGCGGCCGTGCTGTGCCTGGTGCAGGGTCAGAGCCACGAGGCGGCCGCGCGCGCCCTGGGATGGCCGCTGGGGACCCTGAAGACACGGATCGCCGAGGCCCGCGCGACGCTCGCCCGCCGGTTGTCGCAGCGCGGGCTGGCTCCGGGGATCCTGGCCGGACTTGCTCGATCCGAGCCTGGCCTCGTCCCGCTCGCCGAGCTTCCCGACAGCCTGGCCCGCCGGACGCTCGACGCGGCGCTCGCCGGCTCCGCGGCCGGTGCGGGCCCGGCCGGAGGCACCGCCGGCCTGCTGGCCCGTCGGGTCGGCCGGGCGATGGTGCTGGCCCGGGCTGTTCCGGTCGTCGTGGGGCTCGCGGTGGCGTGTGCGCTGATTGCGCCCGCGTGGTGGAACTGGTCCGCCGGAGCGCCCTCAGCTCCCTCGGTCGCCGCTGGCGCTGGAAAGCCGGCGCCCACCAATCCCGCCCCGCGATTCGACCTTCACGGCGATGCGCTGCCGGCCGGCGCCGTGCTGCGGCTGGGGACGGTCCGGTATCACCAGGGATCGACCATCTTCCGCATCGTTTACACGCCTGACGGCAAATCCCTGGTCACCGATGGCGAGGACAGCAAGCTGCGGGTCTGGGACGCCGCGACGGGCAAGGTCGTCCGCGTGATCGATCCGGAGGTCGGGGCGCTCAACGACTTCGGGCTGACCGCCGACGGGCGGACGGCGCTGGTCGTGGGATTGGAACTTCGGAAAGATCAGCCGCACCTGCGACGGGCCGCGTTCGTCGAGGTCGACACCGGTCGAATCGCAAGTCGGGCGAGCTGGCCCGAGCCGAACCCGATCGGTTGCATTGCCATCAACCCGGCTCGCGGGCTCATGGCGATCGTGCCTTTCTCGGAGAGCGTCCTGATTGTCGTGGATGTCCGGACGGGGAAGGAAATCGAGCGGACGCCGCTCCCCGAGCACTGCACGCGTCTGGCTTTCTCTCCGGACGGCAAGCGCCTCGCGATCGAGCTCCATGCGATGGACGACACCCGTGGCGCCGGCCGGGTGGCGATCCGCGACGTCGGCAGCATGCGGCTGTTCGCCTTGAAGCTTCCCATGATCGGCCACGGCGGCAACCCTGGCCGGGTGACGATCCGCGACGTCGGCAACAAGGAGATTCGATCGATCAACGTCACCCAGGCGGGAGAGGGCGACATCGCCTTTTCACCCGACGGATCGCTCATCTCAATATCTTCCTTTGAGGGTCTTGGCGTATGGGAGGTCGCCACGGGTAAGCCGCTACCGCTGGATCACGTCCTGCTGACACACGTCGCGTTCTCGCCTGATGGATCCTCGCTGTATGGAACGTTGTCCGGGTTCGGCGGGATCGACATCCTGGACCTGGCGAAGGGACGCCGCGAGTGGTGCGACTTCCCGCCGGGCATCCAGCGCGCTGAGGCGGCGGTCGCCCTGTCTCCCGACGGCCGCACGTTCGCGACCGACGGCGGCCCGCGGGTCCTGCACCTGTGGAACTGGCCCGGGCCGAAGGATCGGGCTGATGTCGGCGGATGCCATGTCGACCGGGTGAATGCGATGGTCTTCACGCCGGACGGTCGAAACCTGCTGACGGCCAGCGATGATCGCACCGTACGCCTCTGGGACCTCGCGAACGGGCAGAACCTGAAGACCTTCCGCAACGAGTACCGGGCGGTGGCCTTGCAGGTTTCGGCCAATGGCCGAAGGGTGGTCGTCGCCACAGAGGGTCTTTCTGGCCTGACACTCTGGGACCTTGCTCGGGACGACCAGGCGGTCGCCTATGCACGCGAGCTGGAGCCCGCAGATCTGCTGGCTGTCTGGTTCGACGGGGACGATCGCTCGGTCCGGGAACTCGACGACACCGGGAGGATTTACGGCTGGGACACCGGGACCGGGCGTATCCAGGTGGTAGACCAACTTCCGCCGATCACACCAGAACCCAGGCACCAGGAGGCCCCTTTCCCGATCGTCCGGGGAACCCGCTTCGACGGGGGCCGCAGAGCGGCCGTCGTCATGCTGCTGGACGGCTTCCACGTCCTGGACCTTGGCGCCCGGAAAGACATCTATCAGAAGCGTAAAGCGGATCAATTCGCCCTGTCGCCCGATCAGCACACCCTGGCCATCGCCTGGGCCAGCGAGGACCGAGAACTGCGATGGGCCGGCCGCCTCAGACCCGGGCACCATCATCTTCCCATTTGCAGTAAAACAAGCGGCACCATCGTCCTGCTGGACGGCCGGACCGGCCGGGAGTCGGTGACGATCCAGGTCCCCGGCTCGGATGTCTGGGCGATGGCATTCGCGCCCGACGGCAAGACCCTGGCCGCGACGACCGGCTGGGAGGTCGGACGGATCCGCTTCTACGACGTCGCCACGGGCCGCCAGACGGGCACGATCGAGGGCCCGCCGCTCCAGTCGCCGGCCCTGGCCTACACGCCCGACGGCCGTCGGCTGGTAAGTGCCATGGCCGATGGCACGATCCTCGTCTGGGACGTCCAGACGGCGCGGTGAGAATCTCGAACGAAATGGGGACGGGCACCTCGAAGACTCGGAAATCGACCACGAATCCCACGAAGGGCACGAATCCGGTGGAGGCCGAGGCGGTCACGATTCGTTGGGATTCGTGCCATTCGTGGTGACGATTCCATCCTCGGCGGAGTCAGCTCCTCGCGCCGAACCGTCCGTCGCCCGGATGCCCATCGCCCGTGGGTGGGCGTTCGGCGGTGGTGTTCCGCGAGGATTGTCCGCGTCTCAGGCTGAATTCGTGCCCAACATCATACAGAATCGCACCGGCCAGACTCGGTACCGTCAACTCGGTGGAACGCGCGGGAAGCTTCACATGAGGGCGCGGGTTGAATGTGTGAATCGACCCAAACCAGGCGAGGACTTTCGTGAGTCGTGGATCATTGTGCTGGGCCGCAGAGGAGAGCAAGAGGCCATTCTCCCGGGTGACTGCTTGAATCAGCGTATTCTCGCCCTTCAGGTTCTCGCCGAACTTGAACTTCTGGCCGTCTCGTACGAACCAGACCTGCTTCTTGCCGCGCGGCCACGAATAGAGCCACTCCTCCAGGAACAGCGAATCGGAGCCGACGAAACCGAGACTTCTCGCCGAACGCCACCTCCCATGGCCTCGAGGGCCCGGATCGGTCGGCACGGTCCGCCCGATCCGGGTGGTTTCCGCCGAGACGCGCGACCTTGCCGACTGTATCGATTTTGCCGAGCGCCGAAAACTTTGAAAAAAATGGCAAAACTCTTTGTCTATATCCGACAGAGGGTTGCGGCGAGTTTCAGCGCTTTTTTTGGGAGGGGGCCGCGCAGGATTTGCAGACCTGATACATACTGTATGTAGAGGTAGAGAACCCGGGCCGAGGATCGCGAATTTGCGCGGTCGGACGCTCGAGGTCCTGAAAACCTGCCACCGACTGCCATTCACTGCCAAAACCGCCCTGCGGAGGCCGATTTCGAGGCGAAAGTCGGCCTCCAGGAACCGATTGGGGGGCGAAAAACTGCCACCGGGACCCAAATACTGCCAAGAATCGGCGATTCGGTGGGCAAAACTGCCACTCTACTGCCACAATTCGGCGATTTTGAGGCCCCGACTGCCACAACTCGGCGATCTGGGGGCGCCACATCGTCGCCCCGGTCAACGCGGTCGCCTGGTCTGCGAGGGACGGACTCCGGCTCGGCCGCCTGACGTCGCCGGCGCACCGGGCGAGCGGATTGGCCGCGGCGAGGAACGGTCGGCACGGGCCGGGGCCCGGTCAGGTGGTGTTCGGCGAGAAGTGTCGGAATTCCCCCCGGCGAGCCGTCGAGGATGACCGGGGTGTCGGCCGGGTGCTACCTCCGCGCGGATGCCGGCGCGCCGAGGTCGCGCCACTCGTCTTCTTCCTGCGGGCCGCTCTCGCGGACCCAGCAGTGGCCGGTCGCGGTATCGGTCAGGATGAGCAGCGGGTAAGGCTGGTTGCTGGCGACGATCGTCGTCTGGTACCGCGAGACTACCGTCGCGGGCCGGTCGGGCAAGGGGTCGATCGCGGGGGACTGTCCTGCACTGGGCCGGTTGATCGCCATCGCCAGGACGTAACCGGATAGCAGCGCGAGTCCGACGACGAGCACCTGGGCGTTCCGCATGGCATCTCCCGGCCGGTGTGGATCGATCGGCGGCCCCGGACCTCGAAAGGCGTCGCAATGGCGCCGGGCGGACGGTCCGAGCGTCTCTCTTTCTCTTCGGCAATCCCGGAGGCGGACTGGCGTCCGTCTGGCCGGGGGAAGCGTGCGATCGGGGCCGTTTCGCACGGGTTTTTCCGGTCAGTCGACCCGGGACACTCCGTTCAAAAAGGGAGCGGGCGTGCGGGTATCCCGGCCGTTCGATCCGTGGTATCATGAATCGGTTTGTGGGGTCCCGCCGGTGACTAGCCAAAAGGCCGGGATGGGAGGTTCGCAGCGCTGCACTGCCGTGAGATGCATTGCAGCGAACGGCGTGCGGCGCGGCGGCCGGCGAGGCGGGCGCGAGGCCAGGAGGTCCATCCCGATGATGAATCGCCGGCTCGTCGGGATCTACGGCTTCGCCACGGCGGGGGTCCTGGTGGCGGGGCTATCCCCGTGGTGGCTGAGCCCGATCCTCGGCGACACGCCGCCGATGCGGCTGATGCTGGTCCTGGTGGTGACGGCGTCGGCCTGGCTGGGCGGGCTGGGCCCGGGGGCGTACGCCACGGCGACGGGCGCGGCGGCGATCGTGCTGGCCAACGACCAGCCGGGCCACCCGGTCGTGCTGGCCGAGCGCCTGGCGCGGTTCGGGTCGCTTTCCACGCTGATCGTCCTGCTATTCACCCTGGTGCACGGGCAACGGCGACGGGCCGAGCAGCGCGAGCAGGCGCTGGCCCGCAGCGAGGGGCGGCACCGCCGGCTCGTCGAGGCGGCCGCGGAGGGGATCTGGGCGATCAACCGGGATGGGCGGACCACTTACGCGAGCCCCAGGCTCGGCGAGATGCTCGGCCTGGCACCCGAGGCGATCGTCGGGCGTCCGCTGGCCGAGTTCCTGGCCGATCCGGCCGACCCCCGCGCGATCCGGATCGGGATGGCCGGCGGGGGCCAGGACTGGTGCGAGGTCCGCCTCCGCGGCAAGGGGGGCGCGATCTGCGACGCGATCGTGACCGTGCGCCCGATCGCGCCGGACGACGATTCCGGGTCGTTCCGACCGGGTGAGCGGCCCGAGTCGGGCGCCGGAGGCGGCCTCCTGCTGATGGTCAGCGACGTCACGCCGCTGAAGCAGGCCGAGCGGGCGCTCCGCGAGAAGGAGTTGCTCTTGCGCAGCTTCTACCAGTCGTCGGCGACGGCCATGGGCGTCCTTGAGCCGGCCGGCGACGATGTGCGGATCCTGTCGGCCAACGCCTCGACCGACCGGCTCTTCGGCCGTGGGCCCGGCGATGTCGAGGGGAAGACGGCCCGCGACCTGGGCATGTCGCCCGACCGTCTGGCGGCCTGGCGCGAGCACCTGCGGCGCTGTCGGGAGACCGGCGGGCCCGTTCGCCTCGAGGAGCACGGCGCCTGGCCGGACGGGCCGGAGTGGGTCGCCGCCACGTTCGCGCCGATGGACCCGCCCGGCCAGGGCGATGGTGATCGCAACGATGGCGCCGACGGCCAGGGAGACCGCGCCGGGCTCTTCTCATTCCTGATCGAGGACGTGACCGAGCGCAAGCGGGCCGAGGCCGAGCTTCGCGTCGCCAAGGAGCAGGCCGAGGCGGCCTCGCGCGCCAAGGACCGGTTCCTCGCCGTGCTCAGCCACGAGCTGCGCACGCCGCTGACGCCCGTGATGATCGCCGTCTCATCGCTGATCGAGTCGAACGCGGATCCGTCGATCCTGTCCGAGCTGGAGATGATCCGCCGGAACATCGAGCTGGAGTCGCGGCTGATCGACGACCTGCTCGACCTCTCGCGGATCGCCCGCGGCCGGCTGCGGCTGGACCTCGAGATCGTCGACATGCACCAGGCCCTCCGCCGCGCAGCGGAGATCTGCCGCGAGGAGACGTTCGTCGCCGGGCTGGAGGTCTTCCTGGTGCTCGAGGCCCGCGAGTACCACGTCTCGGCCGACCACGCGCGGATCATGCAGATCGCCTGGAACCTGGTGCGCAACGCCGCCAAGTTCACGCCGGCGGGCGGACGATTGATCGTCCGCACGGCGAACGAGCCGGGCCCGGCGCCGGGCGAAGCGACCCTCGTGGTCGAATTCGCCGACACCGGCATCGGCATCGCGCCCGAGCTGCTCCCCCGGATCTTCGAGGCGTTCGAGCAGGGCTACAACGATCTGCGCCGCCGGTCGCGCGGGCTGGGGCTGGGCCTGGCAATATGCCGATCGCTGGCCGAGGCGATGGGCGGCCGGCTGACGGCGACCAGCCCCGGGCCGGGCCTGGGCTCGACTTTTCGCCTCGAGATCGCCACGGTCCCCTCGCCGGCGGTCGCGGTCGCGGTCGCGGCCGCGCCCGCGTCGGTGCCGGACCCGGGGCGGAGCCGCGTCGAGTCGTTCCGCGGAGCGCCGACTCGCAACGGTCCCCGGCCCGGCCTCCGCATCCTGCTCGTCGAGGACAACGAGGACACGCTGCGGTTCCTCGCCACGATGCTCCACCGTCGGGGCCATGACGTCGTCACGGCTGGCACCCTGGCCGAGGCCCGCGCCGCGCTGGCCTCGCCCGGAGGGTCCTTCGACCTCCTGCTGTCGGACATCGAGCTGCCCGACGGCACCGGGCTGGAGCTGATCCGCGACCTCCGCGATCGCGGCGGGCTCCCCGGCATCGCCATGAGCGGCTTCGGCGCCGAGGAGGACCAGCAGCTCAGCCGCTCGGCCGGGTTCCTCGAGCACCTGATCAAGCCAATCGACTGCGCCCGCCTCGAAGCCGCGATCCAGCGCGCCGCGGCGGCCGGTCGGGCGGCCCGATCCGACGCGGACGCGACCCTCGACGGCGACGCGACCGACCACGACGGCCGGGACGCCGGCCCGCCATCCTTCCCCACCGCTGCGCCCGCCAGGCGGTGAGCGAGCACCGGGGCCGATTCGACCCGATCCGACCCGATCAGGCCGGCATCCGCCCCCTCAGCCCGGCCGGCAGGCCGTCCCAGGCCGCCTGGTAAGTCGCCTCGAGCGGCGTCGGGATGTATCGCCCCGGCTCGAGGAACAGCGGCATCTCGGGCAGGATGTCGCCGACGGCCATCGGCTCGACGTAGGTCCCCGTGATCGGGCCCGAGTCGTACGCCGCGACGGCGAGCGGCCGATCGGCGGGGATCTCGAGCTCCTCCGGGTCGATGGTGTCCCAGATCGCGTTGTGCACGCCCCGCGGATCGTGCAGGCCGGGCGGGAACAGGTCGACCAGCAGCACGTGCACACCCCGGCCGACGAGCGCGGCGACCGATTCGACGAGCGAACCTAGCCGTGCCGCGCTCCCCTTGTCGGCGGGTGAGACGACCTCGACCACCGCGACGAGCCGGCCCTCGCCGCGGCGCACGGCGATGCAGTCCGCGCGGCGCGCGGGGTCGGATGCCGGGCTCTTGTCCGCGAGTTCCGCGCCCGGCCCCGCGTCGACCAGCTCCGAGGCTTCCTCGATCATCGCGAAGTGGTCGTCGGGCAACCGCCCGTCATTCATCGCGTCGCACAGCGCACCGAGCCAGCGGTGCCGGAACGCATGGAACACGCTCGCCTCGGCGCGGGACCAGTCGTGGATCGGCACGGCTCCTCCCTGTCCTCTTCCATTATCAATTGACGGGCATCCAGCGGACCGGCGGTATCTCCCGGAACAGATCGATCGGGAGGACGAGGCTCCTGCCGAGCCGGGATGATGCAAGGCCTGCTCGGTGTCCCGGCTCACCGGGAGGTTCGTCCTCCCTGACCGGACACTGGCGGGACAGCCCCCAGGGGAATACCGACAAGTCCCGGGATGCCGTCCTCGACCTCACGGCCTGCCCCAGCATGCCTCCTCGGGGCGGATCGGGCCAGACCAGCCTGGCTCGCTTAATACGCGTCCGACCGACGCAGCCGGCGGGATCGGAGGATCGGATGGGAAGCGCGGTTGATGTTGACGCCCGACTCGACGTCGCCTAGACTTCGCACCAGTCTCGCCGGGTCCGGCCCGGCGATCCCGGCCGCCCCTGGTGCCGGGCCACACAGGATCCCCGCGGAAAGGATTCCGCCCCATGCGCCCGACGAGCCGGATGCCGGTATGGGCCTCGATCCTGGCCAGTGCGATGGTCGCCGGTCTGCTGGTCGTCGCCGGCTGTACCCTGGATAAGCCCGAGAACCTGCCCGGGCGCATCTTCAACCGGATCGGCGGCCACGGCGGACAGATCATCGAGCCGAAGCGGTGCGTGCTCCGCGTCGTCATCCTCGATCGGCCATTCCGCGACCCCGCCATCAACGAGGCTCTCTGGCGCGTGGTCGACGAGCAGGTGATCACGCGGGCCGAGCAGAAGGCGCTCCAGTCCAACGGCCTGCGCGTCGGCCGGATCATCGGCGAGCTCCCGCGCGAGATCGAAACGATCCTCAAGTCCGACGGCCACGACGGGCCGCGCGTCGTGCCTTCCGAGCTGATGGTCGAGAGCGGCGATCCCAAGTCGCTCATCAGCGTCAGCCCGCGGGTCGAGCAGGTCAGCCTGCTGATCAACCGCGACGACCGGGTCTCGGGCCGGGACTACCGCGACGTCAGCGGCTACCTCCGGCTGGTCCCCCGGCACCAGGGCGCGCACGCGGTCTCGCTCCGCGTGATCCCCGAGCTCCATCACGGCCCGATCCAACGCACGTTTCCGACCCTGCCCAATGCCACCGGCATCGCACCCCAGGAGCTGACGATCCGCGACGCCCAGCAAGAGGAGGAGATCCGCGAGCTGGCTTTCGACCTCGTCCTGGAGGACAACCACGTCGCCGTCATCGGCTGCCGGCCGGACAACCTGCGCAGCCTGGGCTCGTTCCTGTTCAGCCAGCCGGCCGCCGAAAACGACGAGCGGCACCAGAGGGTCATCCTGGTCTGGGCCACGCGCAACATGCCGGGCGTGGTCGCCGAGGTGTCCAGGCAGGACGACAAGCCGGACGATCGTCCCCGGATGCTCCGCCGGATGAAGGGCGCGCCCGAGCCGCCGCCGAGCCCCGACAGGCCCGACATGACGCCCCCGTCGATCCCCGCAACGCCGGCGCCGACGCCCGTTTCGCCCCGGCCCGCCGCGACGTCGGCACCGGGACTGGCCACGGCTCCGGTGCCCGCTCCGGCAAAGGGGGCCTCGTCGCCGCGCGTCGCGAAATCCCAGCCGCCCGCGCCGGCCTCCGCCTCGACGCCGACGTCGCCCCCGGCCGTCGATGTGCCGTCGCCTCCGCCGCAGCCGCGGGGCCAGTAGTCCGTAGTCAGTAACGAGCGGCTAGCAGGGAATCCGCAGCGAGCCGAACCGAGGCGAATCGAGCCGAGTCGAGTCGAGCGTCAGCCAGTGTCCTCGGATGGAATCGGGCGACCGCGCCGTGACGCGAACCAGGATGGAAGGAACGATGTCCATGGATGGTGACCTGAGACGGGACCGGCTAGATTGGAAGGGGCCGCGAGTGGTCGGCGGGGAAGCTGCCGTCAAGTCGCGGCGCTGGCGGGCGCACGCGGCCCACGGGGCGGGCGCCGTCGCCGGCGTGCACGGGGCCGCCCGGCCCTGGCAATCGCATCGGACGGAGTTTCGCGTGATGGGCTCGGACACGGACTCGGACAGGACCTCGGACGGGCACGAGACCGTCCGGCTGGACGGGTCGCGCGGCGAGGGGGGCGGCCAGATCCTCCGCACCGCGCTGACGCTGTCGCTGCTGACCGGCCGGCCCTTCCGCATGACGAAGGTCCGGGCCAACCGCGACAAGCCCGGCCTGCGCCCCCAGCACAAGACCGCCATCGACGCCGCCGCCGAGCTCGGCAACGCCCGGGTCGTCGGCGCCGCGGTCGGCTCGCGCGAGGTCGCCTTCTCGCCGGCCGAGTACCAGTCACGCGACCTCTCCCTCGACATCGGCACCGCCGGTTCCACCGGCCTGGTCCTCCAGACCCTCCACCTGCCGCTGGCATTGCGCACCGGCGACGCCGTCCGGCTCATGCTGGCCGGCGGTACGTTCAACCCCAAGGCGCCGGCGTACACCTTCCTCGAGGCCACCTGGCGCGGCTATCTCTGGGCGTTCGGCATGCCCGTGGCCCTGTCGATGCCGTCGGCCGGCTTCTATCCCCGGGGCGGCGGCCGGCTCGAGGCCTGGATCGAGCCCGCCAGCCCCCGGCCATGGGTCCAGCTCGAGCGCGGGCCGCTCCGCAAGATCCGGGTCATCGCCGGAGTCGCCAACCTCCGCGACGACATCGCCGCCAGGATGCGCGACCGCGCCCTCGAGCGCCTGGCCGAAGCGGGCCTCGATGCCGAGATCGAGATCGAACTGGTGCGCTGGCCCAGTCCCGGGCAAGGGGCCGCGCTGACGCTGGTCGCCGAGCACGACGCCACGATTCCGGCCGCTTTCATCGGCCTTGGCGAGCGGGGCAAGCCGTCCGAGGCCGTCGCCGACGAGGCCGTCGACCAGTTGCTCGCCTTCGAGGCCGTCGAGGGCGCCGCGGTCGATCCGCACTCGGCCGACCAGATCCTGCTCCCGCTCGCCTTCGCGGCCGGCCGCAGCGCGTTCACCGTCAGCGAGGTGACCGAGCACCTTCGCACCAACATCCACACCATCGCCGCGTTCCTCGAGCGAACCATCACCGTCGAGGAGCCCGAGGCCGAGGGCCAGCCGGGGCGTGTCGTCATCGAGTGAACCGATTGAGCTGAGTCAGTGATCGGCCGATCCTCTCCAACCCGCGCGCCGGCTTCCGGTACGATCGAACGCCTCGACGAGTGCTCGTCTCGAACCGAGCCCGCTCCTCGGAGGCGACGATCATGCGACGGACGGACCGGCCGGCGATGTCGGTGTCGTGGTGCCTGGGCCTGGCGATGCTGCTGGGCCCGATCGCCCCGTGGGCCGTCTCCTCCGACGAGCCGCGCGACCCGCCGCGCGACGAGCGCCTCGCGGCCGTCATCGCGGCGGTCCGCGCCGAGGAGGCGAAGGTCCGCGACATCGAATACGACGTGCGGACCATCATCCGCGACGACCGCGAGAAGGATCCGGTCGATCCCACCGAGCTCGCCGGCCTCGCCACCCGCCGCGTCGTCTTCCAGGGGACTCGCAGCTACATCCGCGAGGAGTCCTTCACACGGACATTCGCGATCAAGTCGCGCATCGAGGAGGTCTCGGCGTACGACGGCGAGCGGACGCGCACCGTCGTCTCGGGCAATTGCGCCAACATCCACCTCGGCCGGTTCGTGCATCCGAAGCTCTGCCCGCCGCACGCGCTTCCGCTGGCCCACCTCGACGTGAGCCTGCCCCTTTCGGTCTACCTCGAGGGGACCGATGCGATCCGCGCCTATCTCGGGATTCCCGCGGGCGAGGCGGTGCCGCTGCTCGCGGGCGGCTCGATCCGCGTCGTGGCGCGGTTCCTGGGCGAGGGGGAAATCGAGGGCGTTCGCTGCGTCCGGGTCGGTGTGGCTCACATCACCAGCGAAGCGAAGCAACCGTACCATCAGACCCTCTGGCTAGCTCCGTCTTACAGCTACCACTGCGTCAAGGAGGAGTTCACCTGGCACGAGATGCACGTCACCGAACTGCGCCAGATCGCCCCGGGCGTCTGGTTCCCGTGGAAGATCGACGTCGGCCATTACGATATCCCCGGCGCGACGCAGGGCAAGCGTAACATCGTCAGCCATGAGGTCACAAAGGCCCGGCGGGTTGTACCCTCGCCGCACAACGCGGAGTCCCTCTTCCACGACGTGGCGATCCCCGACGGACTGCCGGTTTACACGATCACGAATCGCGCGCTCGACGGCTCGAAGCTCCCCCAGCCGATCACCGGCGACCACGGGCGCCGGTTGCTGGAAAATCTCGCCACGCGGGTCGCCGACCAGGCCCGCCGATATGACCCGATCGAAATCCGCGCCATCGCCAGCCACACCAACCTCACGCCGAACAAACGGCGCCAGAGCTCTCTCATCAGAGAGGCGATGGAGGAGCACTCGATCCGCCGCGGCGAGCTGTTGTACTCGAAGAAACAGGGCAGTTTGACGTTCCTGCGCGGCTCGGGCAGCACGTTCGACCAGGTCCACGCTTACGACGGCCAGTGGACGCGGTACGTCGCCACGCAGCAGCCCGAGGCGTTCGGAAGCACGGCCGCCACGATGCGCCATGGCGCCGTCGAGGATGATCCCGGGCTGATGGACAGCGTGTTCACCCACCGGCCGCACTTGCTGCTCCTCCGCGACCAGATGATCCTCGCTCCTCTGACTTACCTGCTCGGCCTACCCGCCCAGGATTGGCCCAGGTTGCCGGCCCTGCGCTTCCACTACTGCGGCGAGACCCCGGTCGATGGTCACCCGTGCCTCACAATCGTGGGCCGTTTCACGGGCCGGGGTTATGACACCAATCTCTCGCTCGTCGTGGACCTAGCGACCGATCGGAACCTGATCCCGATCCGCCTGACGACATTCGTCGACGCACCCGGCGCGCGTCCGTTGCCGACCAGCCTCGGCCGCGCCGAGGACCTGCGCGAGATTGCGCCGGGGCTCTGGTATCCGTTCCGCGTCGTTACGATGCACTTCCAGGGTGGCACGCGGATGGCGAGGGGACAGTTGCTGATCGACTCGCGTGACGGCCTGAGGATTGAATCGGCGACCCTGAATCCCGCCGCGGACGATGCGATCTTCGGCAAGGTCGTCGTGCCGGGGGGGATGAACGTATCGGTCTCCGACGAGACCGGGCATCGGGTCGGCTTCATCCGCCAGAACGAGCCAGGGGTTCCGACACTCAGCCCCCAGGGCTATCAGCGGCTGCTCCGGGAGCACCAGCGAAAGGGTGGCCTTCGGAACAGGTGAAATCCGGGTTGAAGGCGACGATCGTCGAGCCGGCCCGGTATTCGTACGTCGCTTCGGGATCCGTTACGATTTGGCAGATGGCACAGGAGTTCATCCACAACCCGCGTGAGGACTGGCCATGCCGCGGAGGATCGGGCGAGTCGCATCGTGCTGGCTGGCCGTCGCGCTGGGTCTTCCCGGCCTCGCGTCAATCGGCGCCGACGATCCCGGCAATCCGCCGCGCGACGAACGGATGGCGGCAATCGTCACGGCCGTTCGCGCCGAGGAGGCGAAGTACCGGGACCTCGAGTACAGCGCCCGGATCATCGGTTGCGCGACGGGACAGCAAGGCCAGCAGGATCCCGCCGGATTCTCCCTGTTCGCCACCCGCCGCGTCGTCTTCCAGGGCGATCGTGTATCCTTTCATCAGCGGGCGTTCGAGCGTCGTGGCGAGGTAAAGTCCCACCACGAGGAGGCCTCGGCGTACGACGGCGAGCGGACGCGCACGGTCGCCTCGGGCAATTGTGCCAACATCCATCTGGGCCGCTGGCTGCACCCGGCCGCGCTCGCCCCTCACAGCCTGGCGCTGGAGGCGATCGGGATCAACATCCCGCTGTCGACCTACCTGGCCGGGACCGAGGCCGTGCACGCGCACCTGGGGTATGGCAGCGACCTGGTCTTGCCCCGGTTCTCGCTCCCCTTCGGGACGGTCGAAGCCCGGCTCGAAGGCGAGGAGAAGCTCGACGGCCTGCACTGCCTCAGGATCCAGGTCGATCAACGTCCCGTCCTGACCGATGTCCCGATCACTCGCCGCCTCTGGCTGGCTCCCGAGCGCAACTACCTCTGCATCCGCGAGGAATCGCCCGGGTGCACGATGCATGTCGACGAACTGCGTCAGGTCGCCCCCGGCCTGTGGTTTCCCGCGAGGATCACGGTCACCGTGGCACCGACCGGCCGCCGGATGCGGCCGGCGTCGACGACCCGTACCGTGACGGTCTTCGAGAAGATCGACCTCGCGCCTCGCCATGAGCCTCCCTTCTTCCGCGACGTGGTGATTCCCGCCGATCTGCCGGTCTTCACGATCAGGGATCGCCGGCTCGTCGGCTCGGAACTCCCCGAGCCGGTCGGCGGCGACCGCGGCCCCCACGCACTCCGGGAACTGGCCCCCCGCGTCGCCGCGCAGGAGCGGAGGTATGGCAACCTCGACGTCTCGGCCAGAGACCAGGGGTACCGTCTGTGGCGTACCGTGAGCGGCTCGCGCCTCGTCTTTGACAGGATGTACGAGCAACGCTCAATCACCCAGGGGAACCTGTTCTCCCTGGCTTCGTGGTATTCGAACGCCATTCCAGACGCCGTGCGAGTCGTGAGATCCGACGTGACGTCGTTCGACGGGCGGTGGATCCGCCATGCCTCGAGTTCGACGACGGGAGACAGGGCGACGAGCATGGCCTCCCTGCGACGGGCGATCATCGAAGACCCGAGCCGCGTCGCCCCGCATTTGCTGCTGATCCGCCCGCACACGATGTTGCTGGGGAGCCAGGGCTTTTCCACACCGCTGTCCGACCTCGTCAGGTTGCCTCGCCCTTTCCTACCTCAGGGGCTGGCATTCCACTACTGCGGCACCGCGACGGTCGACGGCCATCCCTGCATCACGCTCCGCAGCGACGCCGGCGGGAGCCCGATCATGAGCCGGGACCAGTCGTATGTGCTGCACCTCGCGACCGACCGCAATCACATCCCGATCCGGATGGAGCACTTCCTCTGCCCTCGCTTCGAGCGCCCCATTGCAGTCGCCATCGGCCGATGCGACGACCTCCGCGAGATTGCGCCGGGCCTCTGGTATCCCTTTCACGTCGAGGAGATGACCCTCGATCCAGTGTCCTTTCTGAATCAGGGATGGGTTGTCGTCCAGACGCGCCGGGTCGTCACGGTCGACTCGGCCGCATCCTTCGCCCGGGTGGATGAGTCCGTCTTCAGCGACGTGACTGTGCCCGAGGAGACCAGCGTCCATGTGCTCGACGGGACGGGGGGACTCGTCGGCAGCATGGTCCAGGCCGAAGAGGGTCCGCTCGCGATCGATGCGAGAACCTACGCGAAGATGATCCTGACGAGAAAACCGGCGCAGGTGAACATCAGGATGCCGCAGCCCCGGCGGAAGGGACCGGCCGACCACGTCGGCGAGCCGGTGCCCGCATTCCCCGCCGGGATGACCTGGATCGGCAGCGACCCGCCGGTCTGGCCGACCCTATGGGGCAGGTTCGTGGTCCTGGTCTTCTGGTCCGAGTGGGACGACGACGGGCGCGACGACATGAAGCGTCTCACCCGCTTCGTGCGCGAGCATCCCCAGAACGGTCCGGCGGTCATCGGTATCCACCCGCCGGGCAGCTCGCCGATCGAAATCCGCCGGGCCATCGACGCCCAGCACCTCGAGTTCCCCACCGGAGTCGATGTCGAGCCGCCCGCGGACTCGGCCGCCGTGGGCGAGCTGTTCGGCCGCCTCGAGGTGACCTCCGTCCCTTATCTCATTGTCATCGACGGCGAGGGCAAGATCGCCGACGCTGGCGAAGTCGGCGCCGTCCTCACCCGGCTCGAGGCGCGACTCGACCGGGATCGATGATGGCGTAGGATGGGCATCGCCCACCGGTCGAGGCCTCGAACTGGTGCGCGATGCCCACCCTACGCCACGGTTTCGCAGCCCTTCCCTTCGGGGCAGGCTCCTGATCCCTCAATTGCCCTCGACCTCGTCCGGTCCGACGAGCCGGTAGACCAGCAGCGGGGCTCGCTTGCGGGTGACGGCCGCGGCGACCTCGCGCCGCAGGTGGCCGCCGGCGTGCTGGAGGTGGTCCAGCACCGCGACGGGACCGGGTGAGTCCGGCGCCCCGGCGTCGACGAGCCCCACCGTGACCAGCAGCCGCGAGGCGTCCGGGAACGGGGCCACGTCGAGGACGTGCAGGTCGCGCAGCACGTCGTCGCGGCACTCGGCCAGCACCTCGTCGAGCGTCACGGCGACCTGGCGACAGAGCTGCGCGGCCTTGCGGTCGACGGTCGGTGCCTTCGAGCTCGAATCCGAACCCGATCCCGGCCCGAACGCCGGCCCGCCGCCGTGATGGCGCGACCGACCGCCCCGGGCGAATCGCCGCGCCTCCAGGCGCGGGGCCAGCCCATCATCCTCGCCCGGTTCGGCGCACAGTCGTCGCGTCTGCTTGTTCGAGGGGAACCGGTATCTCATGATGACCCTCACCAGTTACGAATAGACCGACATCTATGGGATCGGCCGCGACCCGGGGGCCGGGTGCGGGCCGCCGACGTTCGATTGAGTTCGAAGGTGAGCGGGCACATCGCCCGGCTCGATCCGGCAGGGGTCCGGGCCGTGGACGACGTCCTTGCACGACCCCGGCGCGCAGCGGCATCTTCCGCGCCTCGGGCCGTCGGTCGGAACGAAACGATCGTGGCTCCCGCCGCGAAGAGGAGAGTGCGGTGCAGAGCTGCGGCGATCGAATAGACTAACGCGACCCGAACGCGGGACCCTGGCTCGACGACACACTCATGGGGAAGTGGGTTCGCATCGTCGTCCTCCTTCAGGTCGCTGCCCAGGGAGAGATGAGCGGGAAGGAAATGACCGCGGTCTTCCGCGATCGTCAGTCTATCATAGTCGCGCAACGTCCCGCGATCAACCCGGCCGAAATACGCGGACGCGCCTCATCAGCCACCGATTGATCGAATGGTCCAGATAGGGAATGATCCGACTCCGGTCCCATTCGTGTTATTCGTGCGATTCGTGGTGAGGTCTTCCGGCGAGTTGATTCAACCACGAATGACACGAACGGCACGAATGAAGAGAGCCTGCATCCGGCGCGCCAGTTCGTCAGGTCGCTCGTTCGACGTGACCGAGATTCCTCGTTCGGCGGCCGCGGTGAGTGGCACCTCGATCAGAGGTAGCCCAGCTCCTCGAGCCGGCGCTGGATCTCGGCGTCCTCCTCGGCGGTGTAGACCGGATCGGCGGCCGCTCCGTTGGCGCCCGCGTGCGGGGTCGTCGCGGCGGTCGCGGCCGGGGCCAGGGCCGAGGCGTGCACGGGGACGTCGATCGGCGTGACCGACGGGTCGAGGAGCTCGGTCAGGACGCGGCCGTCCATGTCCTCGGGGACCGGGACGCCCAGCAGGTGGAGCACCGTCGGCGCGATGTCCAGCAGCTCGGCGTCGCGGGGCGACGCGCCGGTGCGGAACGCCGGGCCCGAGGCCAGGAGGATGCCGTCCATCCGGTGGTCGCCCGTCGGCCCGAACGCCGGCGAGACCACCCGGTGCGTCGTGAAGTCGTGCAGACCGATCGTGCGATACTTCCAGTCAGTCAGCACGACGGTCAGGTCCGGGCCGAGGTGCGCGTGCGGCCCGTGGTAGAGCTCGTCGCGCTCGTAGACGTTCTCGACGAGTGGCTCGCCGGTCTCGGGGTGCGGGATCGTTCGCAGGCCGGCCTTGAGGTCGTCGAGCAGCGGCCGGACGTCCTCGGGCGCCACGCACCCGTTCGGCTGCCGCCCCTTGACGTTCAGGAAGACCTGGCCGAAATTCCCCTGGGCATACGCCCGCGTCCGCGACCAATCGACGTGGCGCCGCGACAGGAACAGCGACTCGCCCAGCCGGTCCAGCAGGCTCGCCTGCTTGCCGCGGAACCGGCTCACCCGGTGCCCGCCCAGTCCCAGCCGGCTCATCACGTTGTAGATCCACTCCGGCGTCACCCCGCGCTTGTAGCACCAGTGCTTCTGCCGGACGTAGAACGAATCCTCGAGCGCGATGAAACCCTGCTCGAGCAGCCACACGTTGAAATTCACGTAGTGCTCGATCGCCCCGAAGCCGTGGTCGCTCATGACCAGGAGCGCCGCGTCCGCGGGCAGCTCGGCCTCGATCGCGCCGACGCCGCGATCCACCGACTGCCAGAACTCGATGAGGCGCGGACGAAGCGCGGCCAGCTCCTTCTCTCGCTCGCGTGCCACGCGATGGGTGAGGTCCCAGACGTGCCAGAGTTCGTGCTGGATTCGATCGGTCGCCATCACGTCGAACAGGAACAGGTCCCATTCACACCGATTCATCAGGAACGAGATCGTGCGCAGGTGCTGGTCGAGGAAGTCCTGGAGGTCGTCGAGCACCGCGGCCTCGTGGCCGCCGTCGTGGATCACGGTGGCCCAGGGACGATAGGTGCCGACCTCGCGCTCCAGCTCGGCGAAGAGCGCCGGGTCGCTGCTGAAGTCGGGCGCCCCGGCCGGGCTGAGGAAATCGCCCAGGAAGAACCCGGGGAATCCCTTCGCCGGCCGCGCGGGGTAGCTCATCGGTATGCCGCCGACCACCGCCTTCTTCCCGTGCTGCGCGGCGATCTCCCACACCAGCTTCGACCTGATCGATCGCGAGGAATTCACCCGCCCGCCCAGCGGGTCGTGGTCGTGCTCGACGAACTCGAAGACCCCGTGCTTTCCCGAGTTCTTCCCGGTCATCACCCCCGTCCATGCGACCGGGCTCAGCGGCGGAAAGACCGAGCTCAACCGGCCCCACGAACCCTGCTTGCGCAACCGCGCCAGGTTCGGCAGCAGACCTTCCTGAATCAGCGGCTCCAGAACATCCCAGGTCGCTCCGTCCAGACCCAGCACCATCACCTTCATCGTCGCCTGTTCCTTTCTGGAGCCCATCCCTGCGACTCAGTTCAATCCGCTCGGTTCAGCCACATCTGTTCGCACGCGTCCGACCTGGTCCTCCGATGCACCTCATAACCCACATTTGGCGCGCCAATCCCCAGGGACCAGGGCCATGCGCCCTGAATAGATCACCCAATTATACCATTTTCCGCAAAGCAACCAAAACCACCCTCGTCAGGGCCATTTGGGGCGCGAGCAAAGCATCGAGGGTCGTAGGCGGGCAGGCAGCATGCATCCTGCGGAGGGCGGCGGCCGGTCCCTGGTGCGGTGAGGGGGATTGTAGTGGCAAGGGCGAATTCGTGCAGCGCGAGCTTGCAGCTCAACTGGTCCCCTCGAGCTCCGGGCCGCGAGTTGACGGTTGCCTTCAGCCGGCCCACGGTGCGGCTGGCGGGGCAACTCAGCTCGTCCCAGGTCATTTCTTCGGCAGACTGACGGCGTTGACCGCATTCCGCCCAAAAAATCGTCACGATTGCCCGGAAGAAAAGCCGCCGGTCCCGCCGACGGTCAGCGGAGCCCAGAGCATCGCGGGGGATGTCCTGGCGTTAAGCCCATTGAAACAAATCGGTTGCGGAGAATGCCCCCGTGCTCGATTCCCCCCGTCTCGCCGTTGGCACGTCGGTTGCATTTCTCTTCTTCTGTCTCGACGCAAGGCCCGATTTAAAGTGCGAATCGCCTGGAATTGGGGCGGCTGACCCGCCTCGCCTCACCGATATGGCTTTCTCTCTTATTTGGGAAACCTGATCCGACATCCAAGAAATCACGAGCAAGCGTCGTTCTCCCTGGCTGTGCCCGGCCCCCTCGTTGGGGGCCGGGCTTTTTTTGCGCGCGGTGGGAGCAGGGAAGGACGCGTTCGCCGCGTCCTGCGTGTAGACCTCGCCATCTCGGAGCCTCGGGGCTCGCCCCCGCCCGATCGCTACCCCATTGCCCGGCAGTCGTGTCGGTATTATCTTTCGAAAGATCGTAATATCGAGGCCGACTTCCTCCGGCGACAGGGGCGAGTTCGATGCGTCGACGCGTCCGGCGGGCGTTTACCCTGGTCGAGCTGCTGGTGGTGATGGCCCTGATCGCGGTGCTGATCGGTCTGCTGCTGCCGGCCGTGCAGGCGGCACGCGAGGCCGCCCGTCGCATGCAGTGCCAGAGCCATCTCCATCAGATCGGCCTCGGCGTCATGCAGTACTTCGACGACTGGAACGGGCAGTTCTTCCTCCACCACCCGTTCAACGCCGACAGCCTCTCGGAGGTGCACAACGCCGAGTCGTTTGCCGAAATCTACTGGGAAGACAGGATCATGCCCTATGTCAACCCGTCCTCGGCCAACGACTCGATCGCCAGGGGCGGCGTCCAGGTTGCCGACGCGAGGATTTACCGCTGCCCGTCGGATCCGTCCCGCGTGTTGCCGTATGTCACTCCCTCTACGGGAGTCGTCGACGGGATCACGAATCGGACGAGTTACCTGCTGAACTCGCAGTTGACCCACAGGACCGTCCGCTACGGGCGCTGGACGTTTCCGCGGTTTCAGTCCGATATCGGCACGTCGAACTTCGTCTGCATGAACGAGCGGGACGGCGCGGTGATGGACGCGAATATCAACGACCCTGTTGCGGCCACGGACCCGCGTCAGGATGACTACGATATCTGGCTCGGGACGGTGACGCTGGACAAATGGATTCCCTGGAACCGCCACGGCACGTCGAACGTGCTCTATCTCGACGGCCACGCGAAGTCGGCGCAGCAGCCCGACGCGTATCGCGGCATGTACCCCGGCGGGCAGATCCTCGCGGAGCCAAGCTGGTATCCGTGAGCCTCGCTCATTCTTCGGAGCTACCGACCCGGCCTCCGGAATGGGAAGATCGAAGACGAAATGACAAAGTTCGACACTCCTGGCCGAACACCACCGGGTTCGAGCCCGGCAGGGGTGGTTCGCCTGGCCCGCACACAGACTGAAAACCGAAAACCGAAAACCGAAAACTGAAAACTCAAAACCCAATTCCAAACAGCCGACCTCTTCAGAGACGAGGGTGCGACCATGTCTCCACAATTCTCAGGATGAGACGAGGACGGGTCCGCTCGCTGGGCCCGGCGAACGCCCATGAAGCGGCATGGTTTTCGACCGAATCACGACGCCCTGGATTGTCGCGCAATCCCCGGCGCTCCCTGGGGTCCCGCGTGGATCGTGGAGGCCGCCGGTGCGCTGGAATCCGCGCACCTGCTCCCAATCCCGCGGAAGCCGCCGGCGGACCGGGTCTCGCACCCGCTCACGATCACGAGGATCCCGGATCCGGCCGTGGGGATCTCGCCCTTCACCCCAGTCCCATCGCCCTACACCTCGTCCGCGAGCCCGTCCACGCCCACGGTCGCGAGCGGCAACCATACCCCGACCATCGGGTTTGGTCCGCCCCTCCACCTGCTGCTCCGCCATGTCCACCACCGGAGCCACAAGCTCCTCGCGTGAGGTAAACTGGAGCAGATTCCACCTGGATTCGGGTGCCGCCGCCTCTTCATTTCCTCCCGGGGACGACCATGGCACGCAAGCGAAATCCCGACCCTCCCGATCCAGGGCGCGAGCCCATCACCTTCGATACGGTTCGAGCCATCGCCGTCGGCCTGACGGGCGCCGTGGAAGGGACGTCCTATGGCACCCCGGCTTTCCGCGCCGGTAAGAGTCTGTTCGTCCGGCTGCACGACAGCGGCGACTGCCTGGTGGTGCGGATCGACCCCGACGAGCGCGCCATGCGGATGAAGGCCGACCCCGAGACGTTCTTCATCACCGAGCATTATCGCAACTATCCCTGGATTCTCGTGCGGCTGGCGACCGTCGAACGCGACGACCTGCGCGACCTGATCAACGACGCCTGGAAGCTCGTTGCCCCGAAACCCCGCCGCCGCCCCGGTCCGTCCGCCGGGCCCGCATCGTCGTCGACGTCGACATCGACGCGCTGACACTCGCCGTCACGCCGGCTCGTCCGCCGATCCTGCTCCGCGGGATTGCCGGCCCGACGGCGCCGCGGCAGAATCGATCGATCGACGTTCGGCGCGAGCGTCCGAGGCGCCGAGGGGCCGACCCACCAGGAGACAACCCACATGAGAGGTTCCGTTCGTCCGCGGCGGTTCCGGCGCCAGTGTCGCCCGATCCGCGAATTCCTGCGGGGCTCGCCAAGGTCGGGATTTCGGTGCCTGCTTCTCGTCGCACTTGTCCTGGCGGTCGCGGCGGCCGGCCCGCGGGCGGGATGGGCCGATTCGCCGCTGCCTGACCGGCCGAATGTCGTCTTCATCCTCGCCGACGACCTCGGTTACATGGACGTCGGCGCCTACAATCCCAGGACCTTCTACGAGACCCCGCAGATCGACCGTCTGGCCGCGAGGGGGATGCGGTTCACCGCCGGATATGCTGCGTGCTCCGTGTGCTCGCCGACCCGGGCTAGCATCCTGACCGGCAAGTATCCCGCGCGGTTGGGCATCACCGAGTGGATCGGCGGCAAGCGCCGGGGCAAGCTACGGCCGGCGCCCTATCAGCACCACCTGGCGCTCGAGGAGCTGACCATCGCCGAGCGCCTGCGCGACGCGGGCTATGCCACGTTCTTCGCCGGCAAGTGGCACCTCGGCGAGGGTGCGTATTCCCCCAACGCGCAGGGCTTCGGGCCCGACCTCGCCGGCAAGGGGCAGTTCTATTACCCGCCCGGTGATCGACCGGCCCACTCCCAGGAGGACGACCCCAAGACGACCGACCGGATCGCCGACGAGGCCGTGAAGTTCATCGAGGCGCACAGGAATCGCCCCTTCTTCGCGTATCTGCCGTTTCTCGCCGTGCACACGCCGATCCAGGCCCGGCGCGATCTCGTGGCGAAGTACGAGCGCAAGCGCGCCTCGGCCCCGCCCGACGCCTGGGGCCGTGAGCGAGCGAACAAGGTGCGGCAGGTGCAGAACCACGCGACGTATGCGGCGATGCTCGAGCAGATGGACACCGCGATCGGGCGCGTGCTGGCGGCGATCGACCGCACCGGTATCGCCGGGCGGACGATCGTCGTCTTCACCTCGGACAACGGCGGCCTGTCCACCTCCGAGGGGCACCCCACGTCGAATCTCCCCCTGCGCGGCGGCAAGGGCTGGCCGTATGAGGGCGGAATCCGCGAGCCCTGGATCGTCGCGGCCCCGGGCGTCACCCGAGCTGGTAGCGTCTGCGACACGCCGGTCGTCTCGACCGATTTCTACCCCACGATCCTCGACCTCGCCGGCCTGCCGCTGGACCCTGTCCAGCATCGCGACGGAGTCAGCCTCCTGCCGCTGCTGAAGGAACGCCCGTTCGCGCGCGGCCCGCTGTTCTGGCATTATCCGCACTACAGCAATCAGGGCGGCCCGCCGTGCGGCGCAATTCGCGACGGCGACTGGAAGCTGATCGAATGGTTCGAGGACGGACAGCTCGAGCTGTACAACGTCCAGGCCGACCCCGGCGAGAAGGAGGACCTGGCTGCCCGCGAACCCGCCAGGGTGAAGGCCCTGCACGACCGGCTCGTCGCCTGGCGCGCGGACGTCGGCGCCCTGATGCCGACGCCCGATCCCTGATCACTGCTCGGGACGACGAATTCGCCTTCGATGGGCCTGCGATCGCGCCCGAGCGGGCAAGCCTCGAGATTCCGGAAACGCTGAGCCTCGGGGGCGTACGATCCCCCGGGGCTGCCAGGCGATCCGTGCCCAGCCATTACGTACGGCTTGCCGCTTCCTCGGCACCTGGAGGCCGCGGACGGCGAGACCAGGTTACATCGTGGTGGCCGGGACCGGGATCGTGTTGCTGGCGAGCACCTGGCCATCGGCGCCGATGATCGCCCCAGGCGCGAGCACCACCTGGAAGCCCTTGCCGATCGCCGTCTTGTTGGCGAACCGGATGGTCAGGGTCTGAGTGGCGGCTTCGTAGGTGATTCCATTCTTCTTGATCTTGAAGTTATTCTTGCCCTTGGCGTTGTGGATCACGTAGACCTTGATGTTCTTGGACAGGGTCTCGTTGAGCCCGGTGTTGAACGTGAGAGTCAGGGCCGTGGCCTTGGTCTTCTTGCCGGCCCCCGAGGTCAGGATCTTCGTGGCCATGACCGCCGGCGGCGGGGCCGTGACGCGGGCGACGCCGTCGTAGGTGGCGAACAGGACCTTCCCATCGGGCTGCATGACCATGCTGCGGTTGATGCTGGTCGGCAGGATCGCCACGCCGCCGTGGTCGTAGGTGGGGTCGAGAGTACCGCCGGAAGTCAACTTCGCCAGGAAGCCGCCGTAATTGGAGTAGAACGTGTTCTTCTCGTGGGCGTTGCCGCCGGCCAGGAGCGAGCCGTCGGGCAGGACGACGATCGACGAGGCGGACGTGTTGAAGTCGATGCCCGCCTGCGAGACCGCCAGGATGAACTTGCCGCTGCCGTTGAACGACGCGTCGAACGACCCGTTGGCGTTGAGCCGGGTCACCGTGAGCTCCTGGACGTTGAAGTTCGAGCCCGAGGGGAAGTTCACGCTCGACGTCCCGGCGATCACGATCTGCGAGCCCTGGAGGGCCAGGGCATTCGCGGAGTCGTCGCTGTTGCCGCCGAGACTGTAGGTGTAGGTCAGCTTGCCGGTGCCGTTGAACGAGGTGTCGAGCGACCCGTCGGCGTTGAGCCGCGCCACGGCGGCCTGACTCCCCGCGGTGCTCGACATCAGGGGTTGGGCCATGCCTGCGACCACGATCTTGCTGTCGGGCTGGACCACGACGGCACCGGCCGTGTCGTAGCTGATCCCCGAGCTGCCGCCCAGGTCGAAGGGCACGACCTGCATGCCCGAGGTGTTGAACGAGGTGTCGAGCGAGCCATTCGTGTTGAGGCGGGCGATCGCGAAGTCGTTGAAGCCCGTCGGCGTCGAGGTGGAACCGACGGCGACGATCTTGCCGCTCGGGTCGATGCTCAGGGCGCTGGCGCTGGAATAGGCCGAAAGCGAACCCGTCATCGTGCTGAAATCGATCAGCCGGAAGCCGCCGGTGCCGAACGTCGTGTCGAGCACCCCGTTGGAGGTCAACTGCGCGACCACGAAGTCGGTCGCGGCGGGCGTCGTCGAGTTGGCCGTCCCCAGCACGTCGATGGTGCCGTTCGACTGGACGGCGACGTCGTCGGCATACACGTCGTACGTCACGCCGCCGGAGATGATGGAGATGACCTGCGACCCACCCGACCCGAAGGTGGTGTCGATCGACCCGTCGGCGTTGAGCCGCGAAACGACCATCCGCTCGGCGGTCGTCGTGGACGTATCCACGGTCAGGGTGCCGACCTCGACCGTCTTGCCGCTCTGCGGAGCGATCGCGCTGATCGACTGGTAGAACGTGGCGGTCGAGGTGTTCTGCGGCACGTTCGTCAGCGCGACGCCGCCGAATCCATACGTCGGGTCGAGGCCGACGGTCGACAGCACCACCCGTCCCTCCAGGCCCTCCACCGTCGGCCGCGACGTGCGGCGTGTCCGACGCATTGAGGCCCGCGGGCCCGCGCCGCGTCGGCCGGACAATCCACCGAAGAGGCGCCGGGAAGACAGAATCGTCGTTGCCATTGGATACTCCCCTCATGTTGTTGAACAGGCTGAAAGGACTTGTGGCGAAGGACGTCGATCGCCGCGCGCACCCCGATCGGCCGAGGCATCGCCTCGAATCCCTCGCGAGAGGGTTCCCCAGGAGTCCGCGTCGACAACTCGACGATTGCCGCTCTCTGGACCGTGGCTCCCCGCCACCGGAAGCGCCGGCGGCCGATCGGAGCGATCTCAACGATGACAGGCCCGTCATCGAGCCCGCGGCCGACCGCGCAAAGAAAAACCCTCCCCGGCGAAGGACGCATGGGAGGGCCGGCGTGACCGCGCTACAAGGATGAACGCCCGGTTCATGAGCGTCATCTCAAGGAGCGAGCCTATCAGGGGTCCAGCAGATTGTCAATGGACCGATGGAGATTGATCCAGCAAGGCCGCATCCTCGATCGCCCCTCCCCACCTGGCATGAAATCCCGAGCAGGTCGACCACCCAGCACCCGAAGACGTGGGGCCCGTCGCACCGACAGTGGGACAGGATGTCCTCCTGCTCGAACCCGGCCGCCTGAAGCGCGCCTGCGAGCTCCGGGAGCCACACATGGTCTCGCTGGAAATAGATATCCCGGGCAAGGCCGATGACATCCGGGCTCAGCCACGCGGGCTCGACGACGACCGTGCGGAGGGGGTTGCCCAAGATGCCCCGCAAGAGGTCGCACTGCGCCGCTGCCTCGGCGTCCCTGTCGGAAATGACGCGGCGTATGATGTCGTCGGGGCTACTGAACGCAGGCGCCCCACCCCGCCAGCCGACGGGTATGGCGGCGTTATGGGCGGCCGCACTGTAGGTGTCGATCGGGTAGCCCGGCGGCGGGACGATTCAGTCGGTCCGGGCTCGTATTACCTCCTCTTCCTCATCCCACACCGCACACGCGGCGTCCGCGGCCCGCTCGAGCTCCTCCTCGGAGACCAGGCCATCGGCGTACCGCTCGGCTGTCTCCCCGGCCCGCCGACTCCGAGGGTCGCCCAGTAGTTGGGGCCAGACCCTCCGGCAGCAAGCACAGTCATACAGCCGCAGCTCGCGATCGGGCACCTCGCCAGCGTCGAACCACAGCCCATACAGGAAACACACCATGGCGTCCAGATCGGCGCCGGTTGTCCATTCCGCCTCGGTCATGGGGTCCGCCTCCGTCGGGCCTCGTCCCCCTTTCGCCCACTTCCCTGCACGCCCCAAAAGAGATGGGGACTGGCACCTCGAAGACCTCGAGCCAGTCCCCATCTTTTCAGGGCGGCCCCGGGCAGGCCGGGGTCGCGGCTGTGTTTCTGTTCGGGGCCCTGCGATCAGGGCTTCCGCGCCTTGCTCGGGCTCGGCAGCTCGCCCATCGCGAGGAGCTGATCGATCGCCGAGGACACGCTGGTCACGGACGAGATCTTCGCGCCGGCCTTGGTGAGCACGGCCACCGCGTTACTGCCCGGTTGCCCGTTGTTCCTGCCGTCGATCAGCCGGCCCGAGGTGTCCTCCAGGCCCGAAGGCGGCGTCCCGTTGACGACCAGCTCCACCGGCTTCTTCAGCACGAATTGCTTCTTCGGGGTCAGCAGGACCGTGTTGTTGGCCGCGTCGTAGGTCGCGGACCGCAGGGCGAGGTGGCGGGCATTCTTCGCGGTGAACGAATGCTTCTTGCCCGCCAGGATCAGCGAGTACTCGCCGATGGTGTTCGCCTCCGTCGGATTGAGCGCACCGCTGAAGCTGAGCTCGATCCCGGTCACCCTGTGCTTCTTGTTGCGGATCACCTGGACGCCCTGAATCGTGACCGGCGCCGACTGGCCCTGGCCGCCGCCACTGCCGTTGCTGCCACTGCCGTTGCTGCCGCTACCGCTGCCGTTGCCGTTGCCGTTGCCTCCGCTGCCGTTGCCGCCGCTGCCGCCGCTGCCGCCGCTGCCGTTGCCGCCGCTGCCTCCGTTGCCTCCGCTACCGCCGTTGCCGTTGAAGGCGATCGGGGTCGTGGCCGTGCCGGCCACGCCGGTGCTGCCAACCTGGAGGGCGATCGTCCCGCTGGAGCCGCTCAGCGCCACTCCCTGGAACCTGGCCACTCCTCCGATGGCGGTGGCGGTCTGGCCCGAGGCGAGGGTCACGGGCGTCCCCGGGGGCAGCGAGAGGGCGACCGGGCCGTTGAAGCCGGTGGCGAGGTTGCCGTACGGGTCGTAGGCGGCCACCGTCAGCCCGAAGGACTGGCCCGCGCCGAGCGACGACGGCGGCTCGGCCTGCACCTTGAGCGTTGCGGCCGCCGCCGGGATCACGTCGATGGGCGTGGTGATCGTGGACGTCAGCCCGTCGCTGGTGGCCAGGATGGTGTAGCCCGCGGCGCTCTGGTCGAGAGTCAGCCTCGGGCCGAAGTTGGCGATGCCGTTGACCGCCGTTTCCACGGTCGCCCCGCCCTGGAGTGTGGCGCCTCCCGGGTTGGCGTCCAGGGCGATCGCGATGGTGCCGTTGAAGCCGGTGGCGAGGTTGTTGTACTGGTCCTCGGCCTGGATCGCCAGCCCGAAATAGGCGCCGGCGATCATGACGGTGGGCGGCGGGATGCTGACCTGCAACTGGGAGGCCGCCCCGGGATTCACGGTGATCGCACCGGTCGCCGTCGAGCCCAGCGAGGCGGAGCTGGCGTGGATCGTGTAGCCGGCCGCGGCCCTGTCGATCGCGAGATTGGTGAACGACGCCACTCCGTCGACGATCGAGGCGGAACTCGTCCCGACCAGGCCGGCGCCCGAGGGGCCGCCAGCCAGGTTGATCGCGGCCTGGCCGGAATACGCCGCCTCCAGGTTCCCATAGGCGTCGGTGACCGCGACCGTCAGCCCGAAAGGTGCGCCCGCCGTGACGCTGCTCGGCGGCTGCGAGGTGATCTCAAGCTGCGAGGGAGCGCCGATCGTCACCGAGAACGGGCCCGTGGACACGGGGCCCAGGCCGGAGCCAGCGATCTGGATCGTGTCGCCGGTGCCGACGAGCCCGACAGTCACCCCGTTGAACGTGGCGATGCCGGCGACGGCCGACACGGGGGCCGCGTCCAGCAGCGGTGCGCTGGGGTTGGACGTCAGCGACGCGCTCAGGCTGCCGTTGAAGCTGGTGGCGAGGTTGCCGTACTGGTCCTCGGCCTCGACCTCGATGGACAGCGGCGTCCCCGCGGCGAAGGTGGTGGGCGGCCCGCTGACCACCACGAGCTTCGCGGCCGAACCGGCCGTCACCTGGATGCTGCCGGTGGTGAGCGCGGGCAGGCCGGGGCTGGTGATCTGGAGCGCCACCAGGCCGACCTGCGAGAGGGTCAGACCCGTGAAGGTCGCCGTCCCGCCGCTGGCCGTGACGGTGGTGGTGCCGCCGAGCGTATTGTTCCCCGCCTGGCCGGCGACGGCCACCGACACGCTGCCGTTGAAGTCGGGGTCGATCACGCCGGACTGCTGGAGGATCGTGACCGTCAGGTTGAACGGAGAGTACACCTGCACCGACGACGGCGGCGTCGACTGGAGGGCGACGCCCGGGATCGGGGTCACGTCGATCGCCGACGAGGCCGCCGAGGTCAGCCCGTCGCCGCTGGCGATCAGGGTCTCGCCGTTGCCGGCGTTGCTGATCGAAAGCCCGCTGAAGGCGACCAGGCCGCTGGTGGCATTGAGCGTGGTCGTCCCGCCCAGCGTCGACCCGCTGGGATTGGCATCGAGGTTGACCGTCACGCTCCCGTTGAAGCCGGTCTCGATGTTGCCGTACTGGTCCTCGACCGCCAGCGCGACGCCGAACGTGCTCCCGTGCGGGATCTGGGCCGGCGGCTCGGTCGTCCAGGCGACGGTCGCCGCCGTCGGGTCGGGCGTGACGGTGATCGGGCCCCACGCGGCCTTGTTGCCAGACGCATCGGCGACCTGGATCGTGTAGGTGCCGGCCTTGTCGATCGAGAGGCCGGTGAAGTCGGCCACGCCGGCCGTCGCGTTCAGGCTCGTGGTCCCGAGGATGGCGGAAGGCGCCAGGATCGACACCGAGCCGGTGAAGCTATCAGCGATATTGCCGAAGCTGTCCAGGCCGTCGACGGCCAGCGTGAAGGTCTGGCCGGCGGGGATGCTCGACGGCGGCCCCGAGGCGACCACCAGCTTTGCCTCCGGCCCCGCGACGACGTCGAACAGATTGGTGGTCGCCAGGCTCAGCGTCCCGCTCGTCACCTGGAGCGAGTAGCCCTTGGCGGCCTGGTCGATGAGCAGGTCGCTGAACACGGCGACATTGTTCGCGACGTTCGCCGTGGTCCCGCCGCCCAGGGTCGCGCCGCCCGGGTTGGCGCCGAGCTGCACGGTGACGGTGCCCGTCAGCGTCGCCGGGTTGTTGAAGGGATCCACCGCCCCGACGCTGAAGCCGAAGCCGATGCCGGCCTGCACCGGATTGGGCGGCTGCACAGTGATCACCAGCGCGCTGGCGGCGGCGGCGTCCACCGTGACGCTGGTATCGCCGGGGACCATGTTCCCGCTGGTCGCCTCGAGGACGTAGGAACCCGCCGTGTCGAGCACGATGTTGTTGAACGTCGCCACGCCGGCCGTCGCGGTCGCCGTGGTCGGCGGCAACGTGACTCCGGCCGGCCCGCTCTTGATCGCCAGGCTCACGACGCCGTTGAAGGCCGTGTCCACGGCGCCCGTGTTGGTCTGGACCGTGTACGTCACCGAGAACCCGACGCCGGCCGTGGCGGAGGGGTCGCCGGGGATCAGCGTCGGCGGGACCACGTCGATCGGGCTGGAGGAGCTGGTGCCCGCGACCCCGGACGTGCTGGCGATCAGCGTGAACGGATTGACGACGTCGTGCAGGCCGGCGTCGATGACGATGTCGCCGAACGTCGCCACGCCGCCCGAGGCCTGGACCGTGGTGGTGCTGCCGCTGAGGTCGGCATTGTCGGAGACGCCGTTCTGGTCCAGCGCCAGCGACACGTTCTGGTTGTAGCCCGTCTCGAGGTTGCCGTACTGGTCCTCGACCTGGGCGGTGGCCGAGAACGGGAAGCCCTCGGTCGCCTGGGCCGGAGGCTCGGTCGTCCAGACGATCTGCGTCGGCGAGTTGGGATCGATCGTGATCGGCGTCGACAGGCCGTCGGTCAGGTTCGGGCTCGAGGCATCCAGCGTGTAGGTCCCGGCCGTGTCGATGGCCAGGCTCGTGAAGGTCGCCACGCCGTTGATCGCGTTGACCGTCAGGGTGGCGCCGGGGTCGAATGTCCCGACCTCGCCGGAGGCCAGCGCGATCGTGACCGGCCCGTTGAACTGGTTGGCGAGCGTGCCGACCGCGTCCAGGACATCCACCACCACGTTCGTCGTCCCGGCGAAGTTGACGCCGGCGGTCCCCGTCGCGGGCGGTTCGCCGCTGGGGGCGAACACGAGCTGGGTGGGCGGGTTGAGGTAGAACGTATAGGTGACGATGTTGCCCACCGCGCCCGCGTTGTCGGTGGCGAACACCTCGATGGTCTTGACGCCGTTGGAGGTGTAGGCCGTCTCGGGGTTGAAGGGGATCGCGAACTGTCCCAGGCCGTTGGTGGAGTTGCCCACGCCGGGGGTGGGCACCGGGCTCGTCGGGTTGAAGCCGGCGACGACCCGCGGGTGGGCGGGGTCGGTGACGTCCTCGACCGTGATCCAGGTGGCGTTGCCGAAGCCGGTGATCTCGCTCGAGCCGGTGATGGTGATCGGGCCCGCCACCGCCGGCAGGGGCGTGAACGGGCTCGTGGTCGTGCCCTGCACCGCGATCGCATTGTCCACGATCAGCGGCGGCAGGGTGATGGCGAACGTTCCCTGGCCGTAGGTCGACGCCGACAGGATGTCCGGGTCGGAGCTGGCCGCCGTGGTCTGGTTGGCCTGATCCGGGGCGAAGGGCCCCTTGAGCGTGGCCATTCCCGTCGCGGGGTTGATGTTGCCCAGCGAGAGGCTCAGCGACGTGACGGAGGCGTGCGGCAGGTAGCCCCCCTGGGTCACCGCGCCATAGGTCGTGCTGGGGAAGAGCGTCCAGGTCAGGCCGCCGTCGAGCGACTGGAACACGCCCGACCCGTGGCCGCCCCAGTCGCCCGCGCCGACGTACAGGGCCGGGTGGACCCCGCCCTTGGGCAGCGGCGCCGAATTGGGGATGGCGTATCGCCAGTCCGCGGCGATCGACGAGAACACCACGGCCTGGATCAGCTTCTTGGAATTCGGGTCGGTCGTGGGGTCGTACGGCTGGCCGAAGATCGAGTAGGCCAGCTTCTGGAGGTTGCCGGTGATGTTGATCCAGGTCGGCGTCGGGTTGCCGGCCGACGGGATCGAATCGGCGATGTAGTACACGCCCCTGTCGGTCACGGCGTACGCATCGTGGCTGCCGCGGGTCGGGTCGGTGATGATCTGCCGGACGTACGAGCCATCCAGCTCGTTGGAGATGTTGATCCAGTCGTTGCTGGTGCCGCTGCCGCCGCCGTCCTGGGTGACGAAGATCTGCCCGATGGCGGTGCCCACGTAGATGAAGTTGCCCAGGTTGCCGACGCCCCCAGGCGCGGTCGGATCGGGCGCGCCGTAGGCAAGGGCATAGCTCCAGCTCCCCGGGTTGTTGAAGACCGAGGGGTCGCCGACGTCGAACCAGTTCACGCCCTGGTTGGTGGTCGTGAAGATCCGCCCCACCGACGAGCTGATGACGATGTCCTGGCCGTTGACCGCATTAACGGCGAAGTTGGCGCCTCCGGTGTAGGTCCACTGGGGATCCGGAGTGGGCTGGCCGTTGGCGGCCTGGAGGAGGCCGTAGGTCTCGCCGACGCCATTGACCTGGAAGAAGTTGGTGTCGCCGCCGCCGCAGCAGGGCCAGAAGTACTGGTAGACGGTGCCGTTACCCTGCTGGTCGGTGGCCACGCCGGTGGCGTCGCCGCCGGGCCCCGTCCAGAGGATGTTGCCGCTGGAGAGGACGTCGCCCGTCGAGTGCGGCCCGCCGTTATCCTGGGCGCTGCCGTAGAACATGGCCTGGGCGATCAGCGCGGCGGCGTTGCTGGGCTGCGCCGCCCCGTAATAGAACTGCGTGATCTGAAGGTTGCCGTTGCGCTCGATGCCGGCCAGCGAATCCGAGACGCCGATCTGGGTCTCGAAGGTCCCGTTGTTATCCAGGGCGCTCCAGACTCCCTGGTCGTTGCCGAAGATCAGCCGGGGCAGTCCGGTGATCGGGTCGATCATTCCGGCCATCCGGTGATAATCGGTGCCGCCCACGTCGAACGGGATCCACTCGACCCCCGCGCCGTTGTTGGTGAACGACGAGTAGTCGTAGACGTACAGGGAGGCGTTGCCGACGAACGGATCCTGCGGGTTGCGGATGAAGTTCAGGTACGGGGCGGACGCCGGCAAATCGTTGAGGTTGGCGATCGTGGCCGGGCCGGTGGACGAGAGGGTGACCAGGCCGCCGTCCTTGAAGCTCGAGGAGGTCGAGACCAGCGCGTGGGCGTCCCAGATGTTCGTCGTGTTGATGCGAATCAGCCCGGATTGGTTGCCGTCGGCGGTGCCGCCGACGTAGATGATATTGGGGTTGGCCGGATCCACCGTCATGGCGATGTTGTAGTTGCCCTGGGGGAACTGGGCCGAGCCGATGACGGAGTAGTTCGGCTGGGAAATGTCGTTGGTCGGGATGGCCTCGGCGTTCTGATAGCCCTGGTTGGGCTGGGTCGGGATCTTCACCTCGGTCCAGTTCTGGCCGAAGTCCTTGGTCATGAAGATCCCGTCGAGAGCCCCGGCCGACGTGGCGACGGTCGCGTAGAGCCATCCCGAATAGACGGCATCCTCGGCGGCGTTGCCGGTCGGCTGCGGCGTGGTCAGGACGATGCGGCCCTGGCCGCCGTTGGGCGTCGGACCGTTCGTCGGATTGACGTTGGGGCGCGGAACCTTGATGTTGTCGAAGATCAGCGGGTTGCCGATCCCGCCGAGCATCTCGTTCCAGACCTGGCCCTGGTTGGGGCTCATGAAGACGCCCGTGCCGGCGATCGCGGCATAGACGACCTGGAGGTTGCCGGGGACGAGGGTGTTGGTGTCCGGGTTCAGGACGATGCCGCTCTCGTAGTCGAGGGCGACGGAGGTCGCATTCCCGGCCAGCACCTTGGTCCAGTGAGCCCCGGTATCCTCGCTCCGCCAGATGCCGCCCGTGGGGCCGCTGAGCGCGGCGTAGATGATCACCCCGCCGCTGGGCGTCGGCTTGGGGTCGACGACGACCGCGAACGCCGTGTCGCCGACGAACGCGCGATCGCGGCCGGACGACTCGATCGGCAGCCAGTTGCCGCCGGAGTCGACGTTGGTCGTGCTGTCGGCCAGCCTCCAGGTCGCCCCGCCGTCGTACGAGATCAGGAAGCCGACCCCCGGCGTGCCGGTGTCGCCCTCGCCGGTCGCCGCGATCACGATCGACTGGTTGGGGTCGTTGTTGCGGGGGAAGACGGCGATCCCGCCGATGTTGACCCCCGAGCTCGGCCCGAAGTCGGTCAGCGGGATATAGGTCGGGCCCGCGGGGTTGGTCGTGAGGAAGTCGGTCGTCTTCCAGATCCCGCCGCTGGCCCCGGCCACGAAGACCGTATTGCCCGAAGGATCCGACGGGTCGATCGCCAGGCCGGTCACCCGGCCCGACGGGTCGCCGCCGCTGCCCCCGTCGCTGTTGCCGTTGCCGCCGGCGTTGCCGCCGGGGCCGGTCCCGATCGCCGCCGGGCCCACCGCCGTCCACTCCTGGCTCGACAGGGCATCCGTCTGGCTGAGCGTGAAGATCCGGAAGCTGGCCCCGTAGACGTCCGCGCCCGCCTCGCCCAGGCCCGAGGCGGGTTGGGGCTTCTGGAATGTCAGCGACCAGCTATTGAGCGACCAGTTATTCGGGGTGCCCGTCAGCGAGTTGGTGATGGTCAGCACCCAGGTTCCCTGCGCGCTCTGGCCGGCGAACTGCGACGCCAGCGATTGCTGCGGGTTGAAGGTCGAGAAGAAGGGTGCACCGCCCTGCTGGATCGGGGTCGCCGCGTTGTCGTCGAAGATCGTGTTCTGGAAATTGGCCGTCGTCCCGCCCGAACCGCCCACGTTGCTGAACAGGATCGCCTGGCCCATCTGGTTGCCGCTCGGCCCGTAGTGGGTCAAGGTCGCCGTCAGGTTCGCGTCGACGGGGAAGCTGATGTTGAGCTGCACCTGCATCCCGCTGACCCGCGCCAGCGTCTGGTCGCCGGGGATCACGAAGTCGTCCGCCACCGAGATCGACGAGCCCACCGACCCGGGCGTCACGTTCGGGGCGGTGCCGGTCTGGGCCGGGATCGGCTTCGGCGTGTCGCCCGAGTTGTAATGAACCGTCGTCGTCGGGCTGTTCGAGGTCTGGTCGCGCAGGATCGCCAGGCCCGCATTCTGGTTGGTATCCATCGCGTCGCCGGAGGCGCTGAGGATATTCGGGCCGATCTGGATCGTGTAGGTACCGCTCAGTTGCTGGAGCGGGAAGCCGATCGTGAAGGTGGTCGCCAGCCCGTTCGACGGCGTGACCGGCGTGACCGTGATCACCGGCGTGATCTGGAGCGACCAGTTATCGAGCACGCCCTTGGCGGCGGTGTCGGGATTGGTGATCTGAAGCGTCCAGAGCCCGGCGGTCCACAGCGACGGCGCGGCGGGATTCGGCATGTCGACCGGCTTGCCGTCCAGGACCGAGAGCGGGCTGGCGGGCTGGTAGATCCCGGTGAACGGCGCCGAGCCCGAGGCGATCGGAGTCTCCGCCGTGTCGTCGAAGACCGTGTTGATGAAGCCCGAGCCCTTGGCCCCGACGCCCGAGAACAGCGTGACCTGGGTGCCGTCGGGCGCGATCAGCACGACCGTCAGGTCCGAGTCCGGGGCGAATGCGGCGGTGAGGCCGACCGAGATGTGGGCGATGTCGAAGGTGCCGTTGTAGCTCGGGATCGACAGCGTCGAGGTGAGCACGCCCGGGCCGGATGCCGTCGCCGCCGGGATGGCCTGGCCCGTGCCCGTGTTCGCCGCGAACGACTGCGGGCCGGTGATCGGGCCGGCCGGTCCCATGATCTGGTCCACCTGGGCGGGCGTGAACGTGCTCACCTGCATCGGCCGGTCGAACTGCACGTTGAGCGAGCCGACGGTGCCGTCGGTGACCAGGTTGCCCGCCGACCCGTTGCCGAAGGGGACCGACGTGCTCACCACCTGCGGACCGGGCACGATGATCGGCAGGACATTGGAGTCGTACGGGGCGGCCAGGATGTAGTCGCCCTGGTTCGTCCCCCCCGTGTACGCCGCGTACTTGAAGACAGGTTCCGAGGACGCGACCAGATCTTCGAACTGGAAGGCCGTGGCATTGGTCGAGAGCGTGATGGTGAAGTTGACCAGATTAACCGAGGCGATGGTCGCGCCAGCCGGGATACCGACGCCCGTGACCGTCTCGCCGACCGCCAGGCCCGCCATGCTGCTGAACACGTAGACGACCGGCGATCCGGACTGGATGAAGCCCTGGAAGTCGAAGGTCGACACCGTCCGGACCGGCGCCGGAACGGCGTAGACATCGCCGGGGGTCGAGCCCCTGAAGCCGTTGGGCAGGTTCAAAGGGTTCTGGTCGGGGACGCCGTCGGCGTTCTGGTCCATCGGGTCGGAGGTGCGGAGCGTCGAGCCGACGTAGGACGCGATCGGCGAGCTGATCGCCAACCCGGCGCCGTTGTCCGGGAGGATCATGTAGCTATACGTCCCGGTGTAGTCGTATGTCGCCGCGTTCGCGCCGCTGGGCAGCGGGTCGAAGGTGACGAGGAACGACGTGTAGGCGTTGGGATCGGGCCCCGTATTCGTGCCGCCAAGCGGGGTGACGCCCGTCACCGTGAGCGGGACGTAGGCCGTACTGCCGTTGGTGCCGCGGAAGTAGACCAGCACGTCGGCTTGCTGGAACGTGGAGGCGATGACCGGACGGTCGAAATCGATCTCGATGCTGACCACGCGGCCCTGCGCCTCGGCGTACGAGATCGGCCCCATCGTGCTGTTGATGATCCGCGGCCCGGCGGCGATCCCCATGGGCCGGAACCAGATATCCAGCGGATCCGCGATGACGGTGCCGTTGCTGTAGTAGCTCTGGTTCAGGTTGCCCGCCCAGACCGGGTACACCTGACCGTCGAAGACGGCCAGACCCATCTGGTTGCCATAACCGAAGGGCTTGTCCGTCTGCGGGTTCCCCGTCGACTGGTTGTCGGCCTCCGGGCCGATGACGTCGGTGGCCCCGGTGATTGCGTCGGTCGCGGTCTGGGCCGGGTTGGCGTAGGACTGGGGGCTGAAGGTATTGCCGCCGTCGATGCTGGTGGTCAGGTAGGTCGCCACCCGCGCGTTGGCGGCGTCGTCGCGCGCATCCCGCCACGAGACCACCAGCGTCCCCGTCGCCTGGTCGACCGCGATCGCCGGCTGGAACTGGGTCCGGCCGCTGGTGTAGGCGTAATTGGGGTCATTCACCACGCCCGCCCCGGAGTGGCCGTCAACCTGGGCGTTGTCGCTGTTGACCGTGCCAAACTCCTGGTTCCAGGAAAGGCCACCGTTGTCGGAGTAGGCCAGGTAGATGTCGGTGTTGGTGGCCGGATTGGTGTTGCCGTTGGGGTCCTTCTGGCTGTTGTCGTAGCCGACATACGCGGCGTAGATTCGCCCCCGGAACGGACTGTACTGGCCCAGCGTGTTGTCGATCGCCATGACCAGACCCGGGCCGACGCCGTTGGGCGTCGAGGGCACGGCGCGAGCGTAGGTGTCGCCGATGGCGCCGGTAACCAGGGTGGTGGCGATCAACGACGGTCTCGATGAGGTCATCCCGGTGCTGAACTGAAGGCTGAAATTCCTCACCTCGCCCTGGTCGGGGACGTTCGTCTGCAGGCTCGCGGTGAAATTGGTGACGGCCAGGGTCCAGGTCCCGTCGATGAAGTCGGAGCCGGTCTGCTGGTCCTCCTGCTCGAGCTGCTGGATCAGTGACCTGAGGCTCCCGAATTCGGGCCGGAAGTAGCCGATGTAATTCGTCGCGCTGTTCCCGTTGGTCCCGGTGGTCGTCGAGTCGAAGATGTTGCGGGTGGCGTTGTCGTCGAATCGCGTGCCGACAGTCGTCCCGAACGTCCCCGTCTGGCCCGTGGAGAAGCCGAAGACCCCGACGGCATTGCCGCTGGGCAGGCCCGTGCCCGTGTTGGCCGTGCCGGCGGCGTTGTCCTGGTTGTTGAAAAGGGTGACCTGCGACGTACCGTCGGGGGCGATCAGGGTGACGTTCAGGTTCTGGACGCTCTCCTGGTCGACCAGCGCCAGCGTCACGGACAGATCGTTCAGGTTGGCGAGCTGCGACGCCGGGATGGAGACGTTGTCCCTGAACGAGGTCGTCACCGGGGTCGTTACACTGTTCGCCGTGGTGGCCGGATTGATCGGCCCCGACGAACCGCCAAAGCCGTATGCGAAGCCGGGCGAGACCAGGCTCGACATCAGCTCGTCGAACGGCGGCGACGCCGTGGAACCCGAGCCGAAGTCGTCCCACCCCACGGTGACCTGGCCGCCGGCATTCTGGTTGATCACGAGCTTCGGATGCGAATCGTGCTGGGGGCCGAAGTTGCCGCTCGTGTTGACGGTCTGCACGCCGCTGAAGGCCACGTTTCCGGCCGTGGACGTCCCGACGAGCAGCTCGGCCCGGTTCGGGTTGAAGCCGCTCCCGGCGTAAGGATTCGGATTGGCGGGCTCGGTGTCGATGCTCGCCCAGGCGATGTAGACGTTGTTCACAAAGGTGTCCGGCATCGCGGTGCCGGACGCCGGCGTGGGGTCGACGGCCAGGGTCGGGTCGGTCGCCGCGTCCGAGCCCGTGACCCACTGATACACGGTGCCGCTGTACACCTGGGAGGGCGCCCCGCTGCCGAAGCTGAACTCGGTCAGCACGAGCGCGCCGTCGGCGGCACCGCTGCTCTCCATGCTGAGGAAGTAGACGTCGTGATTGGCGTCGAAGGCGACCGATGGATCGGTGACCTGCGTGTAGCCGGTCGGCGGAGTGGCATTGACGGTCAGCGGGTCGAGCAACACCGGCGCGGCGGAACCGATCCCGGTCCAGGTCGTCCCACCGTCGTTCGAGTAGGCGCCCTCCACGACCGAGGTCGTGTGCGGGACGTTCGTGAGCGAGGAAAGGTCAACGCTCCAGGCGGCGACGACCCGTTGCGGATCATATGGATCGACGACCACGGTCGGGCTGTTGGCGTTGCCGCCGTTCGTCACACTCCCCAGGTTGGTGAGGTTGATCGCGACGCCGGACGCGGCGGGCGCCGGAGTCGTCGCCAGGAGCACTCGCCCCTCCAGACCATCCAGCTCCAGCCAGCGGACACGTGTCTTGCGGCCGTCCTTGACCCGGGAATTCAGGCGATTCCCGACGCCTCGCCTCCGAGAAATGAATCTCGACGCTCCGCTGGACATGGCCCGCCCCCCCTCTCGGTGGATGATGCATGTCTGGCCCGGTGACCATGCACCGATGACCCGACTTGTTGGTCTGGTATAAATGCGCAGTCGAGGCAAACTGGGTCAGATGGGTCAAATTTACAGATTGCTGGCTCTGCGGTCAATACGCACGATGAGATTCGTGATCCATGCTGATAAAAACGGCTGGAGACCGTGATTTCACGGTTGATTTGATGCTTGCTATTGCGACCGCCGGCGACAGACTCCCGGCACTCGCCGACCGGCAACTTTTGCCAATACATGACATCATTGTTGGCATCATGCCTGGGCGTGATGGTTCGGTACAGGACGGCGGCCGACACGATCGGAGCGCGCGCAATGAACGCCGGCCGGGGTGCTATTCCCGCCAATCCGGGCCCAGGATCCTGGCCCGCCCGCCTGGTGCTTCCACACGACGTCAGAACGCGGAATCGGTCCCGCCTACGCGCCTCCGTGGCGCCAGTGATGGCTCAACTCCCGATGACCGACAGCGAATCGTTTCAGGATCCATCAATGCAAAGAGGACAACTGGCATTGAACTCTAATGCCCGCGCACACACATTGCAAGCAAAAAATGAGCGGAAAATCTTGCACAATGTCGAACTTATAAGATTGAAAGTTCAAACCGGGCCGCCGGACGACGGGCCGGCCATCCCATCATGAAATGCAAATAGCACTTTTACGTCAGGCGGGCGCCGACGGCCCGCCGGGCCGGGCTCGCGACGCCGCCTCGGTTCGTCCACTGCCGACCGCCGACGGTCAATACTATGATTGCGTGCATGATATTATTACGTCTAGCAATCCAGAATCGTGGGATTCGCCAGATTGACGGTATTGTCGCTTGCTTGCCTTTAGGTAGCATGAGAGCCTTTATGATTGGCGAAAGCCATGACCTGACAGATGGGTGCATCAGAGCCCTTGCCTTGACCGGCCTGCGAGTCGGGTTGGTGACGGGAGCCGCCCGTCGTCGGGAGTCGGCCCGGTCTGGCCAGGTGAAATAACGCCCCGCCTGGGGCGAAATCCTCCGGGCTGGGCCGATTCCCACGGAGGGGCGGCCAGTCATCCGGTCAGGGAGGTCCAGGATCATGAAACCGTCGCCGAAATGGGCGGTGGCGCTGTTCACGGTGGTGAACCTGGCGGTCTACATTGGACTTGCGGCATGGGGGTGGGGCGGCTGGGCGTCGCTGATGGCGCATCCCGCGCGGGCCGCGGCTGTCCTTGTGACCGTGGCCGCCTCGGTCGTCGCGCCGCTCGCCGACGGCAATCTGTCGAGCGGTCGGCGCGAGGACACGCGCAATCGCTGGGTGCTCGTCCCGTTCCTCGTGATCGGCCTGCTGACGGGCTGGTTGCCGGCCTATACCGACCGCGTCGACTTCGGGACGATCGACGGCGACGTTACCCGTTATATCGGGCTCGCGCTGTTCGTCGTCGGGATCGTCTTGCGGATCCTGCCGGTGTTCGTCCTCGGCCGGCGGTTCAGCGGCTTCGTGGCGATCCAGGAAGGCCACCAGCTCGAGACCCACGGAGTCTACGGCGTGATCCGACACCCCAGCTACCTCGGGCTGTTGCTCGGCCTGTTCGGCTGGTCGCTGGTCTTCCGCAGCATCCCCGGGCTCGTGCTCTCGCTGCTCCTGGTCCCGCCGCTGATCGCGCGGATCAGCTCCGAGGAAGCCCTGCTGGCGTCGGAGTTCGGCCAGCAATACGAGGAGTACCGCCGGCGCACCTGGCGGCTGGTGCCGTTCGTGTATTGACGGCTCGGCGTCGATCAGGGCCTCCGGCGGGCCTGGCTCTCGGCCCGCGGGACCGGGCCTTCGCCCGCCGCTCGGCCCGGACAGGGGACGGGCGCGCGTCCTTGAGCGGCGAGGTCGCCTCGATGGTCGCCTTCCGCCCGGGCGCGGGCGATTCGAAAGCCGAGGAACCGGTCGACCGACTGGACTCCCGCCCGAACTTCCTGATCGAGGTCTATCCGGGCCCGATCGGCATTCCCCAGGCGATCCCGAAGGACGCCCCGCCGGCGTTCCTGATCGTGGCGAATGACGATCGGGGCGCCTCGCGGTCGATCGCCCGGCTATTCCAGGGCTACCGCGACGCCGGGGTCCCGGTCGAGGCTCACGTCTTCGCGCGCGGCGGCCATGCCTTTAACATGGGGAAGCGGGCGAAGCTCGCCTCACTCAAGAAATGGCCCGACCGCCTCGCCGACTGGATGCAGGACAACGACCTGCTCACTCCCCCCAAGAACCCGCTGGCACGCCCGTAGCGACGGCCTTGCCCGTCGCCCCGTGCCGGGACGCCGAGATCCCCGGACATGCAGCGAACACCCCCACCGGCGGACTCTCGACGACCCATGCGGAGCAGCCGTCTCGCGGCCCTGTCCTGCGTCATCCTGGGCGCGGCCGGCTGGTTGTCGGCGTCGGCGGGCGACGACCGCAAGCCGCCCGTGCCGTCGCCGTCGCCCGATGCCGCGCCCGTCGAGGCCCGCTTCCGCGCCGAGGTTCGCCCGTTCCTCGAGGCGTACTGCATCCGCTGCCACGGCAAGGAAAAACCGAAGGGTGAGCTGGACCTGAGCGTCTTCGCGACGGTCGAATCCGTGGCGAAAGATCTGGCGCGGTGGGACCTGGTGCTGGAGCAGCTCGAGGCCGGCACGATGCCGCCGGCGAAGGCCCCGCGGCGGCCGGACGGGTCGGCCCGCAAGGGCGTGATCGAATGGATCGGCGCCGTGCGTCGGCTCGAGGCGTCGCGGAACGCCGGGGATCCGGGGCACGTGCCGGCGCGCAGGCTCAGCAACGCCGAGTACGACAACACGATCCGCGACCTGACGGGCGTGGACCTGCATCCGACCCGCGAGTTCCCCGTCGACCCGGCCAACGAGGCGGGGTTCGACAACTCGGCCGAGTCACTGGCGATGTCGCCGGCCCTGGTGAAGAAGTACCTCGAGGCCGCGCGCCTCGTCGCCGACCACCTGGTCCTGAAGCCCGACGGCCTGGCCTTCTCGCCGCACCCGATGCTCGCCGAAACGGATCGGGACAGGTACTGCGTCAACGCGGTCATCGGCTTCTACAGGCGGCAGAGGACCGATCTCGCCGACTATTTCCTCGCCGCCTGGCGGTATCGTCATCGGGTGGAGCTCGGTCGCTCGGATGCGACGCTCAATGCCCTGGCCGACGAGGCCGGCCTCAGCCGTAAATACATGGCGACGATCTGGTCGACGCTGCACGACGGGCCCGAGCCGATCGGCCCGATCGCCGCGCTGCGGGCGCTCTGGAACGAGCTGCCGGCACCCGTCGCGGGCAAGGCGGACGCGAAGCTCGCGCGGGCAGGCTGCGAGCGGATGCGCGACTTCGTGGTCGAGCTCCGCGGCCGGCTGGTGCCGGAGGTCAAGAACCTGCGGGCGCGGGGCATCGGCGCCGGGACGCAGCCGTTCGTCCTGTGGAAGAACCGGCGCATGGCGGCCAATCGGATGCGGTACGCGGGCGGCGGCCAGAAGGTCCGCGCGGCCGACCTGCACCTGACCGGAGCGTCGGCCCAGGCGCTGGCCTTCCCGGCGAGCCCGGAGGCGGCCATCTGCTCCGAGCGGGCCTTCGCGCGGTTCTGCCGGACGTTCCCGGACGCGTTCTATGTCTCCGAGCGGGCGCGGGTGTACCTCGATCCGAAGGGCGAGAAGGGGAACAAGGGCCGGCTCCTGAGCGCCGGGTTCCACAGCATGACGGGCTACTTCCGCGACGACGGGCCGCTGTACGAGCTGATGCTCGACGAGGCCGGCCGGAGGGAGCTCGACCGGCTCTGGGACGAGTTCGACTTCATCACCGACGCCCCGATGCGGCAATATGCCAGCTACCTCTGGTTCGAGCGCGCCGAGACCGGCTTCCTGCGGGGCGATCCGGCTTTCGACTTCGTCCGGGCCGAGGACCGCGATGCGGCCTCCGAGCCGAAGATGCACCGGTTCGCCGAGGTCTACCTGGCCAAGGCGCGCCGGTTCGGCGCAAGGGACGAGGCGATCCATGCCATTGAGGACCAGTTCCGCATCATCGCGGCGACGATCCGCCGGGTCGAGCGAGAGCGAGCGGACGCCGAGCCTCGCCACATCGAGGCGCTCCGGCGGTTCGCCGGGCGGGCGTTCCGCCGGCCGCTCACCGAGCCCGAGCGCCGGGGGATCGCCGAGTTCTACCGGACGCTCCGCGATTCGGACGGCCTGAGCCACGAGGACGCCGTGCGCGACTCGGTCGTCGGCATCCTGATGTCGCCGCATTTCTGCTACCGGGTCGACCGGGTCTCGGAGAGCCTGTCCAGAGGAGGTTCTCAACGGGAGGCCGAGCCTGCCGGCGAGCCGGCTTCTCAGGCTCGGCAGGAGCCTCGCCCTCCCAACGGCCGGCGATCGCGAGTCGCTGGGAAGGCCGAGCCTCCCGGCGAGCCGGCTTCTCAGGCTCGGCAGGAGCCTCGCCCTCCCGATCCTGGGGCGGTGCCGGAACCGGCGGGCGAGGCGCGAAGCGCCGGCGCCGGGAGCTTCGCCGTGCGTCCGCTGTCGGATTATGCCCTGGCGAGCCGGCTGAGCTATTTCCTCTGGGCCAGCATGCCGGACAACGAGCTGCTCGGCCGGGCCGAGGCGGGCGACCTGCACGAGCCGTCGGTCCTGGCGTCGCAGACGCGGCGGATGCTCCGCGACCCGAAGGTGCGCGGGCTGGCCGTCGAGTTCGGCGGCAACTGGCTCGACTTCCGCCGGTTCGAGCAGCACAACAGCGTCGATCGCACGCGGTTCCCGGCGTTCGACGACGCGCTGCGGCGGTCGATGTTCGAGGAGCCGGTGCGGTTCCTCGTGGACGTCGCCCGGAACGACCGACCGGTGGCCGAGCTGATCGAGGCGAAGCACACGTTCGTCAACGCGGCACTCGCGCGGCACTACGGGATGCCGGTCCTCTCGGCGAAGGAGGGTTCGGACGGCTGGTTCCGGGTCGACGACGCCGACCGATACGGCCGCGGCGGGCTGCTGCCGATGGCCGTGTTCCTCACCCGGAACTCGCCGGGACTGCGGACCAGCCCGGTGAAGCGCGGGTACTGGGTCGTGCGCCGGATCATCGGCGAGACGATTCCCGCGCCCCCGCCGAACGTCCCCGACCTGCCCGACGACGAGGCCAGGCTGGGCGACCGGACGCTGCGCGAGACGCTCGAGCGGCACCGGGCCGACAAGGCCTGCGCCGGCTGCCACGAGCGGTTCGACTCGCTCGGCCTGGCGTTCGAGGGCTACGGACCGATCGGCGAGCGGCGCAAGGTGGACCTCGGCGGCCGGCCGGTGGACACCCGCGCGACGTTCCCGCGCGGCGGCGAGGGCTCGGGGCTCGAGGGGATCCGGGCCTACGTCGAATCGGTGCGCCGCGACGAGTTCGCGGACAACGTCTGCCGCAAGCTGCTGGCCTACGCCCTCGGGCGGAGTTTGATCCCGTCGGACGACGCGACGGTCGCCGCCATGCGGCGGCGGCTCGACGCCGACGGCGGGCGCTTCGGCGCCCTCGTCGAGGCGATCGTCACCAGCCCCCAGTTCCGGAACAAGCGGATCGAGACCCACACGCCGGAGTCATCGCGATGAAGAATGCCCAGACCATGGGAGACGACCGGAGCGAGATCGGGGCGACCCGCCGCGCGTTCCTCCGCGGCGCGGGGGTGACGATGGCCCTGCCGTGGCTCGAGTCGCTGAGTGCCCTGGGGGCGACCGGCGATACCGCCGCGGCGGCGACTCCGCCGAAGCGGTTCGCGGTGCTGTTCATGGGCTGCGGCGTCAACCCGGATCACTGGTGGGCGAAGGGCTCGGGCGCCTCGATGGAGCTGGGCCGCTGCCTCGAGCCGCTGGCGCCGATCCGGGCGAAGCTGAACGTGGTCAATGGCCTGTTCAACCGCCAGGCGCTGGGCGTCGGCATCCACCCCGGCCAGACGGGGAATATCCTCTCGGGGGCGGCGCTCCAGAAGGGGGCCGAGCTGAAGGGCGGCGTCAGCGTCGACCAGGTCCTGGCGCGTCACCTGGGCGAGGAGTCGGCCCAGCCGAGCATGGTCCTCGGCTGCGAGCAGCCGATCACCGGCTACCACGAGACGAATTTCTCGATGGCGTATAGCTCGCACATCTCGTGGCAGAGCGCGACCTCGCCGGTGCCGATGGAGGTCTATCCGTCATTGGCCTTCGATGCCCTGTTCGACAACCGCGGGAGCAAGCGGAACCAGAGCATCCTCGACCGCGTGCGCGACGAGGCCGCCGGGCTGAGCCGGTCGCTGGCGCCCGGCGATCGCGCCCGGCTGGACGAGTACCTGACGAGCGTGCGCGAGGTCGAGCGGCGGGTCGTGCCGATGCGGCGCGACAAGGCCGCGGGCGACGCCCGCGCCGCCGATCGCAACCGGCCGGCGCTCACCATGCCCCGGCCCGAGAACGGCCTGCCCGAGGACATCCGCGAGCACATGCGGCTGATGTGCGACCTGATCGCCCTGGGCTTCCAGACCGACAAGACGCGAATCGCCACGCTCCTGCTCTGCCGGGACATCTCGGGGCTGTTCTACCCGTTCCTCGACGTGACGTCGGCGCACCACGGGGCATCGCACGACGACCGGTCGGACGGCTACCTTCGAGTGACGCAGTTCTATGTGAGTCAGCTCGCGTACCTGGCGGCGAAGCTCGACGCGATGCGCGAGGGCGAGGGGACGGTGCTCGACAGCACCTGCCTGCTGTTCACGAACAGTCTGTGGTCGGGCACGAAGCACGACGCGACGAAGGTGCCCGTGCTGCTGGCCGGCGGGCTCGGCGGCACGCTCGCGACCGGCCGGGTGCTCGACTACCGCGGCCGGCCCGATCCCGAGCGGCGGCTCTGCTCGCTCTACCTCGGGATCATGGACCGGATGGGCGTGAAGCTCGACCACTTCGGCGACGCGAGGGAGCGGCTGGCGGGGCTTTGAGGACGCGAGACCGCCGGATGGACGGCAGTCGCAAAGATCCTCAGCGCTCGTCGTCGAGCGAGCGGTTCCGCGCGGGGATCTCGGCGCCGGTGCCCTGCTGGCGCAGGCCCTTGAGCCGCCAGGCGTGCGGGCCCTGGAGCGCGGGGCTGGACTCGGCGGAGGGGATCGGCGGCGGCATGCCCGCGCCGTCCCATCGGTGCGATTCCAGGCTGCGGAGCACCTGGTCGGCCAGCCGCATGACGCGCAGGCCGTCCTCGCCGTCGACCCGAGGGCGCGACAGGCCGCGCGCGGCGGCGATGAAGTTTTCGAGCTCGAGCGCCAGTTGCTCGGTCCCCTCGTACGGGACCTGGTCGACCCGGAGCATCTTGCCGAAGACGTAGTCCTTGATCGCGGCGGCCTGCGAGAGGTCCACGCCGTCGAGGTCGGGCCGGCCGCGGAGCTGATCCGTCGGGCGGACGAGCGTCGCCTGCCGGGCGGCGAAGTCGAGCGAGGCATAGCCCTCGGCGCCCCAGACCCGCATCTTCCGCACGGCGCTGTAACTCGCCCGGCTGGCCGTGACGTTGGCCACCGTGCCGTCGGTGAACTCGATCCGGGCGTTGGCGACGTCCTCGTGCTCGCCGAAGAGGCTCAGTCCCACCGCCGATACCGACTGCGCCGGCGCGTCGACCATGGAGAGAATCAGGTCCAGGTCGTGGATCATCAGGTCGTGGACGACGCCGATATCCGTCGAGCGGAAGGTGAACGTCGCCAGCCGCTCGGCGTTGATATAGCGCGGCCGCACGCCCAGGTCGTCGATCGCCCGCAGCGCGGGATTGAACCGCTCGATGTGCCCGATCTGAAGCACGGCCCCGGTGGCGCGGGCCAGGGCGGCCATCTGCTCGGCCTCGGCCAGCGACACGGCCATCGGCTTCTCGACCAGGGTGGCGATCCCGCGGGCCAGGAAGGCGACGGCGACCTCGCGGTGCATCACCGTGGGCACGGCGATCGTCACGGCGTCGACCAGGTCGACCAGCCGGCGGTAGTCGTCGAACGCCGCGGTCCGGCACCGATCGGCGATCGTCGCCGCCCGCTCGGCGTCGTGGTCGGCGATGCCGACCAGGCGGATTCCCGGCATCGCCGAGAGGATCCGGGCGTGGTGCTGACCGAGATGCCCGACCCCGACGACTCCGACTCGCAATGGCGTCATCCTTGTGCCTTCCTCCAGCGCTCGCGCGCCCGGCCCTGTTTGCCGAGGTGCTGGGCCTCGATGAACTCCAGCAGGCTCTTCACCTCGGGGCAGAGGTGACCATGAGACTCGAGAATCCCCGCGGCGTGCGCGGCGGTCATCTTCGCCCGGTAGATCAGCCGGTGCGCCTCGTGCAGCGCCGTGATCGCCTCGGCGGAGATCCCGTGCCGGCGCAGGCCGACGACGTTGATGCAGCGGACCTTCGACGGGTTGCCGTCGATGATCATGTAGCGGGGGACGTCGTGGTAGATCCGCGATAGGCCGCCGACGTAGCTGAACTCGCCGAAGGTGACGAACGGGTGGACGCCGACGCCGCCCGAGATCGTCACGCACGACTCGACGTGCCCGTGGCCGCCGAGCATGGTGTTATTCGCGATGATCACCCGGTCCTCGATCACGCAGTCGTGCGCGACGTGGACGTTCACCATCAGGAGGTTGTCCGAGCCGAGGCGGGTGAGTCCGACCTCCTTCTCGCTGGCGCGGTGGATCGTGACGCCCTCGCGGATGACATTGCGGTCGCCGATCTCGACGCGGGTGTCGGTCCCCTTGTACGAGACGTCCTGCGGCTCGCCGCCGATGACGGCGAACGGATGCACGACGTTGTCCTCGCCGATGGTCGTGCGGCCGTAGACGCAGGCATGGGCGATCAGGCGCGTGCCGCGGCCGATCTGGACCTCGGGCCCGACCACGCAGTACGGGCCGACCTCGACGTCGTCGGCGAGTTCCGCGCGGGGGTCCACGCAGGCGGTGTCGGCAATCAGGGTCGCCATGTCGCTGGGATCCTCCGGAAGAGTTCGAAGAGGGCGATCTCGGCCGGCTGGGCGTGCCTCACCCGGCGCCCGGCCCCGCGCCCGAACGAAGTCACTCGCAGGCCGCCGCGGCCGGCATCGGCCCGCCCCGGACCGCGCCCGCGGCGCGGGCCGCGTCGACGATCACGAAGCGAATCCGCGCCTGGGCTGCCAGCGTGCCACCGACCTTCGCCGTCCCGGAGACGACCGCCGAGTGGTCCTTGAGCCGGTCGCCGGTCACCTCGAGGACGACCTGGTCGCCGGGCACGATCGGCCGGCGGAGCTTGATGCCGTCGATCGCCGCGATCAGCGCCAGCCGCCCCTCGCGGCGGATGCTCGCGGCGATCAGCACGCCGGCCGCCTGCGCCAGCGCCTCGACCACCAGCACGCCCGGCATGATCGGCATCCCCGGCCAGTGCCCGCGGAAGAACGGCTCGTTGATGCTCACGTTCTTGATCCCCAGCACCTTCTTGCGGGGGACCAGCTCGAGCACCCGGTCGACCAGCAAAAAGGGGTAGCGGTGCGGCAGCAGGCTCATGATCCCGCCGACGTCGATCGTGCCGTCCTCGCGGAGCGGCAGCGGCTCGGGTTCGCCGCACGGCTTGCAGGGGACCGGCGGCCTGCCTGCCTCGAGCAGCCGCCGCGCCAGCGCCGCGTTCGTCTGGTGCCCCGAGCGATACGCCACCACGAAACCGTGCAGGTCCACGCCCAGTAGCGCCAGGTCGCCGACCATGTCCAGGACCTTGTGCCGGGCGCACTCGTCCGGGAATCGCAGCGTGTTGCCGATGACGCCCTCGCGGCCGAACAGCAGGAGATCCGCCTCGGTGGCCCGCACGCCGATCCCGGCCGACCGCAGCGCCGCGGCCTCGGCCTCGAGCAGGAACGTCCGGCTGGCGGAGAGCTCGGTCCGGAACGACTCGGCCGACAGGCCGACGCAGTAGCTCTGCGCGGGGATCGGGGCGCCCCGGCCGTAGTCGAGGTGATACGAGAGCGTCAGCCCGCCCGACGGCCCGGGCGGGTGGACGGCCAGTACGGCGTCCCCCTCGCGGATGCTCATCGGCTCCTCGACGACCAGCGAGGGGCGGATCCGGTCCTGCTCGACGACCCCGGCCTCGTCGATCACCTCGACGAACTGCCGGCTCGATCCGTCGCAGCCGGGGCATTCGCCAGCGTCGATCTCGACGATCGCGTTGTCGACCTGGAGGCCGGCCAGCGCGGCCATCACGTGCTCGATCATCTCGACCGAGGCCTCGCCGCGGCGGATGGTCGTCCGCCGCTGCGACGGCACGACCGCGTCCAGCCGTGCCGGGACCGCCGGTGCGCCGGGGAGGTCGGTGCGTCGGAAGACGATCCCCGCGTCGGGCTCGGCCGGATGGAACCGGACGGTCACGTCCGCCCCATGGAAGAAGCCGATCCCGCGCACTTCCGCCGGGCGCGCGATCGTGCGCTGCCGCCGGGTGGCCTTGAGCATTCCCTGCCCCTCGTCATCATCCCTGAAAGAACCCAACCCGCGCCGCGTCATCGAACGATCGAGACGGCACGACACGACACGACACGGGACCGGCGGACGGACTTGATCCGATCCGATCCGATCCGGGCCGCGTCCGGCCGGCCGGGCGTCGTGCCCTGCCGGCCGGGCCCGAATCGGCCCGCGCTGGATTACTGCGGCTCGCCCGGCTGGCGCGTCGCCGGGGCTCCGGCTCCGCCCGCGCCCGCTCCCGCGCCCGCTCCCGCGGCCTGCGGCTGCCGGGTGCCGGCGGCCTTGGTGGCCGCCTTGTTCCCGCTCGCCGCCCCGTTGTACACGTTGTTGAGGTGGTAGATCACGTCGTTGGTGATGTCATTCCGCGGATCGGCGAAGACCAGCGGCCGGTTGATCGCGGCGAGCACGGTGTTCGGGTCGCTGCCGGCCGGCGGAGCATTGGACACCGTGATGACGTGGGTGATCCCGCGCTTCCGGGCCACCCACCCCGCGTAGAGCTGCACCTCGCGGTAGAGCGTCGCCATGGTCTCGGCGTTCCGCAGCGTGATCTCGCGCTCGGCCTGCTCCTTGAGGGCCTCGATCTTGGCCTTGAGCTCGGTCGCGCGATCCTCGTGCTTGCGGTAGTCGGGCGAGCCCGGCTGGAACTTCTGCATCATCTCGATTTCCTGCCGGCCCTGATCGTCGAGCTTCATCAGCTCGCCCTTGCGGACCTGCATCGCGCTGCGGATCTCCTTGATCGCTACCTTGACCTTGTCGTAACTCTTGAAGACCTGGTCGAGGTCGATGGTGCCGACGATCGTTGGCGTGGCGGGCGCGAAGCCCCCCGGCGCGACGCTGGCCGTCGTGCCGTTGGCCGGCTGGACCCGCTGGTCGCCCTTGGGCGTCTGCTGGCCCTGGGTCTGGGCTCCAAGGTAGATGACGCCCGCCAGGCCCAGGCCGATCGCCAGGCCCTTGCGCCGCGAAACACCCATCGGTACAACTCCTTTTCTACCGTGGTGGTGCGATTCCAGAGCGACGGAGTCCCCTGGAGTTCCCTCCCGACCCGTTGCGATCGATGGCCGCTGCCGGAACCCGGCGGCCGGCCCGATCGCCGGGCCATAATCGGCTGCATTCTGCCGAGCGGGGAAAGAAGGGTCAAGCCGAACCGCGCGGGTTTGACGGATGCGCGACCGGGCCGGAAGATCGTGGCGTCCAGGGCCCGGCCAGTCCGTCCCCACGTGACGATTCGAGTACGGCCGCGCCCGGCCCGTCAACGGTATCGGTTGCCCGGCCCGGTGTCGCGGAAGTCGGCCGGACCGAAACCCGCCGCGGAGGAGCGATTTCCGGGGACGCCCGGGCCAGGGACTGCCTCGCCGTCGCCTCCGGCGAGGACACCGCCAACCTGGTTCGGCCGCCCGCTGTCGGACGTCCGGTCACCGTCGCCGTAGAGACCCCAAAGACCCCAAAAAGGACCCCAAAAAGAGGACCCCAAAAAGGACGGGCACTTTTCCTTTTGCCTTGCGATGCGTTGGCTGCCAGACCGCATGCATCATGCTGGCTGCTTCTGACGGGTCACGAAATGTGCCCGTCCTTTTAGCCCCCCCTGCCCTTAGCCCCCCTGATTTCACGCAGAGACGCAGAGAGTGCGGAGACGCAGAGAAGACCCGGTCGGGCGGAATCGGGATTTCACGCAGAGACGCAGAGAGAGCAGAGACGCAGAGAAGACCGGCGGTTGCGGAGCCCGGATCTTGCGCGGAGACGCCGAGGGAACAGGGAAGCGAAGAATCGGACCATCGCTCGATATCGGTTCGATCCTTCGGGTCGCGTGAGTGGCCGGCGACCCCGTCGACGAACCACACTTCACCGGGTCCCTCTCCGTTCCCTCCGCGGCTCTGCGGGAGACTTCGAGATCGTCTTCTCTGCGTCTCTGCCGCCTCTGCGTCTCTGCGTGAAACTCTTCTCAGATTGGTCTTCTCCGCGACCCTGCGGGGAACTTCGAGATCGTCTTCTCTGCGCCTCTGCACTCTCTGCGTCTCTGCGTGAAACTCTTCTCAGATTGGTCTTCTCCGCGGCCCTGCGGGAAACTTCGAGATCGTCTTCTCTGCGTCTCTGCCGCCTCTGCGTCTCTGCGTGAAACCCTTCTCCGATGGGTCTTCTCCGCGGCTCTGCGGGAAACTCCGAGATCGGGATGGTTTGTGTCCGGATATTTCGGGGCTGCGGCCAATGTGCGCGTCGCCCCGCCGGACGCCTCGAAACAGCGCGGCGTGGAGCACCCGCTGATGGGCGCACCAGCCCGCACAGCTCGGCCGGCATGGTGAAGGTGACCAGGAAGTAGGGGCACGGCGACGGGAGATCGACCTGCCGCGTCAGCCAGTCGATGCCATCGGGCCGAGGTCCGTAGCAGACCGGGAACTTGCGATGCCGGGCGACGGGGTGAGCCGGCCGGCTCATCGTCCTCTGGCACCCGCCGGCTGCCGCCTCCGCGCGATCACCCAGACCGCCAGGGCGATGCCGCCTATCACCAGCGTCGAGGGTTCGGGGACCGAGCTGATCTTCAGCGTGATGCTGTCGGCATCAGCGCCGCTACCCCAGGTATAGGTGTAGGTGCCGGGGGTCAGGCCCAGCCCGGCGATCGTCGTGTTGTCCCATGTGGAGGTCGCCGATAGCGACGTCCCGGAGGCGTAGCCGACGGGCACGCCCAGATAGCCGCCGTTCCCCTGGACCCCGATGAAGTCACCGCTGCCCGACGACGCATACTCCGCGGAGGCCGAGCCCAGTGACGTCGGCCCGGTGACCCCGCTATAGAGGTCGTAAGCCGTCGACGAGGCGGGGCCCAGGACCACGCCCCCGAGGTCTGGGAAGAACGCCGCCCGGTTCGCATAGCTTTGGGTCTGGAAGGTCAGGTCCGTGGTGTCGAGGGTCCCGCTGCCCGTGGCAACAACATCGCTGCCGATCTGCCGCACGTCGATGACGACGCCCGCACTCGCCCGGTCGCACATGGCCGCCAGCATCAGCGCGGCCGCAAACCCGATCGCCCGCAGTCTCATGGTCCGTTCTCCGAGGAAAGACCGTCCATCGGATGGATTCCGTGGCCGCGGCGCAGGTCAAGCCCGCCCGTACGAGGCTCTCGCGGGACGACAGCCGCCCTCCCGGCGCGCGATGGCTACGACCGCAGCAGAAACCCTAGGAAACGTGGCACAAGGTCCTCTAACATCGAGGACATGTTTCCAACTTCGTGATGACCATTAATGTTAATAATTCTGGCTCGTCCAATCAAGCGTGTTGTCTTTTTGAAACGCGCGATGGCCAGGAAGCGGGAATGTGCCTCGCGGTTGAACTAGGCCGCTCCGCGGTGGGCGGGGACGAGCGATCGCTCGACTGCCGGCGTTTCCGGCACGGCCCTGCCTCCGTTGTCGTCGCCTCTCCTCCCACGCTGTCTGGGCGGTGCCCCGCCGCCCGAGCCGGCTGACCATGCCTCTTCTCTGCCGGCCTCGGGATCGGGAACGGGTCGGGCCCTGCACTTCTTATCCGTTCATTGGCGACGGATCCTCACCCGGCACGCCCACGCCGACGCACGGGGCGGAACCCAAAGGCCCGCATTGACTCCCGATCCCGTCCGCCCGGCCCGAGCGAGCCGGCGACGTTGATTGCCGGGTTCTTCCTTCCTCCCGCCGGTCGGGCCTTGCGGCCGGACGGCCGGGCCTCGCCGGGCCGGGAAGCTCGGCCCTCATCCATGCCCGCGTACTCCGCGGGCGGGCCCCAGTCCCTCGAACGCGGAGGGCGGGGACCGGCGCCCGCGGGCCGATCGCGCGATCGCGCGGCCCTCTCGCCCAGATCGGATTAATTACGTTCTTTAGATTGACACCTCATATCTCGCCGACATTCACGCTGATGTCACGTTTGGCAGATGTGACTTAATGACAATTGATTAGGAAAACAGGCCTGACCGGGCGGCATGACAATTGAATTGGGGACCCGGCTCCAACCGGGCCGGCCGACCCTTGCACCGGGCCCAGACCGCGACTGGCGCGATGAATGTATTTCCGGATGTCCGCGATCCGGAACGGGAATCGCAAGGCCGATCTCGCCCCGGCGATGGAGGGGGAAACCGGCGTCATCGAGCGAGCCCGGGTCTCACGGCGTCGCTGAGGGGCCCGCGGGGCATCCGCCCTGGAACGCCCTCGGACCCCGGGAGCCGCCCGCAGAGTCGCTGCCCGCCCGCGCGGGCGGGCAGTTGCAACGCCGAATGCCGGCCGCCAGGCGCCGATCCGGGGACGAAGCGGAGTCCGAATCCCGGTTCGCGGGCCCCGGGAGGCGATGCCCCGGACCGCGCGGGGGCCGGTGGATTGGCGTCGGACGGTCGACGCGCCATGCGGTCGGCCTGGAGACCGGACCGGATCGGCAGATCGAGCCTCCTCCTCCCTCCGAACCGACCGGGATGGCCTCGCTCGGCGGACCTCGTGCGATGCGCGAGCCGTCAATCGCCGACACGCCCCGGGCTCACCCGCCCGCCTGGTCCGTCAGCCATCGGCGCAGGACCGACAGGATCCGGTCGATCTCGTCCTCGGTCAGGACCCGGCCGCGGGGGATGCCGTGCCACTTCTCCAGGCAGCCGCGGCAGCAGGTGGCGGTCGCGTGCTGGCCGACGAAGATCGGGTGATTGCGCATCGGGGTCTGCTTGCCGTCGTTCTTCGGCTCGGCGGGCGCCAGCCGCTCGCCGATGAACTTCCGCCCGTGCTCCAGGACGGTCTCGAGGCCCTTCCGCTCCATGTAGGCGCGCTCGACGGCACCGAGGCGGAACCGCCGCCGGAAGGGCGAGCGGGCCAGGCGTTCGAACAGCTTGTCCAGGTCCGTCGACATCGGCCGGGTATCCGGGTCGGGTTCCTCGCGCCGGTCAGGCTTCCCGGCCTGACGCTCAGCCCTCGTCAAGCCGGGAAGCCTGACCTCCTTTCCTGCCGGCGCAATACATTTTACCCGTCCACCCCGGCCGGCAGAACGGGGCGCGGACGCCGGGCGACGGGGCGGTTTCCCGTCGGCCGACCCGGAGGATTGTGGTAAACTGAAACTGGTCGACGGTCCACCCGCCTCCGGGGACCGCGACGTCCAGACCGGCCCCGATCCCCGCGGGAGCGGATGCGTCGTGCGCGGGGTCCGGCGACCTCGTGCCCGCGCCCAGGCCCCGTGCCGAGCGAGTGATCCTCCATGTCCAGCCAGCCGTTCGTGCACCTGCACTGCCACAGCCATTACAGCCTGCTCGACGGGGCCAGCAAGATCCCCGAGCTGGTCGCGCGGGTCAAGGCGACGGGCATGACGGCGGTCGCGCTGACGGACCACGGCAACATGTACGGCGCCGTCGAGCTGCTGCGCGAGGCCAAGGCCGCGGGAATCCTGCCGATCGTCGGCATGGAGGCGTACGTCGCGCCGGGACGCCGCACCGACCGCAGCCTGGGCGGCGTCTCGGGCAACGAGCACGCGTTCCACCTGACCCTCCTGGCGCGGAATGCGGCGGGTTTCCGCAACCTGATGCGGCTCTCGAGCCTGGCGTTCCTCGAGGGCTTCTACTACAAGCCGCGGATCGACCGCGAGATCCTCGAGCGGCACAGCGAGGGACTGATCTGCCTGTCGGGGTGCGCCTCGGCCGAGTTCTCCGACTTCATCCTCCACGGCAAGACGGCCGAGGCCGAGCGCCTCTGCGCCTGGTACCAGAAGGTCTTCGGCGAGGAGAACTTCTACGTCGAGATCCAGGACAACGGCGTCGCGATCCAGCACGACTGCGCCGAGGGCGCGATCGACATCGCGAAGCGGATGGGCCTGCCGCTGGTGGCGACGAGCGACGCGCACTACCTCACCCGCGACGACGCCGCCGCGCACGACGTGCTCCTGTGCATCAGCACGGGCAAGACAATCGACGACCCGACGCGCATGCGGTTCGAGACGCAGGAGTTCTACGTCCGCAGCCCCGAGGAGATGTACGCCGCGATGCCCGGGCACGAGGAGGCCCTGGCCACCTCGGCGCGGATCGCCGGGCTGGTCGAGCCGAACTACGAGAGTTTCGGCCTGGGCAAGCGGCATTTCCCCTCGTTCCAGCCGCCGGGCGATGAGACGCCCGAGGACTACCTCCGCCGCCTGTGCGACGAGGGCCTGCGCGACCGCTACGGCGACGACCCGGCGCCCGAGGCGCGCCAGCGGCTCGACCACGAGCTGGCGATCATTAACCGGATGGGCTTCGCCTCGTACTTCCTGATCGTCTGGGACTTCGTCCGCTACGCCCGCGAGCGGGGCATCCCCGCGCTGGCGAGGGGCTCGGCGTGCGGAGCAATCGTCAGCTACGTGCTGCGGCTCAGTGGCGTCTGCCCGATCAAGTACGACCTGCTGTTCGAGCGGTTCCTCGACCCCAATCGGTCCGAGGCGCCCGATATCGACATCGACCTCTGCCAGGAGCGGCGGTACGAGGTCATCGAGTACGTCCGCAAGAAGTACGGCGACGCCAACGTCGCACAGATCGTTACCTTCGGCACGCTCAAGGCCAAGGCGGCGATCAAGGACGTCGGCCGGGCGATGAACATCCCGCTGGCGCGGGTCGAGCAGATCAACAAGCTGATCCCCACTCGGCTCAATATCACGATCGAGGATGCGATCAAGGAGGAGCCGTCGCTCAAGAAGCTGTCCGAGGACGACCCCGAGATCGGCCGGCTGCTCGACTTCGCCCGCCGGCTCGAGGGGATGAACCGCAACCCCGGCACGCACGCCGCCGGCGTCGTGATCGCCAACCGGCCGCTCGAGGAGCTCGTCCCGCTCCAGAAGATGCCGAACAAGGACAAGGCCCGCGAGGTCGTCACGACCCAGTGGGAGATGGGCGACATCGAGAAGGCCGGGCTTCTCAAGATGGACTTCCTCGGCCTGCGGAACCTCACCACGCTGGCCGCCGCCGTGAAGATCATCAACGCCCGGCATCCCGACTCCCCCATCGACCTCGAGCGGCTGCCGCTCGACGACCCCGAGACGTTCGCCATCTTCCAGAAGGGCGAGACCAAGGGCGTCTTCCAGTTCGAGTCGCCGGGCATCCGCGACCTGTTGATCAAGATGCGGCCCGACCGGTTCACCGACATCATCGCCACCAACGCGCTGTATCGCCCCGGCCCCCTCAACGGCGGAATGGTGGACGAGTTCGTCGACGTCAAGAACGGCCGCAAGCAGGCCGTCTACCTGCACCCGGTGCTCAAGGAGGTGCTGGAAGAGACGTATGGCGTGATGGTCTACCAAGAACAGGTCATGCGGATCCTCAACCGCCTGGGCGGCATCGAGCTGTCCCGGGCGTATGCGACGATCAAGGCCATCTCGAAGAAGAAGACCGAGGTCATCGACGCCGGCCGGGATCAGTTCATCAAGGGCGCCGTCGAACGCGGCATGGATCGCGACCGGGCGGTCAAGATCTTCGACCTGATCGTGTTCTTCGGCGGATACGGCTTCAACAAGTCGCACTCGACGGCCTATGCGCTCGTCGCCTACCAGACCGCCTATCTGAAGGCCCACTATCCGACCGAGTACATGGCGGCCGTGCTCTCCAACGAGATGGACGGCCAGGAGCGGGACAAGTTCTTCATCGAGCATATCGAGGACTGCCGGCGGATGGGGATCGAGGTCCTGCCGCCGAACATCAACGAGGGCCGGCTGACGTTCCAGGTCGCCAGCCAGGGGCGAATCCATTTCGGCCTGGGCGCGATCAAGGGGGTCGGCTTCAAGGCCGTCGAGGCGATCGTCAAGAACCGCGAGGAGGCTGGGCCTTTCACCAGCCTCGACGACTTCTTCGAGCGGGTCTCGTCGAAGGAGGTCGGGGCCGGCTGCGTCGAGACGCTGATCCACGCCGGCGCGTTCGACTCCCTGGGCGCCCGCCGGGCGCAGCTCCTGGCGATCCTGCCCCGCGCGCTCCAGGCCGGTCAGGCGCGGCAGGAGGACCGCAAGCGCGGGCAGCTCGGCCTCTTCGACATGTTCGAGGCCGTCGCGTCCCACCCGCCGGGGGCCAACGGCAACGGCAACGGCAAGGCGCACGGGAACGGGAACGGGAACGGGCAGGCGCACCCTCTCGCGATGGACCTGCCGGATGTGCCCGAGCTCTCCGACGCCGAGAAGCTGGCGCTGGAGAAGAAGGCGCTGGGCTTCTACATGTCGAGCCATCCCCTGGCCCGCCACGCGACCGAGCTCCAGGCGCTGGCCAGCCATCGGGTCTCGGACCTTCCCGGCGTGCCGGAGAAGGCCGAGGTGGTTCTGGGCGGGATGATCAGCGGAGTGCAGATCAAGAACGTGCAGAAGAGCCGCTCGGGCCTGACCCGGATGGCGAAGCTGACGTTCGAGGACCTCAGCGGCTCGACGCCGGCGATGCTCTGGCCGGAGGAGTTCGCCAAGATGGAGGCCCTGCTGAAGGACGACCAGATCGTGTTCGTCCGCGGCACGCTCAACCGGAGCCGCGACCCCGCCGAGCTGGTCATCAGCCGGATCATCCCGCTGGAAAAAGGCCGGGCCGAGCTGACCCGCGGGGTGGTGGTCCGGCTGCACAAGGGGGTCCACCAGGCCGAGCATCTCGAGCGGCTGCTTCGCGCCGTGCGGGTGCACCCGGGCAACCTGGACCTCTATCTCGAGATCGTCGGCCTGGAGCAGGTCCGCCGCGCGATCTACAAGGCGGGCCCGTCGCTGAAGGTCCAGTTCGACGAGCGGCTCTATCCCGACCTGGAGAACGCCGTCGGAGCCGGTCTCGTCCGGCTCCTCGGGCAGCGGGGCGCCACGGCGAGGATCGATGCGGGCACCGCACCGGCGGGCCCGGCGGATCGGCGGACCTCGGGCGCATTCGGCCGCGAGTCGACCGCGATCGACCTCGAGGACGACCCGTCGCAGGATGACTCCGACGACCTGTGACCGCCCCCGGGCCGCGGCCGGTTCATGGGCAACGCTGGATTCCCACGCGCACTCCTGAGCATGGGCCCCCGTCCGCAAGCGCCGGAACTCCATCAAACCCACACGAGATCTTCGCGCACCATCCCGATCGGCAGGGTAGGATTGGCCGAGGTCGTGCCTGCTCCCGATTGGCCGGGCCAGCGCATCGGGAGGCGTGCTCTGGGACGGAGTCGACGCTCATTTTGCACGCAGTCCATCGGTCACCCCGGGTCCTGCCCGTCCGGCAAGCCCGCCCACGAAGCCGTGGCGTCCTGGATTCATTCATCACACATACAACTTCGCATTTTCACAGAAACTTCTCTGGAAATCCTGATGGCTGGCGGCTACGATACTCGCGATACGCGAAGTAAAATTCGCGTTTCCCGTGTCATGACACGGCCAGCAGATCCTGCGGACCCGACGGTGAGATACTTGATGAATATGAGTTTTCAAGCGGAATCGAGCGATGGACGCCGGCGGAGTCGGCGTCGGGCGATGGCGTCGTCGCTGATGCTGGCGGCGCTCGCGGCCGGCTGCGTCGGCCGGACGGCCTCGGAGACGGCGCTGTCGTCGTCCTTTTACCCGGTCCAGGGAAAGGTGGTCCTGCCGGACGGAAAGGCGCCCACGCCGCTCAGGGTGGTGTTCTCGGGCCCCGTGACCACCAATGCGACGACGGACGGCGGCGGGAGCTTCGTCGTCAAGGGGACGAAGGACGGCCTGCCGGCCGGCGAGTATCGCGTCCGACTCGAGGTGGTCGACGCCAAGGGCCCGGCCAAGAAGCCCGTCCTCCCCTTCCCGGCGAAGTACCTGGACGAGGACACCTCGGAGCTGACCGCGACGGTCAAGCCCGAGGGCTCCAATGACTTCGAGTTCAAGCTCAACAACGAGCTACCGGCCGCGATCGTAAAGGCGGCCCAGGCCTCGACCTCGCGCCGCGGCAGATAGAACAGACCTGCTTCCACGTTGAATCGCGTTTCCCTCACTCCCCAAACGACTTTATGCGGAATCCCCCCACTTTCCTGAGGAGATCAACTCCCATGTCCGGATCTCGACCGAGGTCGACCCGCCTACGTCCGGCCTTTACCCTGATCGAGCTGCTCGTGGTGATCGCCATCATCGCCGTGCTGATCGCGCTGTTGCTCCCGGCCGTCCAGTCGGCGCGCGAGGCCGCCCGCCGGGCCCAGTGCACGAATAATCTGAAGCAGCTCGGGTTGGCCCTGCATAACTACGAGAGCTCCAACGGCGCCTTCCCCAGCGGGGGCGAGTCGACGAATTTCAACGTCACCCCGGCGTGCAGCCAGTTCGTCGACGGTGGCTGGAGCACCCTGGCCCGGATCCTGCCCTACATCGAGGGGAACACCTCGTTCAACGCCTTGAACTTCAACTTCGCCGAGTACAACGACGCCTACGGCTCCAACTACACGGGGGCGTCGCAGGTCGTCGCGGTGTTCCTCTGCCCGTCCGCGGTGCACTCGCCCGACGGCGGCCGGGACGGCATCGATCCCTACGACCCGAACTCGGCGATTAACGGCGGCTTCGGCTATAACGACTACGGCCCGACCGTCTACACCGACATCAGCCCCGTCGGGCAGCCGGGGATCGGCGCGACGCCCTGGACCCCGTACCGCAACAAGCTGACCCGCGCCAACGGGCTGCTCAAGCAGGGCAAAACCCGCATCGCCGAGGCGACCGACGGCACCAGCAACACCATCGCCATCGCCGAGGACGGCGGCCGCGACCCCCGGTACCTCAGCCCCTACACCGAGGGATACTACGACGGCGTGAACGCCCGGCAGGCGGTCCTCTCGGCGATGAACCCCCTCGACCCCGGCCCGGCCGGCGGCTACACCCCGTATCGCCGGTTCTGGCGCTGGGCCGAGCCCGACGAGGGCTACGGCGTCTCCGGGACGCCGAACAATGGCGGCAAGCCCAGCTACGAGATCTCGCCCTGGGGCCAGTCTCAGCCGTACATCGCCCAGGGTAACAACGCGGGCGCCAATGACGAGATCTCGTCGTTCCACCCCGGCGGAGCCAACGTCGTCTTCGGCGACGGCCACGTCGGGTTCCTGAAGAATTCGATCAGCCCGGTCGTCATGCGGAGCCTCGTCACGCTCAACGGCGGCGAGGTGGTCTCGTCCGACGCGTATTGATCGATCGCGACCGCCGCCCCGGCGACACCACAGGCAAACTGAGCGAACGAAGAGGGCCACGCCGCCTGGCGTGGCCCTCTTTCATGCGCTGGCACGGGACGATCTGCACCGCGGCCCAGCGGCGGGATCGACCGCACGCGGCCGGCTCAGCGGTCCGTCGCGGGCGGCCTGTCATACAGCGAGTCGCACGGGACCAGCCGGGCCGAGTCGCCGTCGTGCACGGCCATCTTCGCGCCGGGGTAGATCGACCCGCCGGCATACTTGCCGTCCTTCGTGAGGGCGTAGAACAGCACGTTGCCCGCCAGTCGTCCGTCCTTGCGGCGCCGCAGGGGGTCCCGGGTGCAGCGGGCGGCGATCGTCTTGCAGACGTCCATGATCGCGTCCTTGGGCGACAGGCCGCGGCGCATCCCGTCGACGATCAGGGCGCTGGAGAGGTTCAGCAGGTTCAGCTCGCCGACGCCCGTCGAGCCGGCCGAGCCGGCCTCGTTGTCGAGATACAGTCCGGCGCCCAGGATGGGCGAATCGCCGACGCGGCCGGGGATCTTCCAGGAGAGGCCCGAGGTGGTCGTCGTGCATCCCAGGTCGCCGTGGGTATCCAGCACCGAGCAGTGGATCGTGCCCGTGACGCGCGGCTCGATCGCCTCGCGGATGAACGCGGCGACCTTCTCGTCCGGCGGCGGGACCCAGTCGTCCTTGGGGTCGCGGGTCTCCTTCCAGTGCAGCCAGATCTGCCGGGCCTCGTCGGTCAGCAGGTTGACCTCGGGGAACCCATGCGCGCGGGCGAACCGCAGCGCGCCCTCGCCGACGAGCAGCACGTGGCGCGAGCGGCGCATCACCACGCGGGCCACGGCCGCAGGATGCACGATGTTCCGCAGCGACGCGACCGCGCCGCCCGCGTGGGTCGGGCCGTGCATCACGGCGGCATCGAGCTCGACGACGCCGTCCTCGTTGGGCAGCCCGCCCAGGCCGACGGAGTGGTCCTTCGGGTCGGCCTCGACGATCGCCACGCCCTCGATGGCCGCGTCCAGCGGGTCGTGCCCCGCCTTGACCAGCTCGATCGCCCGCTCGACCGCCCGCAGCCCGTTGGCGCTGGAAATCGCCACCGGCCGGCGGTCCCCGGCCGGCCTGGGCGGCTCCGCGCCGATGGCCAGGGTCCCCAGACTCGCCGCGGCCGTCGAGGCCACGAAATGACGTCGACTCATCGCTCGCCTCATGAAGTATCGACTCCCCCGGGATGGAGCATCCGGATCGAAACCGCGCCCCCTGGCCGCCCACGAACGATAGCCGAGGCGAAGACGGAGGGTCAAGCGGCCGGAGCCGGCCCGACGGCGAATCGAGCCGATCTCGGGGAAGGATCGCTCGGGGCGCAAAACGCAGCGACGTCCGACCACCTTCGATCGGGTCGCGCCCTCCTGTGCGGCATTCATCCGGCCTGAATGCGCAGGGTCGAGCCATTGGGCAGCAGGACGATGATGCGAGTGCCCGAGGCGATGAGGTACTCCTCGCCCGGGTCGAGGTCCCGGTCGTCGGGGACGACGAGGTGGGTGCCGTTGACCGGGGGCCGGGTGCCGCCGCCGCGGCGGGGGACACCGTTGACGAACAGGATGCCGCTGGCGATCGCTCGCAGCATGAAATGGGCGCGGCTGACGTACAGGTCCGATCGCGTGCCGCTGGAGTGCAGCACCCCCTGCCCCGTGCCCGGCACGATCCGCGTCGGCCGGTAGGCGGGATCGAGGTATTCGGGCGGCTCGCCCTCGCTCCGGCCGACGACGACCGGGCGATCGGGAATCAGCCGCAGGTCGTACTCGGGCCGGCCGTCGCGGCCGGGGAAGATGGTGGACCAGACCGTGACCTCGCCGCCCGAAAGGATCTCGAGGCTGCCGTCGGATCGACCGTCGACATCGCCATCGTCGAGGCCCGCGCCATCGTCGCGGCCGTCGTCATCATCGATCAGCCAGGTCCGTCGCGGCGATCGGTCGTTCATCCGACGCAGCCGCCCGCCATGCGATCGGGTCGAGGGATGACGCACCCCGGCCCGGTTCCTCGTCCTCGACGGCGGCCCGGACCGCTCCGTCCGGCTCCGCTGGCGATCCCGACGCGCCATCCCCGTTACGTTATCGTGACGACCCCCGCGCCTCAAGACCCCTCGCCGGCGAATCCCGCCCGGGCCGTCTCAGGAATCGCATCAAACCTCGCCCTCGCTCGCCGCCCGTACGACTCCTTCTCGGCCTTGCGTCTCCTAATCGTTCAGGAGACAAGGACAGGCCGTCAAGGATCGAACGCGACCTGGACAAGCTGGCCGTTAGGGCCCGGATGGAGCGCCTTCGGCGTAAGGAGCCTTCTGCACACGGGAAGGGGCGCAGGGCCGAGCCCGCGGCCGCCGGCCTGCGGCGGGTTTGCGAGAACTTCGGCTTCGAGATCGTCGGTCCGGTGCCTCGTGCCTTCGCCCATCGGTTGCCGGGCGATGTGGATGCGTTCGTGATGCTGGGGGTGCTCTGACCTGTAGGCGTCTCGTGTCGGAGCGAGTAAATTGGTTGAAGGCGATGGCGATTCCCCGTCACCGGACATCGGCAGCGAGCCGGAAGCCGTGCGCCGGCCCTGGCCGCGTGGTGTGCCTGGGGTTGTCAAGGTGGACCGTGGGATCCAGTGCCATGCTTGTGCCGTCGTCGCCCCCGGGCCCTCCGACATCGCGCCCATCCCGACGCGCCTTCACGCTCATCGAGCTGCTGGTCGTCGTCTTCATCATCGCGGTGCTCGTCGCGCTGCTGCTGCCCGCGGTGCAGACGGTGCGTGAGATGAGCACTCGGTTCAAGCTGCGCGACCAGAGAAACTTCGCGCTCGGCCCGAATCCGGCCAAGCCGCGATCGTCGAGCCCCGAGCCGGGAGGGCGGCCGGCGGAGAAGCTCCCGATGGCGAGGGTCCAGGCATTCGTCGCCACCGTGGTGCTCACGCCGCGGCTGAGCGTCGGCACCGCCACGCCGGAGACGATCTACGAGGCGCGGTTCACCGGCAAGATCCAGGCGGCGAGCCCGCGATCGGAGGCCGGCGAGTGCGAGCTCCAGTTGCCCCTGCCGCCGCAGGTCATCTCGCTCGCCGATCTGACGATCAGCGCCGGCAGCAAGCCCAGCGAAAGCGTCGCCCTGGGGGAAGGCAACCTCATCTGGCGCGGAAAACTACCCGCCGAGCCGACCGAGCTGGCCGTCGAGTACACGGCGGTCGGCAAGGGCCTGTATGAGCTGTCGGTCCCGCCCGGCGGCATTCTGGATGAGTTCGACGTGTCGATGGAGGCCAAGGGATCGGACGTGCGGCTGCTGGAACTGTCCCTCCAGCCGACGAAGCTGGCCCGCCAGGGCGGCTCGACCACTTATACGTGGGCCTACCGCCGGCTGCTGTTCGGCCAGCCCGTGCGGCTTGACGTGCTGGGGATCGCGCCGATCGATCGGCTCGGCGAATTGACGTGGCTGGGCCCGCTCGGCGTGCTGATCTTCGGCCTGATGGTGGGGCTGGTCGTCCGGTCGGCGTCGGTCCCCCGGTTCGACCTGTGGATGCTGTTTCTGACCGTCGGTATCTTCGCCGGGGCCTATCCGCTGATGTACTTCGCCCAGGAGTACATCGCCCTTGGCCCGGCCGTGCTGATCTCGGCCGGGTTTGCCCTGGTCTTCATCGGGGCGATCGCAACGGCCTTGATGGGTCCGTGGCGAGCGATCGCGGGCGTCCTGCTGCCGGCGACGGCGGTCCAGGCGATCACCCTCTCCGCGGTGATCTGGCCCAGCCTTCAGGGCCTCTTGCTGACGGTCGAGATCCTGGGCTTCTTCATCGCCGCGATGCTGCTGCTGGCCAGGATTCGCGCCGCGGCGACCGCGACCACACCGTCGGCAGCCGAGTCGCCGCTTCCGGTCGCCGACGACGATCTGGCGTGACAGAGCCTGCCCCAAATCGCAGCGCCGGCTGGAGTCACCGCACCGAAGGGTGGCTGACGGGATTCGAACCCGCGATATCCAGATCCACAATCTGACCTGGACCGCGCGAAGGTGAAGCCGTAACCCCTTCGACGTAAGGGATTATAACGACTCCGGGTCGATTCTCAAGAGCGCCGAATCGTCTCGCTTTTTCCCCTAAAAAACGCGGTTTCTGCGGACCAACCCGGTAACCAACCCGGTAGAACCCGGTAGAGGTTCGGCCCGGGAATCAGGGGGTCGCCGGGCCGTCCGGGGGTCGCCAACCCGGTAGTGGGGTCGATCGGGGCGTCAGAACAGGTGTAGGACCGTCCAGGATCGCTCAGGACGCGTCGTCGGCCGCCGGGTCGATATCTTGGCCGTCCGGCTCGTCGGGCTCGTCCTGGGCGGCGTCGTCGTGATCGGGATCGAGCCGTAGCAGGTAGTCGTGGACCTCGGCCATGAGACCGGCGGCCGCCGTCCCCCGGAAGACCCGATTGCCCGCGAGGGTTTCGAGCAGCCGCCGGATCCGCCCGGACAGGTCGCGGCGGAGGACAAGGCTCTCGACCTCACGCGACCGGGTGGTCAGGTACTTCGACCACGCGTGCTCGGCCCACGAAAGGCTCTGGGCCTCGGCGACCTCGACGAGCAGGGCCAACGGATCGCCCGAGACGCTGTGCTTGATGCTAACCGATGCCAAGGTGGTTCTCCGGGGTTCAGGATGCAGCAGGCTTCCAGCCGGCACGTTCGAGCAGGGCGTCGATCGGCCCGAAGTCGTCGGGCGGCTCGCCGAGCTCGGGGTTGCCGTAGGTGGGCCGGGTCGGATCGCCGGCGCGGACCTGTGCCGCGTAGTCCTCTGCCGCCAGGACGGCCACGCGGTTCACCAGGTCCTCGTCGGCCCGGCTCCAGGGCTTGCCCCGCTCGTAGCCGAGTCGTTCTGCCGCGACGCATCCGGCGTGCCTCGCGACATCGGCGAGGGTCGCGATGGTGGCCTCGTCGAAGTCCGGGAAGGTTTCCGAGAGGCCGGGCGAGTCTTGCTTGAACTGCTTCGACAGGGCGTCGAGGCGGCGGGTCAGGTCAGCGTGTCTCACGGCGGGCGATCTCCTCCAGGTCGGTCAGGCGCGCCTCGAGATCCGCATGGGTCGCCATGATCGGAAGGGCACTGATGGCCGTGCGGACGGCCGCCATGCGAATCCGGGGATCGGGGTCGCTCCTGAGCTTCAGCAGTTCATCGGTCGAGCCCAGCGCGATCGCCCTGAGCCGCCGGACCAGCGTCGCGGTCATTTCAGAGGATCGCTTCCGGACCTCGGCCTCGAACTCGGGCTCGCTGGCCCATCGGCGATAGGTCCGCTCGCTCCGCTCGGCGTTCTGGCGGTGGAACGAGATGATCGTCCCGCCCCCCGCTACCCAGTCGATCAGCCGCTCCCGCAGGCTCTTTTCGTTGTCCGATTTCTTCATGGGAAACCTGTCAAGACAGGACATCAGAATCTGTCACGCCCGAGCTCATCGACCTCGGCCGACTCGCCGGCCCGGACGATCGCCAGGACTTCCAGGAGATCCCGGTGAGCCCCCTCGATGGTCTCCCGGGCAGGACGGGCCGCCAGCTCGGCGAGGCGGGGATTCCGCTCGTCGAGGGCGGCAAGGCGCTGGTCGTAGCTCTGCCACGCGACCGCCAGAACTTCATCCGGCGCGAGGCCCGCCCTGTGAAGATCAACCATCGCACCCAACATTCCGGATCGGCCCTCGGCGAAGGTGGCCGGCGAGATTTGAAACCGCTCGAGTAGGTCCATCTGGGGTCTCAGTGCGGGATGGGCCGCAGTCGGGGCCGCACGATCTTCAGGTATTCCACGAACACGGCGGCCGCCTCGTCGATCATCCGGCGTGCCGGGGCCGCAATCGCCCGGGAAAGCCCCGGGTCGCGTTCCGTCAGCCAGGCCATCTCCTGGGCGTGGAGTTCATTGACGAGTGCGATGGCCTCATGGGGTCGGAGGCCAGCCTCGTGAAGCGTGAACAGGCTTTCAACCGTGGCTGTCCTGGCATCGGCCAGGACCGGGGCCGGGATCTCGGATCGGTCGCGTGGGCTCATGTGATCCCCTCAGTGCAAAACGGGTTCCACCATCGATCGCACGGCGGCGGCGGCGGCCGGGTTGTGCTCGGCGATCTTTTCGAGCCCGGCGGCGAGGCCCGCGCGGAGCCGGCGGCGGATCACATCGGCCGGCGTGCCGGTCGCCCGGAGGACCGCGGCGGAATGGGCCAGCGTCTCCACGATGCGGCCGGCGGCCTGGACGGGGGTAATCAGATCGGGTTTGGGGGCAATCGTGAACATGTTGATGGACTCCCAAAAGACGGGTTCAGGGGACACGAACGGGGAGATTCGGCGGCCGGGCGGGGATGGGCGCCTTGACGGGATTGCCCTCGACCTGCTTCTTCAGCTCGCCGGTCACATCCGCCAGGTTCTTCGCGACCCTGGCCAGGTCGTCGGTAACGCCCCGCGTGACGTCGCCCCCGGCCTCCTGGACCTTGCGGGCGTATTGAAGCTCGTACTCATGGGCCGAGCCGGATGCCCAGACGCCGGGGGCTTTGATCCCGAGCCGCTTCCGTTCGGACTCCAGCGACCGCATCATCTCCCGCGTGACCTGGGAGTGATAGCCACCATAGAACATGTCCTGGACGCCGGCCTGCACCTTCGACCCAAGGCCGCCGCGTTCGATCGCCTGCCACTCCTCGAACGTCCCGCTGATGGCCCCGCGGGCCTTCAACCGGGCGAACGCCGCCCGCTGCGCGAGCACCAGAGGTTCCTCTTTCAGCCCTTCCTTCGCCGATGCCGCCTGCTCCGATAACTCGACGGCGCGGCCCTTCAGGAAGTTGTCCTTTCGCAGCCTGTCGTTGAAGCGACTGGTGATCGCCCCCCGCTCCAGGTTGCCGTTCATGGCCTTCTCGATCTTCGAGAAGCGATCGTTGTTCACCAGGCCGGACAACGCCATGATGGCCTCGCGGTCCTCGGCGTTTCCGAATCCTCGTGTCATCAGATATTCATAGGCGTTGAAGTCCTTGCCCTGGGTCGTACGCTGCTTGGCCAGGTCGGCCGCGATCTTGCGGCCCCGGACCAGGGCGGAATCGTTCGCGGCGATCTTGAGTTCCTTGAAATACTCGTCGGTCTTGAGCAGGTCAACGTCGGAGGAGACCTGCATCCCGCGGGCCTTGATCCGGCCCGCCATGACAGCCCGCGTGAACTGCTCGGTGCGGGTGGCGGCCGACTCGGGCGAGGCGACGCTGAACGCCGAGGCGAGGCCCATCGCTTCCTCGGGCGTATAGATGCCGTTCTGGACCAGGCCATTGAGCTGCCCGTACTGGCCCATCGCCTGGCTCATCGTCGTGAAACCGCCCGGCTGCTGGATCTGGAACAGTCGCCACGCCCTGGCCTCCATGTCCTCGGCGTTAAGCGGCCCCTTCCCCTGGAGGGCGATCTGGCCCATCATCTGGCCGTAGGCCGACGCGCTGCCGCCCTCCATCACCTGGAAGCGGCCGGCCGCGACCATCGCCTTCTCGAACTCTTTTCGATCGGCGTCGTTCTTCAACGCCAGTTCGCCGATGCCGAGGCCCGCGGACTCCATCGCCTGGACGTCTCCCGGGGTCTGCAATGTCTGCCGGGCGATGTCGAAGACATGGGCGATGCCGGGCCCGGTCTGGCCCATCTCGTCGCGGAGCGCCTGGAGCTCGCGGACGCCGTCCCGCAGTCGCATCACGTCCTCGGCCGACTTCAGGGCCGACATGTGAATCGAGCTGAACACGTCCGCCAGCGTGGTGACGATCTGCTGGGCACCGGCCAGGCCGAGGAGCGACGCGCCAAACTTCCCGACCGCGGCGATGCCTCCGGTGATCGAGGCGTCCTGCTCCTTGAACTTCCCGATCCGCTCGTCGAGGGCCTGCATGGCGATCCGATGGGTGCGGTCGGTCGCCTTCATCTCCGCAGTCGCGGCCTCGACACGCTTGGCGTTGAGCCGGTTGATGAGGGCTTCCTTCGCCTTCTCGGCCACTTCCTCCTTCGTGAGGATCGCCGCAATCTTGCGGTCCTCGACGCCCTGCTCCTTCATGGCGGCTTCGAGGTTTTGCTGATTCAGGCGATCGATGAGCCGCATCCGAATCTGAGCCGCGATCTCCTCTTTCGTGAGGATCTTGGTAATCCGCTGCTCCTGGACGCTCTGGTCGCGCAGCGCGGCGTCGACCCTCGCCTTATTCTCCTTCGCGATGAGCGCTTCCGCGGCCTTCTCGGCGGCCTGCTGGGCTGTCAGGAGTTCCTGTGTGTGCCGCTTGCGGGTCGCGGTCGACGCGGCCGACTGCTGGTCGGCCTGCGTCGTGTCGTAGTGAAGGGTGATGTCGAGGCGACGCGATCCGCCTGGCATAGCAAGGACTCCGGGAGATGATCATGGAAGGGGAAGCCCGGCCGCCGCGTCGCGGCCGGGCGGCGAGGTTCAGATGCGGACGTGATCGACCGGCGTGTGCAGCAGCGTCGCGTTCGGGCGACCGGGCACAAGCAACGTGACGAACTCGATCCACTCGCCGGGCTGGCGTCGCCGGGGCTGGACGGCCAGGTGTTGGTCTTCCGCCTTCGGCAGGTCGCGGCCCGGGTCGTAGATCGAGTATCGCGACCGGACCAGACCGAACCCCGCGGTCAACGCGATGCGGTTCTGGGTGGCGATATCGAACAGCGGCGGGCACCAGACCATATCGTCGGTCGGCTCGATCTTGGCCCAATCGCTGCCGTACAGGCCGGCGTCGCCCTCGACGTGCCGGCCGAGGAGCAGGTCGATTTCCTCGGGGCTGATCGCGAGGAGCCGCAAGCCCTCCACGGCCGCGAGAAGATCGCCCCCCTCGAACGGGCCCGGGGGCTTGGGCTTCGCCTTCCGCTTGGCCTCGGCCGTCTCCTGGAGCATCGCGGCGACGAGCTTGAACCCCGCGTCGGTGAGCCGACGCAGTTCGCGGGACAGCTCGTCGGCCTCGGGATCGGCGGGCTTGACGCAGGACACCCTGGCCGACGCGATGGCTCGGTGGAACCGCCCGCCGTAGTCGCCGCTGGCACTCCAGCCGCGATGGCCCACGGGCTCGTAGGAATCGGCCGGGGCCGGCACTCGCTCATGCCAGTAGAAGACATCGGGGCCGCCGGGCTGCTTGTTGTGCGGGACAAGCCGCTCGATCGTGCGGCCGTTGACCACTCTTTCGCTCTCGACGACGGCGGGCTTCGAGTCAAAGTATCGCAAGATTTGTGCCTCTCAGAAGTGTGAAGGGATCTCAAATGGTGGACGGGTCGGCATCACTTCATCCGGATGCCGGAACTCGGGTGGAACCGCGACGACGAGGGGAGGGCCTGCCCTCGCAGGGCACCGCGCTGGATCGCGTAGTTGGTCGCCTCGGCCATCAAGGCCCGCTGTTCCTCGGGCGTGCGGGTCGGCTTCCCCTGGGGAATGGGAGCCGAGCCGGGCATCATGAGGACGCCGTTCTGGTTTTGCGCGGCCTGCTGGGCGAGGAACGCGTCGCCGAGCCGCATTAGCCTCTCGACCGGGGAGAGTTTCGCCCACTCGGCGGCCTGGGCGTCCGCTGCGGCCTTGGCCTGGGCCTGGGCCTCGGGCGTCCCGGCCTCGACCGGGCTCGTCATGCCCGCCGCCAGATCGATGGCCCCGTCCCGTAGCGTGGAGCCGTTGGCCAGGTGGAATCGGGCTGCGGTGTCGGCGAGAGAGCCGGGCGGCGGACCCGTCGGCCGGCAGAAGAACGCTGCGATCTCCGGATGCTCGAGGCGGGCCGCGATGGCACCGGGCAGGAGCGCCGGGTCGGCGTTCCCGAACTCGGCCGCGAACAACCGGGCCAGATGCGCCTCGGCACCGGGCAGGAGTTTCGCCGCGTGCGGGGCGAGGGCGGCCTTCATGTCGGCCTCGACGTTTCGGCCGGACGTGGTTTCAAGAGACATCACGAACTCCTCATGAGAAGGATTGCGAATGTGTTACCGGGGCTTGTCAAGGTCCGGGAACCACCGGCGTGTGTAGGTGGGTTTCAGTTTGACCGGCACGGTCGCCGTGTGGGTGCCATCGGAGATGGTCAGCGTCCCGGTCGCCGGCCCGGTCGTGACGATCAGGACGGCCGACGTCGGGCCGTTGACGATCGCCTGCACCAGGGCGATGCCGGCGAGGCCGGACAGGGTGAACGTCGTCGAGCCGGACCAGGTCGTGCCGCTGCCGACGAGGACGATCGCGTGCGGCCCGGACCGGTTCGCCGCGACGGTCGCCGGGCTCTGGACGGTGAAGCTGGCCATGTTGTGTCCCTCGGCTCAACGAGCCGTCTGTCCGGCCGGCCGGCGGGTCGGGCGACTCCGGGCCGGGTCCGCGGGCGGCGGGCAGGGTCGGCCCGAGACCACCAGGTCTTGAACCGGGCAGTCCTCCGTCGGGCAATGCCAACGGGCTTGGTTCTTCCAGGTGCTGGGAACGGTCACGGCGCCGCATCCGGGGCAGCTCGGCCCGGTGACGGGGGTTTCAACGGTGCTCATCTGGCAAACTCCGCCAGGTAGGTGAAGACGGCGACGAACAGGCCGGCGATGTCTGCCATGGGGACCTCGGCCACAACAGCGTGGCGTTGACAGGGCGGGGGCTGGCGTGATGTCTGCGACACGCCAGCCCCCAGACCGGGGGAACCAGGCCCGGTGCCCTGTATCGGTGATTTGAGGGGCGGCCCCGCCCGTCGTCGCGGGACCGCCCGGAACAACCCCAGCGTCGGGGTGGATCAAGCAGAGACTCCCTTGGCCACGTCGGCGGCCTCGACGATTCGCTTCGAGTCCGCGGGACTGTAGCAGCGGATCCGCGATCGGCCGACGCGGAGCATGGGGCGGATGCCGATGTCGTCGAGGAGTCTTTGCAGGCCCCTCGCGGGGACGTCGGTGAGCTCGGCCAGCTCGCTCGTCGTGAGGGGCCGCGTGATGATCGTCGCCGTCTTCATGGGACCATCTCCTCCAGGAGGCCGTTCCTGATCAAGTAGAACAGACCTTCGCCGAAAGCCTCGCCGAACGGTGCGACCGATATTTGTAGGTCGTCCCAGTCGAGGGATGATGCCGGCTGGGCTCGCCTGGCCCATCGCTCGATGACGTCGAGGCCGCCGGTCAGGATGTGATAGAACGCCTCGGCGACGCTGTTCTTGCTGGCCTCGTAGCCGTGCGGCGTCCGGCCAGCGTGGATCAACTCGACGGCCTTGTGCTGGAACCAGCGAGTCAGGGCGTCGTGTGTCAGGCCGCCGTGGGTCTTGATCTCGTTCGCGATCTGGTTCGACCTCGCGGTCTTCAAGCCGAGGGCGATGGACCCGGCCGAGGATTCCGTCATGCCGTAGAGGCAGGCGTCCACGAATGAGCCGCGGGCGAAGAACTCGGCCAGAAGCTTCTCGGCGTCCCGCCCGAGGGGCTTCTCCTGCTCGACGAGAGGAAGCCTGATTCGGTAGGGGAGCGGAATCCGCTTCACGGGCACGCCGCCCCGCCTGGCGGCATCGCGGAAGAATCGCGTGTCGTGGATCTCCGTCGTGCGGCTCCGTCGCTCGCCGGCAGCCCAGTCGTCCGACCTATTGGACCTCTCGGTCTGCCGCCGGTCGGGTCGCGCCGCCAGGGCCAGGGCCCGCTTCATCGGGGCCGGCAGGTCCGGGCGGTCTTCTTTCTGGAACTCGGGGCCGGGTGCGTTCCCGTCGCCCCACAACGGTTCCGGCCGCGCGTGATTCGACTTGGGCTCCGCGTCGAGCCCGAACGTCTTTGACATGGATTCTCTTTCCCTCCACCTAACCGGAGACTGGTCGTTTTTTTCCGCTCGGACCCCCCGAAATCGCAGCTAACCCGTTGCGGCCGTAATGAGTTGCGGATTCCACTCGGGATTCGGGGGTCGGGGCCTGGCAAGGGCGGCGGGCAATGGGGTCTCCTCCGAAGGGTGAACCGGGGATCGGGACTCGGGCAAGGGCGGCCGGGATATCTGGACTGGCGTACACAAAAAAGATACGCTATCGTGGGTCGGTCGATTTCAAACCCATGTTCCTCTCACAAGGAATTCCGCTATGCCGAAATTCATACAGGTCACCGTTGCCCAGGGTTCGGCGATGCAGTTCAATCCGGATCACATCGAGATCATCGCGGTCAGCGACGATCCCGATTGCCCGGGGATCATCCAGGTCGCCGGCAAGCCGTACAAGGTCAAGCAGTCCGTCGATCAGATTCATGAGCTGATCCGACAGAGTGGCAACCGTCGGCCGCTCTGAGTTCGCAGGCCCGGCCGGGGTCCAAGGGCGTCGGCCGGGCCCAACATGCCTGGAAACCCTGAATCTCTGTAACCATATATGTTCCAAGGGGTTCAGTAGGATTCAGAGTTTCCCGGTAACTCTGAAACTCTGAATCCGGGTTCAGGGATTCAGAGTTTCCCTTGGAAGCCTGAATCCCCTGAACCCGTTGGAACGGAACAGGTTTCAGAGATTCAGAGTTAGTACGGGGATTCGCCGGGATCGCCCTCCCGGACGGCCTGCCAGGCGACGGACGCCCCGTCGCGGATGTCGTCGATCGTCCAGCCGTCGTGCGGATCGCTGAGCTTGGGAACCATGTCCTTCGCCTGATAGAGAATCCCGGGGATCGACCACCGCATCTTGCCCTTGCTGTCGGCTTTGAACTCGCCCACGTACCCTTTCTCGCCGGCTGCGTCGAACACCCTGCGGAGCGGGACAGGTTGCCCCTCGGCCTGAAGGAAGCTGAGCAGCCAGACGGCGACCTCTTGCGTCTTTCGGGGAGCGGGGCCTCGCCGGCGCGGCAGCCGCTTGGGTTCGAAGATCTCCTCGGTCGACACATCCACCGGGGCCGAATCGAACTCGATCCGCGAAGTCCGTATCGGGCGGTCGTCAGGTCCGACGGTCGCCTCGACGATCCGGAAGGCGATCGGCGGTTGCATCGGCCGGATGTTGTTCTTGACCATCGCGAGGACCCGGCGGTCGCGGTCCTGGGGATCGCGGCCGACGAGGTAGACGATCCGGGCGACGTTCGTGTACGCGACGCTGCCGAGGATCTTGTGCTCTGGGCTCCGAACGTCCACGCTCTTACCGAGGTGCGTGATCCCGAGCAGGGCGACCTTGTGCTCTTCCAGGAGTTGAGCGAAGGGCTCGAGGACCGACATGACCTCGGCGTTGCGATGATCGTTGACCCCACGGCCGAGGAAGGCGGGCAGCGGATCGGCGACGAGCAGGCGAGTGTCCGGGAACCGGCGGAAGATCTGCGCCCAATAGTCGAGGTCCTGGAAGCTCTTGAAGGCGATGACACTCGACCCGTCCTTGGTCTGAAGGCGAGCCCTTGCCGTCAGGAACTTGACCCGGCCCCGGTCCGCGTTCGCGGCGATGAGACGCGGGATGATGACGTCCCGCTGTCCATCCTCGGCCGCGAGGATCAGGCAGGTTCCTGGCGTCGTCGTCGTCCCATCGGGAAACTTCCCATTCGTGAGGGCCGACACGATCGCGATGGAGAGCTGCGACTTGCCGTTGCCCCCCTCGCCTGCCAGGAGATGGATCTTCCCCACGGCGAGGCGATCGGGCTGAAGCCAGTCCACCGCCTCGGGTTCGAGCTCGTCGGCCGCGATGATCCCGAGGTCCGCGTCGCTGAGGGCGGCGTACTCATCGGCCGGCTCAGGGGCCGCCTTCTGGCCGTCGCGGGAAGGGGGGCTTCTCCGGCTGGCCTTGCGATCCGCTACCGCGTAGAAGTCGAATCGATCCTCGAACCGCCCCATTCCGAGAGCATCGTCCCACCAGGCGACGAACGCATCCGGCTCGAAGGGGAACCCGAGTTGATCGACGTCGAGCGTGGCCGTCTGTTCGGGGTGGCATCCACGTTCCAACATGCCCGCCATCTGAGAGGCGAACATCGGATCGTTGCGGTGCAGGATGATGACCTGCCGAAGGTCCGCGAAGGCCCTCTGGTCGACGCCAGGGGCGCTCCCCTGGATCGCCCGGAGACCGACCCTCTGCATCTGCTCTGCGAGGCCATCGACACAGGAGATGAACACCACGTCGCCGCGACGGCCATTGTCGATCGGAGGTGGCGTGCTGCCGGCGCCTTTGCCGGGCTTTCCGTTGCGAGTTGCTTGGGCGACCATGAAGGTTCTCGTGTTGCATCGAGAACCGCGAATCATATCAACGATTGCCTGATCGTTGGACGGCTCGCGCGTTCCCTGAGTCATGTGACATGCGAGTAGTCCTTGTTTTCCGAAGTCCTGAACGGTGGGATGGGCGAGATCCCTTATAGGTGAAGGTGCCGAGAGGGGCCAGGCAACCCCTCCCGGCGACCGCCCCGTCGCCCGAGGAGCGGTGTTTCGTCTGCACTGCCTGGAGTGCTGGGTGATTCGCGGGAGCCGTCCTTGGACCGAACATAATGGGCATTATCAGAAATCAGCGCCCTGTGCTCTGTTGATCCCGGCCGCTAGGCCGTCGCCCGGACCACGGGACCGGCCCCGGCCTTCCGCCGCTTCCGTCCGGCCGGTCCCATCATCGCGTCCAGCTCGCGGGCGGCGGCCTCGCTGGCCCTCTGACGCTCGCCCTCGGTCCGGGCCGGCGGTTCGGACGTCGGGGCCTTCCGGCCGGCCCTACGGGCTTCTGTGACGGCCTCGACCCATCTCCGGAGGGCCTGCCGGCTGGTCACGAGCCGGCCGCCGCAGGCCAGCGTCTCCAGGCGGATGCCCCGCACGCCTTCGCTCGCGTGCCTGTAGATCGTCGCTTGGGACATTGCGACTCCCGGCCCCCTGCCGGGCATGAGCCGACGGGCCTCGTCCAGGGTCAGAACGTCTTCGCTCAGGATGTCGATCATGCGCGGTCCCTCGGGATGTGAAAGGATTCTGATCAACCCTACTAGAAACTTGCCACAAGGGCGAAAGGAGCACAACTTTTGAGAATGGGCCGGGCGTCCCAACGCCTTGGAAAGCTTGGGTTTGGGATTTTCCCATAAAAAAAGCCCCGGCCGAGTTGACCGGGGCGTCGGGGTTGATCGGGCCGGGCTGCGTGGACCTATCCCTCTGGAAGGCCCCGTGTCGAGTAGAGAGCGGCGTCCTCGACGTCGATGATGCGGGCCGAGACCAGCGTGATGCAGCTCGCCACGGCACCATGCCGGATGGCCGTACATTCATCGCAGAGCCGGCAGCGTCCGACCTCGGCCGTGTTCCAGATTCGGTGGATGACCGTGACACCTCGCATTGCTCCGACCTCGTAATCGAGCGGTTCGGGTTGGCCTGGCCAGTTCTGGCCCTGGGCGGCCTCGGCGAAGGACAAAACCGGGATCGATCGGGACACATAGCGGCGGCGGGGCGCCTTCAGGGTGGCGGACATGGTGCGGAGTCCTTTATCGGCGGGGGCGAGCATCGCCCCGGTTCGTCGTCGGCCTGGGACTTCCGGGCCGTCGATCGGATAGTAACCGTCCGAACCACAGATGTCAAGCATGATGATTTGTGATATCAGTTAGTCTATTGATCAGTTGCCAAACTGATCAGTTTCCTCCCCGCCTTGACCTCGTCGAACGCCTCGGGCGACTTCTCGCGGATCCGCTCGGCGTCGGAGACGTACTGAGGATTGACGCCGACCGTCTTCGCGGCCTCGCGTGTGGAGTCGCGAGGGACAGCGGAAAGGTCTTTCCTACTATTTGGAAACACCTTTTCCTTCCGCTTGCCCCGGTGGGCGTCCTTGCCCGCCTGCCGCTGTTTCTCCCGCAGCTCCTCCCGGATCTCGGCCTCGATCATCGGCTTGATCTCGGCGGCGAGGGTGGCCGATCAGCCCTGTTCCAGCCCGAGCACGCGGGCGACCCTCGCCTCGTCGGCCTTCGCGTAGATCTCCGTGGTCGACGCCTTCGCGTGGCCGAGGAAGACCTGGGCGAAGTCGAGTCCGTGCTGGCGACGGGCCTCGGTGCCGGCCGTATGCCGTAGCTGGTGCGGGTGCCAGCGGTGGGCCTTCCGCCAGGCGAGTAGCTCGGCCTGCTGATCGGCGGTCAGGGACTTCTCGGGGATCGCCGAAAGGTCCGGGTGCGGGAAGGCCCGATCGCAGGCCCGATGGATCGCGTGGTGATAGCTCTGGTCACTGAACCGATCGCGGGGGCGACGCTTCGGCTTCCGCTTCCGCTTGAGGGCCTGGGCTCGCTGATGGGACGGCCAGAGGGGCGTCTTGCGGTTGGCCCGCTTCGCGGCCCGGTGCTCGGCCTCGGCCTCGGCCGGGTTGAACAGGGGAGCCTGGGGATCGTCCCGGATGAAGCCGGAGATGATCTGTTGCGCCTCCGGGTTCAGGTAGATCGTCCGTTTGCGGCCCCGCCAGGCTGACTTGTGCTGGGGCGGGTGGTAGAGCCAGACCGGCCCCGAGGTGTCGATGTCGGCCATCTTGATCTCGCAGACCTCCGACGGCCGGCATCCCGAGAGAAGTTGAATCCGCACCATCGCGGCGACGTGCCGGGATAGATGGGGAAGCGTCGCCTCGACGCGATCCATCGGGACGGGCTCGACCTCCGCGGGCTCGGGGGCCTTGGACCGGCCGCGTTGGAGCCGCTTCACGCACTTCAACTCGTGCCAGGTGCTGGCCGGGACCATCCCCTCGTCGGCCGCCCAATGGAACATCTGGACGACGTAGCCGATCCGCCGGTTGACCTCGGGCCGGGAAAGGTTCGAGGCGATCAGGGACTCGCGGAACGCCTTGATCTGTGCGCGGCCGAAGTCGGCGGCCGGCAGGTGGGCGAACCGTTCGAGGAGCGGACGCAGGACGAGTTCGATGTTCGCGGCCTCGCCAGTCGGTGTCCCGTCCTTTCGACGGTAGTAGGCATGGATGTGCTTGCGATAGGGAAGCATGACCTCGGCGACCGTCGGCCCCGGGGTGGGTTCCGGGTCGGGGTTGTGCCTGGGACGGCCCTTGGCCATCCACTCGCCCACGAGTTGCTCGTACTTCCGCTTCGACTCGGCCGAGTCGTGGGGGCCGAGGTAGTGATCCTTACCCCCGAGGGTGACGACGGATTGACCTGATGCCTTGTGCAGGCGGCGGGACGGGATTCGGAACTTCGCGGGCACGGCAGGACCCCACAACCCGGTATTACCGGCTTCTGGTCAGTCCTTACCGATCAGCCCCAACCCCCGGCGGTCGCTTGAAAGTCCTTGTCCGACAGGGGGTTCTAACAGGGTGGCTGACGGGATTCGAACCCGCGATATCCAGATCCACAATCTGGTGCCTTAACCGCTAGGCCACAGCCACCATCTAGCACACCGACACGATAAACCGGCCCTCGGGTTCGCGTCAAGGCGAGCGTTTCCGGATGGTCGCGACCGGAGGATCCTGGGAGGCCCGGGCGTCCACCCGGGGCGACGGACTGACGGGGCCGCGGCGATGCCTGTCGGGGAGCGTCATTCGGGGACAGGCCGGGGGAGCGGACGGCCCTCGGAAAAATCCGGACGAAGGGGTTGACAGCCCAAATAGACTCTTGACGTAAGGCCCTGATATTGCTGGGATGAAGCCGCGATTCGCGAGCTACGGCGGAGAAGCGCTGCGGCATCCACCGGACGCCAGGTCGGGCACCAGACGACCCGGGCCGGGCCGGCCCGAATTGAGGCGAATCGAGGCGAGGCGAGGCGGGATCATCACGATGGGAACACCGACGGTGCGGATCGGGATTGCCGGCTGCGGGCAGGCGGCGCGGGTCCACCTCGACCGGCTGATGGCCGAGGAGGGAGTCTCCGTCGTCGGCTGCTCCGACCCGGACCTCGCCGCCGCCAGGGAGCTGGCCGACCGGGCCGCCTCGGTGTCCGGAGGAGACCCGGGCTCCGTGCCGTCGTTCGCCGACCATCGCGAGCTGCTCCGCCAGGCGGCGCCCCAGGCCGTGGCGATCTTCACCCCCCACCTGGGCCACTATCGCACGGCCATGGATGCACTCCAGGCCGGGTGCCATGTGTTCATCGAGAAGCCGCTTTCCACCAACGTGCAGGAGGCGGCCGACATCGCGGCGCTGGCTCGCGCGCGCGATCTAATGGTAGGCGTGGGGCATCAGTACCGGATGGCCCCCAGCCTGGTCGAGGCGCGTCGGCGGGTGGCCGAGGGGGCGATCGGGCCCCTCCGGCTGGTCACGGCGACCCTGGCCCGGCCCTGGCTGGCGACCCTCGGGCAGGCCGAGAGCGCCTGGCGGTTCGAGCCGGCGGCGGCCGGCGGCGGCATCCTCGCCGACGTCGGCGATCACCTGGTGGACGCCCTGCTCTGGACGACTGGCCAGACCGCCGAGGAAGTCGGGGCGATCCAGAGCCGGCGCGAGCCGGATATCGACATCGTCACGGCCGCCGCCATCCGGCTGGCCGACGGCACCCCCGCCACGCTGGCGATCACGGGCGCCGCGCCCGGGCCGCTCTTCGCCATCGAGTATTTCGGCGAACTGGGACGGCTCCGCGCCACCGAGGACACGCTGGAGGAGCAGCCGGCTGGCTCGACGCCGCGGCAGGTCCCCCTCGCGCCGCCCCCGCCTGGGGCGCCGCGCAGCATCGACGGCGATTTCGTCGCCGCACTCCGGGGCCGCGGGCCCCTGGCCTGCCCGGCCGACCAGGCGCTCGATACCGTCCGGCTGCTCGAGGCCATCGCCCGATCCGCCGCCACCCGCCAGGTCGTCCGGCTCATCTGATCGAATCTCATCCGACCCGACTCGGCTTCATCCTCGCAATCAGCCCGGAAGACCTCGCCTCAGCCCGATAGGGAGCGGAAAGGAACCGAACGAGTGGAACGACAACGCGTGATCCGTACGGGCCCGCCGCCGCCTCGCCAGGTCTCCGCCAGGCCGCCGTACCACCCGACCGCCGGTGCGGAATGGCCCCGAGAGACACTCAAGCTCCCGCGGCGGCCATGCCGACGATACGGGTGGAAGTGCGGACTGAACATCGCCGGTCAACACGACTTCGATCGCAATCGGGGCGACGGGCGATTGGGCCGATTCCCGCCGGAATCTTGCTGATTTCGATACTTGACAATGAAGTCCCCGGTTGACTACAGAAAATGGCTGCCTTCCGCAAACAGACGGGGTCAACACGCCGCGCGCCGGCTTTGGCTGTCCACGATACAACGCACTGGTCAGGGGGCTACTCCCCGATGAACTCCCTTGGTCCGAGGACTGATCCTATGCTCGACCCGATGCCACGACTCGACACCTTCGCCGACTCCAGCGCCGCCAGCGCGTTGTTGGATGAATGGAAGGGCTCCCTCTCGTCCCCCCTCGCCCGCCATCCCGAAGAGGACGAAGCGGAAATCGAGGAGGAGTTCGACGACGAGGAAGACCTCGACGAGGAAGACTTCGACGACGACGAAGAGGACTTCGACGAGGAGGATGAGGAGTTCGACGAGGAAGAAGACCTCGACGAGGAACTCGACGAGGAGATCGACGACATCGATATCGACGAGGACGAGGACGACGAGTTCGACGACGACGAGGACCTCGACCTGGACGACGATGAGGAGGAGGACCTCGACGATATCTGATCGCCGAGCCCCGAGCCTCGGTATCCGTCGCGTGTTCGCCTGAATGCGGGAGGGCAAGCAACCACGAACGGGCTTGCCCTCTTCGTTTTTCCCGATCTCTCCTGCTGGCGAGGGCGTGGCGGATTCCTTATCATGGAGGGGAATTGACGGAACCGGCGACGGGCAAAGGACCCGGGCCGGTCGAGCAGGTTTGAGCCACGCCTTGAGATGCCACCGGCCGTCTCGTGATCGGGCCAGGTCCCCGCTGGGACCGGGCGGGGCGGCGTCCTGACGATGGCCGGCAGGAGGAAGGGAAACGCCGCGATGGCCGCACCTCTGGATCGCCCGGGCGATTCATCCTCGGAACGCCCGACTCCCGAGACCTCAAGGCGACGCCCGCGCGATCAGGGGCAACTCGACTTCGAGATCGAGTTCCTCGGCCGCCTGCTCGAGCGGGACCCCTATTTCGTGGACGCCCTGCGGGCCCAGGCGAACAACCTGGCGGCGCGTGGGCATTACGCGCGGGCATTGCAGCTCGACCGGCGGCTGGTCCGGCTGATCCCCGAGGACGCGATCGCCTGGTACAACCTGGCGTGCAGTTACACGGTCCTGGGGATGATCGACCCGGGCTTCTTCGCCCTGGAGCGGGCGCTGGAGCTGGGCTACCGATACGCCCGCCCGCTGTTCCGCGACCCGGACCTCAAGTCGCTGCGGCGCGACCCGCGGTTCGAGCGGCTGCTCCGGCGATTCGGGCTGCGGGGTTGAGCCGGGGCCGAGATCACGGCCGGGCCGATCGGGATGGGCGAAGGGCGAGGGCTCGGGTGCGAGAGGCCGGCGATGGGGGACGCATGGTGTCCCCGGCGCCTCTCGACTCCGTCCCCTCGCCCTCGGCATTGAAGGGAACGCCATGACGCAACACGAGTGGGAGCACGTCCAGGACGCGGCCCGGGCGATCCGGATGGTCTGGTCCGGCGAGCCGCGGGTCGGGATCGTGCTGGGGACGGGCCTGGGGGCCCTCGCCCGCGAGATCGAGGCCGAGGCCGCGATCCCCTACCCCGAGATCCCGCACTTCCCGAAATCCACCGTCGAGAGCCACCGCGGCCAGCTCGTCTGCGGCCGGCTGGCGGGGCACACCGTCATGGCCATGGAGGGACGCTTCCACCTGTACGAAGGCTATTCGCCCTGGCAGGTGACGTTCCCCATCCGGGTGATGAAGGAGCTGGGCTGCCGGCTCCTGATCGTCTCCAACGCCGCGGGCGGCCTCAATCCCCTGCACAGCAAGGGGGACCTGGTCGTCATCGAGGACCACATCAACCTGATGGGCCTCAATCCCCTGATCGGCCCGAACGACGAGCGGCTCGGGCCGAGGTTCCCCGATCTGATCGAACCGTACGACCGCGGTTTGCAGGACCTGGCCCTGGAGGTCGCGCTGCAATCGAACATCGTGGCGCGGCGCGGTGTCTACGTGGCGGTGGTCGGGCCCAACCTCGAGACCCGGGCCGAGTATCGCTTCCTCCGCGCCATCGGCGCCGACGTGGTGGGGATGTCCACGGTGCCCGAGGTGCTGGTCGCCGTCCACGCCGGGCTGAAGGTCCTGGGCTTCTCGATCGTCACCGACATGTGCCTGCCCGACGCCTTGCAGCCGGTGAAGATCGAGGAGATCATCGCCGTGGCCAACGAGGCCGAGGGCAAGCTGCGGGGGATCGTCCGCGGCGTGCTGGAGCGGTGGAAAGCCTGACCCGTAGGACAGGCTTTCCAGCCTGTCTCGGTTTGTTTGAGCGTCAGGTGGGAAAGCCTGACCTGCGTGAAGACCATCGGGCTGGAAAGCCTGACCTGCGTGAATACCGTCAGGCTAAAGCCTGACCTACGTTTGATCCCGAGCGCTTTTCCGATGCCGCCCACGACCAAGCCCTACAAAGAGACGCTCAACCTGCCGAAGACCGGCTTCGACATGAAGGCCAACCTGACGGCCCGCGAGCCGCAGTTCCAGGCCCGGTGGCAGGAGCAGGACCTCTACGCCCAGCTCCGCCGCGCGCGGGCCGGACGCCCGCGCCGCGTGCTGCACGACGGCCCGCCCTATGCCAACGGCGAGATCCACATGGGCACCCTGCTCAACAAGGTGCTCAAGGACGTCGTCGTGCGGTCGCTGTCGATGGCGGGCTTCGATAGCCCGTACGTCCCCGGGTGGGACTGCCACGGCCTGCCCATCGAGCACAAGGTCGTCAAGGACCTCGGCCCGAAGGCCGCGAAGATGGAGCATTCCGAGATCCGCTCCCTCTGCCACGTCGAGGCGATGAAGTGGGTCGACGTCCAGCGCTCTCAGTTCCGCCGCCTGGGCGTGCTCGGCGACTGGGAGCACCCTTATCTGACGCTCGACCCGCGCTACGAGGCCGGCATCCTCGATGTCCTGGCCGACCTGGTCGAGCGCGGGTTCGTCAACCGCCAGCTCAAGCCGATCCACTGGTGCATCACCGACCGCACCGCGCTGGCCGAGGCCGAGCTCGAGTACCACGAGGAAACGACGCCGAGCATCTACGTCAACTTCCCGATGGTCTCGGGCGTGCCGGAGGCGTGGCGTGCGGCCGACGGCGAGTCTGCCGAGCCCTGGCACGCGATGATCTGGACGACGACGCCGTGGACCCTGCCGGCCAACGTCGCCATCGCCATCCACCCCGATTTGACCTACGCCGGGGTTCGCTACACCGACCCGGCGACCGGCCGGCCGGTCCGCACGATCCTGGCGGCGGACCTCGTGGCGAAGGTCATGGGCCTGCGCCAGGTGACCGAGTTCCAGGAGCTGGGCCGTTGTCGGGGTCGCGAGCTCGAGCACGCTGAGTACCGTCATCCGTTCCTCGACCGGACCAGCCCGATCGTGCTGGCGCAATATGTCAGCGTCGAGGACGGCACGGGCCTGGTGCACACCGCGCCCGGGCACGGGGCCGAGGACTACCAGACGGGGCGGGTCTACCAGCTCTCGATCATCAGCCCGGTGGACGAATCGGGCCGGTTCACCGCCGAGGCGCCCGAGTGGATCACGGGCCAGCAGGTGTTCGCCGCGAATCCGAAGATCGTGGCCCACCTGAAGGACTCGGGGCACCTGTACCACGAGCAGCCGCTGGTGCACAGCTACCCGCACTGCTGGCGGTGCAAGAAGCCGGTGATCTTCCGCGCGACCGAGCAGTGGTTCGTCGCCGTCGATCACGACGACCTGCGCGGGCGGACGCTCAAGGCGATCGACGAGGTGCGCTGGGTGCCCGCGTGGGGCCAGACGCGGATCGAGTCCATGGTGTCGCTGCGCCCCGACTGGTGCATCAGCCGGCAGCGGTCGTGGGGCGTGCCGATCCCGGCACTCGGCTGCACGACCTGCCGGACGCAGCTCCTGACCGCCGAGACCGTGCGGCACTTCCGCGACCTGTTCCGCGCCCACGGCGCGGATGCGTGGTTCACCCGTCCCGTCGAGGAGCTGCTGCCCCCGGGCGCGGCGTGCCCGCAGTGCGGCGGCACGTCGTTCCGCAAGGAGGGGGACATCCTCGACGTCTGGTTCGAGTCGGGATCGAGCCACCGCGCGGTGCTGTCGAAGGACTTCGACCTGGGCTATCCGGCGTTCATGTACCTCGAAGGCTCGGACCAGCACCGCGGCTGGTTCCAGTCGTCGATCCTCACCGCGGTCGGCTCCCGCGGCACCGCGCCCTTTGAAAGCGTGCTCACCCACGGATTCGTCGTGGACGAGAAGGGGCGGAAGATCTCGAAGTCGCTGGGCAACTACATCCCGGCCGACCAGATGACCAACACCTACGGCGCCGACGTGCTGCGGCTGTACGTGGCGAGCATGGACTACGCCGACGACATCGGCATGAGCGAGCGCGGCATCAAGGAGATGTCGGAGGCCTATCGCAAGATCCGCAACACGTTCCGCTACCTGCTCGGGAACCTCGAAGACTACCGCCGGTTCGACCCCGACTCGGTCGACCCGTCCACGCTGCACGAGATTGATCTCTGGGCGCTCGGGCAGCTCAACCGGGTGATCCGCGACGCGCGGGCGGCGTACGAACGGTTCGAGTTCTACCGCGTCTACCAGCGGATCTACCAGTTCTGCGCGGTCGAGCTGTCGAGCGTGTACCTCGACGTGCTCAAGGACCGGCTGTATGCCGAGGCGCCCGAGGGTCCCGACCGCCGCGCCGCGCAGTTCGTGCTGGCCCGGCTGCACGACGGGCTAACCCGCCTGCTGGCCCCGATCATCCCGCACACGGCCGAGGAATCGTGGGACTACCGCCCTGCCCCCTCGCCGGGCGGCGAACGGTCGAGCGTCCACCTGACCGAGTTCCCCGAGGCCGATCCCCGCTGGGACGACGAGGCCCGCGCCGCTCGGTGGGAGGAATTGATCGCCCTGCGCGAGCAGGTGCTCGTGGCGCTCGAGGCGCTACGGAAGGACAAGGTCATCGGCAGCGCGCAGGAGGCGCGGGTGACGATCACCACCGCCCGGCCCGAGCGCTGGCAGCCGGATGCCGGGCTGCTGGCGACGCTCTGCATCGTCTCGGAGGTCGAGATCACCGCCGACGCCTCCGCGACGGCCGAATCCGTCCGCGCCGAGCGTTCGCCCCACGCCAAGTGCGAGCGGTGCTGGAACTACCGCCCGGACGTCGGCAAGAGCGCCGAGCACCCGACGCTCTGCGGGCGCTGCGTTCGGGTGATCGGTGAGACGACGTCTCCGAATGCAGACGCCCCGCCGCGTGGAGTAGAATGAGAGCGGGTGCCGTCGGTAAATGATCGGTCGCGAGCCCGTTGAGGAGATCCCGTCATGGCGGCCATCGCCGAGCTGGAGACGCCGAGGGTCGAGGTCGCGACTCCGCCCATGCCGCAGGATGAGGCGCTCTATGAGTTTGTCGACGGCCGGTGGGTCGAGAAGCCGACCATGAGTCATCTTGCAGGCATCGTATCGACCGAATTGCTGGGCGACCTGAGCGTCCACCTCCGGCAGCAGGATCCGCGACCCGGTCGGTTGGCAGCCGAGACATTATTCCGCATCCCTCTGGCAGGAGGGACCAGCCGGATGCGCCGCCCGAATCTTGCTTTCGTCTCGGCCGAACGCTGGCCCCTCGACCGCCCACTGATCCCCAGGGCCGAAGCCTGGGACGTCATCCCCGACCTGGCCGTCGAGGTCGTCAGCCCGACCGACATCGCCCAGGATCTGCTCGGCAAGGTCCAGGAGTATTTCCAGGCCGGCGTCCGCCTGGTCTGGGTCGTTTATCCGATCGAGCGTTGCATTCACGTCTACGAGGCCTGGAACCGCATCCGGGTCCTGGGCGAGTCCGACAGCCTCGACGGCGGCGAAGTGCTGCCCGGCTTCCGGCGGGCACTCGACGACCTGTTCGGCCCGGTCGTGGCGGAGAATGGAAACGGACAGCACGACTGATCGCCGGCACGGAGGGCCGACCCCTCGGCTCGGAGTTTGAAATCCCCCGGCTGGGGTCCATAATGGGGTTGGCATCGACAGTCCCGTCCAGTGTTCGCCCCGGGAGGTCCCACCTCATGGCCCAGGCGCCGCGCAATCCGCCGATCGTGGACCCGCCGATTCGCCTGGCGGTCTGCGTCTCGGGCGGGGGGACCACGCTCCAGAACCTGATCGACCGCATCCGGTCGCGCCGGCTGACGGCGCAGATCGTCCAGGTCATCGCCAGCCGGCCGAGGATCGGCGCCATCGATAAGGCCGCGGAGGCCGGCATCCCGATGGCCCTGGCGAACCGCAACGCCCGGTCGCGCACCGAGTTCAGCGCGTCGGTGTTCGACCCGATCCGCCACAGCCAGGCCGATCTGGTGATCCTGGCGGGCTTCCTGTCGCTCCTGTACATCCCCCCCGAGTACAAGGGGCGGGTGATGAACGTGCACCCGTCGCTGATCCCCGCGTTCTGCGGCGAGGGGTATTACGGCGCGCGGGTGCACCAGGCCGTGCTGGAATCGGGGGTGAAGGTCACCGGCTGCACCGTCCACCTGGCGGACGACGCCTACGACACGGGACCGATCATCCTCCAGCGCGCCGTGCCGGTGCTGGACGACGACACGCCCGAGACCATTGCGGCGCGGGTCTTCCAGGAAGAATGCAAGGCCCTTCCCGAGGCCATCTCGCTCTACGCCGAGGGCCGCCTGAGGATCGACGGCCGCCGCGTCCGGATCGCGCCTGGACGCTGACCCCGGGTGATCGAGGCGTTTCCCCCTCGTCCGCCGCCCGCGAGCCGGCTCCGCACATGCTATCATCCCAGCCAGGCCCGGGCGATCGCCAGGCCGCCGCTGAGACCGATGATCGCCATCGCCACCGATCCCACCACATACGTGCCCGCCACCATGTACTGGCCGCGTTCCCAGAGCACCACCGCGTCGAGCGTGAACGCCGAGAACGTCGTGAAGCCGCCCAGGACGCCCGTCGTCAGGAACAGCCGTACGAACTGGCTGGTCTGCTCGCCGCGATAGGCGAACCAGCCCGTGAACAGGCCCATCACCAGGCCCCCCACCACGTTCACGAACGCCGTGCTCCAGGGGAACGACGGGCCCAGCCAGGCCATTCCAAGACGGTTGGCCCCGTGCCGAAGCATCGCGCCGATGCCGCCCCCCACGAACACGAGCACATAACCGAGAAAATGGTGCATGCTTCCCTCGATCGTCGAGCCCTTCATTCATCCCGACCGGACTGGCGACCGTCCCCTTCACCCGATACGCCCCCGGCCCAAAAACAAACCCCCGCGCTCCGACGGAGCACGGGGGCCATTATGGATACACTCATGATGCCAGAAAGCGGCCGAATAGACGCCCGCCCGCCGTAACGCGATGGGGCCTTTGGAGTGGACCGATCCTGCGGGACATGACCGGCCGAATCGGGGCGGCTCACACGCCGATCAACTCTTCCTGAGGTTCCTCGACCTCCGAGCCGGACGCGGAGGCCTCGTGGCCCTGGACAAGGGCGCCGAGCTGGAGAGCCAGCAGGCGATCCTGGGCGCTGGAACCGCGGAGGATGTCCAGGAAGGCCTCGGCGCCGATGATCACGGCCTTCGGCTTGCTGTGAATGGTCAGGACAAATCGGGCTTCCGGGTCTTCCAGGGTCTCGAGGACTTTCGGCAGGTCGCGGTGAAGTTCACGACTTCCAATGAAGCGAACACGGGAGTGGGGCTGAGGCATCAGGTTCCTCGGGGCCTCGATTGGCCACGAATATAAGGGTGCTCGAGGCGAACAGACAGGAGCCGCCTCGCTGGACGAAGGGGAATTCTCACGATATCGCACCGTGACGGACCCGTCAATCAGGGTCCATATCGGTAACTACGGAATTCGCTGTCGAACTGTTGGTGAACTATTGTGGAAAACCGCCCCGCGGGGATCAGTCGGGCGACGCGGGCTTGCCCGGGGCGGCGGGGTCGGGTTGGCGGCCGGGGTCGGATGGCGACGACGAAGGGGAGGGCTCGGCGGCCTGTCCCGGCGGGGCCGCGGATCCCGAGGGCGAAGTGGGGCGCGCGCCGGACGTCGCGGGCGCCGACGCGCCGGCCGCCGGCCGGGCGGTCTCCGGCGAGGTCCCCGCGGGCGCGGGGACGGGGACGGGCGCCGGGGCGGATTCGGGTGCGGGCGGGACGACGGCCTTCGGCAGCAGATCCTGGAGGTCGGTGTACCCTCCGTACTGCTCGTACAGGTTGCTGCGGATGGTGATGGCCTGATTGGGCCGCCCGGCGCGCAGCGCCTCGTCGGCGAGCCGCAGTTGCGTCTCGACGAACTTCCGACGCTCCTGCATGGCGGCCTCGAGCTGCTCGGCGCGGCGGACGGCGAGCAGATACCACATCCGATCGTCCTGGTCGTCCGGCTTGAGGCTGGCCGCCATCCGCTTCCACGCCTCCCACGCGGCGCGATCGTCCCCCTGCTTGGCGGCCTTCGTCGCCAGCTCGTTGGTGAAGCGGAAGAGTTGCTCGGCGTTGTTCTTGGGCTCGTTGATCGGCGTCAGCCGCTCGCCCGAGAGGAAGACCGCGCGGCTCTCGGCGTCGTTGAGCAGGATCTTGTCCCGCCATCGCGCGGTCTGCTCGCGATAGGGATGATTGGGGAACCGTCGGTCGAGGGCGTCGATGTACTCGTCCCTTGCGCGCATCCAGTCATGGCGATGACTCGAGGCCATCAGGGCCTCGGCATGCTTGTACAGGTAGTCCTGCCCGGGGGGCCAGACCAGGTAGACGATCAGGCCGCCGATCGCGAGCAGGGCGGCCAGGAGCAGCAGGGTCTCGACCAGGGCGCGCCGGGAATCGCCGCCGTCATCGCCGTCGGAGAGGGTGCGCGAGCGGGATGTGAGGAACGTGCCGGTGAGCGTCGCGAAGACGGTGTTCTTGCGGGCCTTTTTCTTCCGGGGCGCCGCGCCCGTGCCAAGGGGGGCGCCGGCGCGGGGCGGGTTGGCAGCAGCCGAGCCGGCCGACGGCCAGACCATCGGGACCGATTCGCCCCGCGCGACCTTGTCGCGCAGCTCGGTCAGGACCAGGCCGACGGCCGCCGCGTCCCACGGGCGGTCCGCCGGCGCCTTGGCCATCAGGGACACGACCAGGTCGTCCAGCGCCCTGGGGATCTCCTCGACCTTCGCGCTGGGCCGGGGCACCGGCTCGTTCAGGTGGCAGTGCATCAGCACCACCGGCGAGGTGCCCTCATAAGGCGCCTTGCCGACGAGCATCTGGTACAGGACCACGCCCAGCGCGTACAGGTCGGTCTTGTGGCTCACCGCCGGCGTGCCGCGGATCTGCTCGGGCGCCATGTACGCCGCGGTGCCCAGCGTCCGGCCGGTCGCCGTCAGCGAGGTCGCGTCCAGGTCCTTGGCGATGCCGAAGTCCGTCAGCTTGACCTTGCGGTCCTCGGTGATCATCAGGTTCGAGGGCTTCAGATCGCGGTGCACCACGCCCCGCTCGTGCGCGTAGTGCAAGGCGTCGCAGACCTGGACCGCCAGGGCGACCACCTCGCGCCACGGCATCGGCCCGACATCGTTCAGGTACTTCTCCAGGGTGCCGCCCTGGATGAATTCCATCGCGATGTAGTAGGTGCCGCGGTACTTGCCGTATCCCAGGAACCGGACGATGTTCGGGTGGCGGAACTGCTGGAGGATCTTGGCCTCGCGCTCGAACCGATCCTGGACCTTCTTCCCCTGAGCCAGCTCGCCGCTGACGACCTTCACGGCGGCCGGACGCCCCTTGTTCACGTCCGTCGCGCGGTAGACCACGCCCATGGCGCCGGAGCCCAGCACCGACTCGATCCGGTAGGGATACTTCGTTCCCAGCGTCTCGCCGATCAGGGCCTGGATCTGGCTCATTTTGAGCAGGGGTCAGTGGTCAGTGGTCAGTGGTCAGTCGTCAGTGAAGACCGGGCACGCCGACGCCGCCGGGGCGAGGCGCTCACCGGCGGGCCATCGCGCACGAGACGCCGCCGGAGGCCGGCAGGTAGCCGTTCAGGACGTAGTCCATCACCATCCGATCCGCGTTGAACCGCCAGCCGAGGGTCCGGAAGGCGTCCTTCTGCCGGGCGATCCACCCCCGCGGCAGCCCGGAGGCGTCGCGGTGATAATACAGCGGAACGACCTGCTGGGTCAGCGTCTCGATGAGCGAACTGTGATCGCGCTCGTCCTGGACCGACGGGTTCGCGTGGATCTGGCCGGTGCCGATGGCGAAACCGTTCGTGCCATCATACGCCTCGGCCCACCAGCCGTCGAGGATCGAGAAGTTCAGCGCGCCGTTGAGCACCGCTTTCTGGCCCGAGGTGCCGCTGGCCTCCTGCGGACGGCGGGGGTTGTTCAGCCAGACGTCGACGCCCTGCACGAGCATCCGCGCCACGTTCATGTCGTAGTCCTCGACGAACACGACCCGCGCGTCGAGGGACTCGTCCCGGGTGAGGCGGGCGATGTTCTGGATCAGCTCCTTGCCCATCCGGTCCTCGGGGTGCGCCTTGCCGCCGAAGACGAACTGGATCGGCCGGTCGGCCGAGCGGACCATGTCGCGCAGCCGTTCGATGTCCTGGAGGACCAGCCCGGCGCGCTTGTACGTCGCGAACCGGCGGGCGAATCCGATGGTCAGCGCGTCGAGGTCCAGGGCCTCCATCGCGCGCTCGACGGCCGCGTCGGGCTCATTCCGCCGCTTCGCCTGCATCGCCAGCCGGTTGCGGACGAAGTTGATCATCCGCGCCTTGAGCACCTGCTGCGTCTCCCACAGCTCGGCGTCCTCCACCGTGTCGATGCATTCCCAGGTCTCGGGATGGCGCTGCCGCGCCGGCCAGTGGGTGCCCAGGTGCCGGTCGAACAGGAGGTGCATCTGGGGCGCCACCCAGCTCTGCACGTGCACGCCGTTGGTGATGTGGCCGATCGGCACCTCTTCCTCGCCCCGGCCGGGATACAGCGGCTGCCACATCCGCCGCGAGACCGTGCCGTGCAGCGCGCTGACGCCGTTGGCGTGGCGGGAGAGCTTCAATGCCAGGACGGTCATGCAGAACGGCTCGTTGTGGTCCGACGGATAGACCCGCCCCAGTCCCATGAAGTCGTCATAGGACAGGTGCAGCGCCTCGCGGATCTTCCCCAGGTGCTCCTCGACCAGGGGCGCGGGGAACCGGTCGTGCCCGGCGGCCACCGGCGTGTGGGTGGTGAAGACCGTCATCGCCGCGACGTCCCGCACCACCTCGCCGAAGGGCATCCCGTTGGCCTCGGCCTGATGGCGGATCATCTCCAGGGTCGCGAACGCGCTGTGCCCCTCGTTCAGGTGCATCACCGACGGGGTGATTCCCAGCGCATGGAGGGCCCGCAGGCCGCCCACGCCCAGCAGCAGCTCCTGGCGAATCCGGGTGCGGGCGTCGCCGCCGTAGAGGCGCGCCGTCAGCGACCGGTCGGACTCGTTGTTCTCCGGGACGTTGGCGTCGAGCAGGAGCAGAGTGGTACGGCCGACCTCGACCCGCCAGACCCGCGCGTGCAAAACGCCGGTCGCGGTCTCGACCCCGACCACCAGCGGCTTGCCGTCCGGCCCGCCGACGCTCTCGATCGGCAGCAGCTCGACATCCGTGTTCAGGTAATGCTCCTGCTGCCAGCCGTTGGCGTCGAGCGACTGGCGGAAATACCCCTGGGCGTACAGCAGCCCGACGCCGATCAGCGGAATCCCCAGGTCGCTGGCACTCTTGAGGTGGTCGCCGGCCAGCACGCCCAGGCCGCCCGAGTAGATCGGCAGGCTCTCGTGCAGCCCGAACTCGGCCGAGAAGTACGCCACCGGCCGCGCACGCAGGATCGACGCGTGCACCGAGCCCCAGCTATCGGTGTCCTTGAGGTACTCGGCCAGCCGGCGGAAGGCGTAGTCGATTCGCGAGTCCAGCGCCATCTCGGACGCCCGCCGCTCGAGCTGGTCCACCGGCAGCCGCTTGAGGAACTCGACCGGGTTGTGGTCGACCTTCCGCCACAGCGCGGGGTCCAGCTCCCGGAACAGCGCGATGACGTTCGGCTGCCAGGTCCACCAAAGATTCCGCCCCAGCTCCCGGAGCTTGTCCACCAGATGCGTCCGACCGGCCATGGTCCTACTCCCGGCATGCGTCGACTCGTTTCGGCTCGCGGTGCCCGGGCCCGACCGTTTCGTGGCCCCACTCACTCGCCCGCGGCACCGGGGCACCTGCCGCGCCCGGCGATCGTCCGCCCCCTGACAGCAGCCTAGTATCTCCGAAGTCTCCCGGCACGCCAAGACGAAGGGTTTTCGTCCGCCTCCCGGCATCTCTCGCGGCCCGGACCGTTGGCCCGCGATTTGCAACTCAGCCCCCTCCGAACATGGTGATCCCGAGCGACGGAGCGGCGGTCGGAGCCGCCTCCAAATGACGTGACGCCAGGACGACGGAGGTCTGTGTGATGCTCTCGAACGAACCGATGACGGAAACCCCCGCCGCGACCGAGGTCCCGCCGCTCGTCGACGGCCCCGTGATCGTCGCCCCAGGCGCCGCCGGCGCCATCGTCCAGTCCACCAACCCCGAGGCCGAAAGCACCCCAGGCCCCCAGGCCCCCGGAATCGAGGGCGAAGAGACCGTCTGGGAGGGCCACTATTCCGGGCGCAACTTCATCGGCCGCATGATCTTCGGCGGCCTGCTCGTCCTCGGCTGGATCCTCCTGATCTTCAACGGCTGGCTCTCTCCCGCCTCGCAGGACGGCCGGAGCGGCGGCGGCTGGTCCTTCTGGACGATCGCCCTGGGGCTCGTCGTGCTGGGCTACTGGGCCAACCTCGGCTATCGGTACTTTCGCGCCTACCGGGGACATCACTACCGACTCACCAACCGCCGCCTCTTCATCACCACCGGCTTCTTCCGCCGCCGCGTCGA
>DAIDHB010000332.1 GCA_027452145.1 Planctomycetales bacterium
CTCGACACCTTCGCGCGCGCAGGCGGCTTTGTCGTGGAGCGCCTGCGCTCGTTCGATCAGCCCGCCGCGATCGTCCGGCGACATCGCGGCAATGCCGTTCCGACCGGCCGGATCGCCCTGGACGCAGCCGCCCAGCGCCGGCGGCTATGGCAGCGGCGCGAGGTAGACGCCGTCCATGAACTTGAAAGGCGGCGCCGAGCCGGAGCGGATGGAGGCGAGATGTCCGTCGGGGAAGGGCACGACGGAGAAGGCAGTGACGTTCTCGTTGATCGCGGTGGCCGGCCCCGAAGAGGCGACCGGCATGACGGCGAGCGAACAGATCGGCGGGGGGCAGGACGGCGGCGACGGACAGGGGGCGCTGCAATCCGTCAGCGCGATGACGTAGCGCCCGTCGGGGGAGAAGTAACCCGTTGCTGCGTTCGTTCCGACCACGGCGGGCGATCCGCCGGAGACGGGAACGAGTTCGAGATCACCGATGCCGGTCTGTTGATTGAGGTTGCGCCCAAACAGAAGGCGGCTGCTATCCGGTGAGAACTGAAAATTGCCGACGTTCGTCGCGATGGTCTGGGGCACCCCGGTGTTGGTCGGGGCGATCATGAGCGTGCCGGCGTTCGACGAGGGGTCGAAGTTGGTGAGGAAGGCGAGCTCGCGGCCGTCCGGCGAGAAGGGCGAGAAGAAGGGTGCCACGCCGGTTGCGACCGGGATGGGCGCGCTCCCGGAGACGAACTCGAGCGTCCCTCCGCCATCCGACGCGTCCGTCACGAATGCCAACTCGCTGCCCTGAAACCAGAATCCCGAGGCCGCGCCGAGTTGCGTAAGCGATCCGCCGCTCGTCGAGGCCAGCACAAGTGGGCCTGCGCCGCCGGAGTTGTTCCAACTTGCGTAGAATGCGATCTCGCTGCTGTCCGGCGAGAATCCGTAGAGTCCAGCCAACGGGCAAATCTCGTGGCTCCCCAGGGAAGTGATCGCTCCGTTTGCCGTCGAGGCGAGATCGATGGGATAGTTTCCGCCGTCGTCCTGCTCGCCACAGATTAGGAGCATCTTGCCGTCCGGAGAGAACGCACCACCAGTCCCGTTCAATGCGGCCCCGGGTGAACAGCGCTGGATCTGCACGGGCGAGCCGCCGCTGACCGACGCCGCCTCGAGGTCATCGCCGTAACCACCGAAACAGAGGTCGTCAAGGTTGTCAAAAGCCAGGTGGCTGCCATCGGGCGAGAACCCCATGCCCTGATTCGAATCGTAGGCGCTGCTGAGAAGGGTCGCGGTTCCGGCGGTCGTGGGCGCGACCCAGAGTCTGGTCTGCCCGCCGATGGCTTCCTCGAAGACGATGTAGTTGCCGGCGGGCGCGAACTGGTCGAGGTGGGCTTGCGGATACAATCTGTGGTTGGCTTGAAACTCGGAGAGGCCCGCCGCCGCCACCTGGTGGGTGCCCCCGGTTTCGAAGTCGAGCATCTCGACCCCCGCGTCATCGACGTAGGCGAGATCTCGGCCGTCCGGCGACGGGAGGACCTGCCACGCCCACGGCACGGTCCCACCACCCCCGTCGCTCGAAACCCAGGTGACGGGGTAGAACGAATAGGAAAAGGAGCCAACGCCGGAGCCGACGACCATGTAGCTAGGGGGGTAAGAGACGAAGGCGGTCCCGTCCGCGGAGACCGTATCGTTGGCGTTCGGCTGTCCCCCCGCAACGCCGGTCGCGAGAACCCTGACTGGACCGCCGTCCAAGGGAATCGACTCGCCGGTGTAGTACGTAACTGGGTTCCCGTTGCTGTCGATACCGGTTCCGTCGACGATCCACGCGAGCAGGTGCGATCTGTCCGTCGAGGGGTAGAGCATCGTCCCGGGGCCCGCCTCGAGAAGCTGCTGGCCGGCCGGCAGGGCAATCGGCGCGACGGGGTAGGATGCGTCGAGGTCGAAGAGGGTGCTGCTGCCGTTCGCGACGTCCACCTCGGGAATGGTTGCCGAATAGGTGAGCACGGCGGGACCACCGTCGGCGGCGAGGAAGCCCGCACTGGCGGGCAACGTCACGGCCTTCTGGAGGGTCAGGCTGTACTGCCCCGGTGGCAGGGTGGAGAAGGCGTAGTTGCCGCCGTCGTCGGTCCCGGCCGCGAGCGAGACGCCGCCATCCTGCGCGAGATCGATGTGCATGCACGAGGGATCCCACCCGCCAAGGATCGTCGCGGAGCTGACGATCTCGCCGAGCCCGCCGGGGCCCGCGGCGAGCGACGGGAGGCAGGCGGGTTCGCCGCCGCTCGTCGAGGAGCCCGACGACGAGCTCGACGTCGTCACCGTGCCGGAGGTCGAGCCGGAGGTGCTGGTCTCGCCGGAGCTGGACGAGATCGAGCCAGAAGTCGTCGTTCCGCCGGAGGAGGTGGCGCCGGAGGTCGTGGATGTGGTCGAGCCCGAGGTCGAGCTTTCGGACCCAGAGGACGACGCGCTTCCGGAGCTCGAGGTCGCGGCGCCGGAGGTCGTGGACGTGGTCGAGCCGGAGGACGACGCGCTTCCGGAGGTCGAGGTCGCGGCGGTGCCCGAGGTCGTCGACGCGCCGCCGGTGGTCGTGCCGCCGCTCGCTCCACCGGTGGCGACGCAGGTGGCGCCGTTCGGGGCGCCGCCGTCGCACTGGTCGAGCGTCCAGCCCTGGAGGCCCAGGCAGCCCGAGAGCGCGAGCAGCGCGCCCATCGCGATCCGTTTCACCATGTCAGCACCGTCCCCGTTGCCAGCGCGACCGCCGCCACCGCGGCCGAGATCCCGACGGCCTCGCCGACTTGGCCCGAGGCGAGCAGGTTCTGGGCCGTCGCCTCGTGGACCGGCTGCGTCGCCGTCCCCTTTGCGCCCAGGAACGTCCCCACCTGGACGAACCCCCAGACCGCCGCGCCGGCCGCGACCACC
>DAIDHB010000333.1 GCA_027452145.1 Planctomycetales bacterium
CACGCGGGGTCGCGGCCGGGAGGGTCTGTTGAGAGGATTGGGGGTGTGGTGCGGCGGTCCGATCCCGGGGGGCTGACGCCCCCCCGGCTACGTGCGATCGCCCCCTGACGGGGGCTCGGAGCCCTGCCGGCACCGACCCCAGGCCGGCCCGGTCCCTCCGTGAGCCACCTATCTGCAATGCGCTCGACGTCCTGGCGCCCACTTCGGGGCTTGCCGGGACAGACGCTCACTTCTTCCCCGGCGGCTCGGTCCCCGGCTGGTAATCCCGCCAGAGCCACCGCAGCGAATCGGGCAGGATCGCCCGGCCGTGGCGGTTGCTGTGGAACCCCTGGCCGTAGACGAACTTGTAATCATACTTGCTGAATGCGAGAGCCTTCGCCATCTGCTGGTTGGCCAGCGGCCAGTTGCCGTTGGCATTGTCCAGGTCGTTCGCCCCGTCCTGCAAGAACACCCGGATCGGCTTCCTGGGCGACTTGCGGATCAGCGCCTCGTAATTGTGTCCGCCCTCGCGCCGGGTCTTGCCGCTGGCGATATTGGTGAAGCTCCCAACCCAGCTCAGCACCTTGCGGAACTCGTCCGGGCGCTCCCACGCGACGGTCCACGCGCAGATCCCGCCGCTGCTGATCCCGGCGATCGCGCGGCTCTCGGGGTCGTGGCGCAGCTTCACGGTCTTCTCGACCTCGGGCAGGATCTCCTCGAGCAGGAACTTCGCATAACGGTCGGACAGCGTGTCATACTCGACGCTCCGCTGCCCGCGGCCCTCCTCGCCGCGACCGCTGCCGGGGTTGATGAAGATCCCCACCGTGACGGGCATCTCGCCCTTCGCGATCAGGTTGTCGAACACCGTGGGCACGAAGGGCACATAGCCGCCGCCGTCCTGAAAGACCATCACGCAGGCGGGCTGGTCGTCCCTGTACTGGGCCGGGACATAGACCCACCAGTCGCGCTTCGTGCCCGGGTAGATCTTGCTCTCAAACGGCTCGCGCTTCGTGACCTTCCCTTTCGGCACACCCGGCTGTTCGGACAGCTCGGGCGGGTCGTTATAGGCTTCGACCTGCCCCGTCCGGCGGTTGGTCTTGCCGTCGACCAAGTAGGTCCACCGAAACGCCGCCCCGTCGGCCATCGGGAACGTCCCGGCGAAGACGGGCGTGTCTCCGATCGCGACGAGCGGGATGGTTTTCCCATCGTTCGTGACGACCGCGGCCGATCTGGCCCCGGGCGCCTCAATGGCCCAGGCGGTGTCGAGTCCCTCGATCCTGGGATTGGCCCCGCTGGCGACATTCGGCCGGCCCGAGCGGTCCTTGCCGAACCACGCGCGGACCTGATCCGCCAGCGCTTTGGCATCATCACCCGCCGGATGCGCGGCCAGCCGCGACTCGAGCGATTTGACCGTCAGCTTGTCGTCGTCCGCCGCGTCCGCGGCGTCCGCGGCGAGGAACAGGACGAACAGCGGAAGCACCCGTGCGATGCGCCGTCTCATGGCAAGGCCCCTGTTGGCTGGCTGGTTGGCTGGCTCGATCGGACGACCAGGGCGTCGCCGCGACCCGACCCGCGGGATGCAAGCGGCCGGCCCCCGCCGGCCCCTCGGCGTGCAGACGGGGATTCTAAGGGCGCGCCGGGCGCGACGCCAGACACCGCCATCGGTCGGCCCGGCATTCGGATGCGACCGATCCCAGCGCGCGTTAAGCTGAAATGGCGAGCGCTCGCACACGGTCCGGAGGAGCCCCGATGACAATCCGGCGCTGGATGGAACTGATCGTGATCGCCGCCTGGATCTGCGCCGTCGCGCTGACTCCTGCCGCGCCCATCATCGTGATCGCGACGTTGGGCTCCGTGCTCGGGGTCATCTGCGTGCGACGTCCCTGGTTCGTGTTCGTCGTGTACCTGTATCTGGCGGTGGTACCGTCGGCCACTGACAGCAGTAGGTACGACCTTTTCTGCGGCAGTTGCGTGATCGGCTCGTCCATCGGGGCGATGGTCGGCGTGGTCCTGCAAAGACGGCGACGGCCCGCAAAACCACGCCGCCGGCCACGTCCCCACCCACCGATTCCCATACCGGGGGTTGTGCCGATCTGGGGGCGACCGGCCCCACGGAAACCACCCGATGACGCTCGCCATCGCGGCGTTTCGCCTCCGGCCCGGCCTCCTCATCGTCCCGGCCGGCATCCCGTTCCCCAGTCGACCCGCCGACCTCCGACCGCCCGTCCTCCTGGACTCGCACCGCAGGTCCCCAGCCGGACGCACGACCCTCGTCCGCGACCTCGACCGCTTCGCCGCCCTCCTCGGCGATCGAAAGCGTCGAACCCGCCCGCCAGGAGCTTGACCAGACCGAGGGCAACGTTATGCCTAACAAGGAAAATCATCCATAAGCCAAGGTTTGCGCAAAACTCGCCCTCAATTTGTTGATTATTTGGGTAGCGGACGATCTGGATGGAAGTGAGGGCCGAGAAAATGCAAACTGGGGTGATTGTGTGGGTCTGTTGGGTCGGAAATGGTCGGCTGATCCGTTGGGGTCGCCTTGATTCTGGGCGGCTGTGTGGTTGCCTGGATGTTGGTTCTCCGTGGTTACGGACGCCCCAGATTCCGAGCGCCGATGCAGAACGAACCCAATCTTCATCGTTTCTTCATGGTGCCTTTCGGCGCCGAAGCGCCGACTCTTCGGCGCCGAAGTGTCGGACCGTCGGCGCCGAGGGGTGGAAAAACGCAAAACGAACCCAATTTTTCTGTTCAAATGTTCAGATAATCGACGTTCTGGAGCTGCGCAGGAGCAAAACGAACCCAATCTTCATGCTTTCTTCACAATCGATCGAGGGCCGGTGGCCGGCGAGAAGCGGCAGAAATCACGAACGAACCCAATCGCCGTCGCGACCCTGGAAAATGCTCGAACGAACCCAATCGCCGTCGCCTCTTCGGATCGTGGGCGCCTGGGTGGATGCGGATTCTGGTGTGCTGGCCCGACGGGCGACGACTTGCTACCTCGAGCGGACTGGAGGTCGCGTCGGCGTGGGGTCCGGCCAGAGTCTCTGAATCGCCGAACGGGCCGGAGCGTCTAAGGAGCGCCGGGTTCAGGCCGTTAACCTGATGTCACCGGTCGTCGAGTTGCCATCTCCTCGTGCGAGGCCGCCATGAAGGTCAAGGTTCTGGTTAGTTTTGGCTTGATCGGCGTGCTGTCAATGATGGCGCTCGGCGTCACCTGGGCCCGGTGGTGGCGGGGCGATGGGCCGGGCCAGGCCTTACGTACCCAGGCCGAGAAGCAGCACGCGCTGGGCAATTACAAGGATGCCTTCAACCTTTTCCGCCGGCTGGCGCTCGATCCGAAGGATGACCCAAAGCGGGTCGGCGATGATCTGACGCACGGGGTCGAGTGCCTGGGGCAACTCGGCCGGGTCGAGGAGGCGGACGACTTCCGCGAGGCGGTCATCGCCGTGCACGCGGCGAACTGGCGGCTGCTGGACGCCGCGGCCGGCAGCTACCTCAAGGGGCCCGCCCATGAAGGCACCCTGATCGCCGGCCGGTTCCACCGCGCCGTGTACCAGGGCGGCCGGCACGTTGGTTCGCAAGAGCGCGACCGCGCCCGGGCCTTGCAGCTCCTGGTGCAGGGACTCGACCGGGCCATGGCCGATCCCGACCGGCCCGCGGCCGCCCAGTACCTGCTGACACTTTCCCGGGTCGTGATGAGCCAGCGTGCCGAGGGTGCCTCGTGGCGGCTCCAGGAGCTGACGCGGCTCGATCGGCTGCCCGACTACGGCGACAACCTGTATGGGTCGGAGCTCGGCGGCACCGACCATACCGGCGCACCCGTCGCGGCCGACGGCACGCCGGTCTACTATCTCGTTCCCGAGAGCTTCGCCCGCGCCGCCAGCGACGGCGAGCGCTGGCGATGGGCGCTGGCCCAGGCCGCTCGGCTCGACCCGTCCACGCTCAACGCGACCCGCAACGACCTCGCTTCGTTCCTGCACTCGCAGTTCGGCACCGAGACGATCGCCGGGGCCGGGCTGGAAGGTCCGGCTGTCGGCCCGCCGGGGGCGGACGGGCCGTTTGCCCTCCACACCCTCGCCGACGATGAGACGATCGCCCGGCTCGCCACGGGAATCCGACGGTTCCGGCTTCCCGACGAGTTCAACCCGATCCGGATCTATCAGCAGGTCGTCGACGACTCGTCGACGGGTTACGGCGAGGAGGCGCTCGGGGCGCTGGCGTCGATCTTCGAGAACCGCCGCCAGTTCGACCGCGCCGCCAGCTACCTCGATAAGAGCCGGTTCCTCCATGGCGACAGGGACGACGAGAAGCTTCGGCACATCGACCAGATCCTCGCCCCCTGGGGCCAGTTCCAGACGACTCGGCCCCAGCCCGCCGGCCGGGGAGCGACGCTCGACTTCCTCTTTCGCAACGGCCGCCGCGTCCACTTCGACGCATTCGAGCTCCACGAGGACCGGCTGCTCAAGCATGTCACCGACTTCCTGGCCACGCACCCGCCGCAGGTGGATGACGATTATCTCGATGTCGACAACATCGGCGCCCGCGTGGTGATGATGTCCCAGGCCGAGTACCTCGGGCCGCTCGTCGCGAGCTGGGACCTTGACCTGGATCCGCCGGCCGGGCACTTCGACCGACGGATCTCGGTGGCGACGCCGTTCCAGAAGCCGGGCGCGTACCTGGTCACGGCGAAGATGGAAGGGGGCAACACCAGCCGGATCGTCGTCTGGCTCGACGACACCGTGATCGTCAAGAAGAACATGGCCGGCAAGGCGTACTACTTCGTCGCCGACGCCCGGACCGGCCGTCCCGTGCCGGGTGCCGAGGTCCGGCTGTTCGGCTGGCGTCGCGACCCGATGGCCGGCGCCGGCCCGCATGCCGAGACGCGCGAGCTGTCCGCCCGCGCTGACGACGACGGGCAGGTCGAGATCCCGACCGAGAAGCTGACGAGCGACAAGGGCACGTTCCGTTGGCTCGTCACGGCCTCGACAGCCGAGGGCCGGCTGGCCCACATGGACTTCTCCCCATACTGGATCCCTGGTAGCGGCGAAGCGAAATACGACGAGGTCCGGGCCTACGCGATCACCGACCGCCCTGTGTACCGCCCCGGCGCGACCGTTCGGTTCAAGCTGTGGGTCGCCCGGGCGCGGTACGACCAACCCAATGCCTCGGAGTTCGCCGGCAAGCCGTTCACCGTCGAGATCCATGACCCGAAGGGTCAGAAGCCCTTCACAGGCGAGTTCCGCGCGGATGCCAGCGGAGGCTTCGACGGCTCGTTCGAGATCCCCTCCGACGCGACGCTCGGCGTCTATCAGGTCGCCATCCCGAGGCTTGGCGGCGGCCACTTTCGCGTCGAGGAGTACAAAAAGCCCGAGTTCGAGGTGGCCGTCGAGGCTCCAAAAACGCCGGTGATGCTCGGCGAGAAGGTCGCGGCCACGATCAAGGCGAGCTACTACTTCGGCGGCCCGGTGGCGAAGGCGAAGGTGAGGTACAAGGTCACGCGCAAGCAGGCCGACGCACGCTGGTATCCCGCGGATCGCTGGGACTGGCTGTTCGGCCCGGGCTACTGGTGGTTCGCCTGCGATTCGACATGGTATCCCGGCTGGTCGAGCTGGGGCGTCGAGGGACCGACCGACGATTGGTTCAGGGGGGGGCCGTCCGCGCGGCCCGAGGTCGTCGCCGAGGGTGAGGCTCCGATCCGACCCGATGGCACGTTCCCGGTCGAGATCGACACGGCCACGGCGAAGCTCGCCCATCCGAATGACGACGAACGCTATGAGATCACCGCCGAGGTCACCGACGAATCGCGACGGACAATCGTCGGTACGGGCCAGGTGCTGGTCGCGCGCCGGCCGTTCTCCGTTTATACCTGGGTCGACCGCGGCCACTACCGCGCCGGCGACGCGATCGAGGCGGGCCTGCGGGCGATGACGCTCGATCAGAAGCCGGTCGCCGGCAAGGGGACGCTGCGGCTGCTGAGAATCGCCTACGACGCCCAGGGCCGGCCGGCCGAGACGCCCGTGGCGAGCTGGGACGTCGCGCTCGACACCGACGGCCGCGCCAGCCGGACAATCCCGACCGCCAGGCCCGGCCAGTACCGGATCTCCGCCAGGATCGACGACGGCCGGGACCACACCGTCGAGGGCGGCTATCTGCTCACCGTCACCGGACCCGGGTTCGACGGCGGCGGCTTCCGCTTCGGCGATCTCGAGGTGATCCCCGAGAAGAAGGAGTACCGCGCGGGCGAGACGGTCCGCGTGCTGATTAACACCAATCGCGCCGATTCGACGGTGCTCCTGTTCCTCCGGCCGGTCGACCGGATCTACCAGCGGCCGCGCGTCATTCGCCTGCGCGGCAAGAGCGAGGTCGTCGAGTTCGGCGTGGCCGCGGCCGACATGCCCAACATCTACGTCGAGGCGCTCACGATCTCGGATGGCCGCGTGCACGACCAGGCGCGCCAGATCGTCGTCCCGCCCGAGTCCCGCATTGTCGACGTGAAGGTCGAGCCGTCGCAGCCTGTTTTCAAGCCGGGCCAGAAGGCGCGGGTCCGGGTGAAGCTCACCGGCGCCGACGGCAAGCCATTCGTCGGCTCGACCGTGCTGGCGGTCTATGACAGGGCCGTGGATTACATCGCGGGCGGCTCGAACGTTCCCGATATCCGGGCCTTCTTCTGGAATTGGCGGCGGCACCACAATCCGCAGTTCGAGTCGAGCCTCGACCGGCTGTCCAGCCCCCTGATCGGGTCCGACGAGCCGGCCATGATGGCGCTGGGCCTGTTCGGATCCGTCGACGACAAGGAGGACGAATTCGTGCGCGCGCTCGTGACCCATCGCTCCGGCATGCCGCGGATGCCGGCCGGCATCGCGGGAATGGGCGGCGGGATCACGGGGAGAATGGCCGTGGCAAAGTCCGACGCGGCTGGGGCGGCAACCGCCCCAGCGGGAGACGAGGCCCCGGCGCTCGCGGCCCCGATGCCGCCGCTGCCCCCGATGAACTTCGCCGACCTCAAGGAGAGGCGGCAAACCGATGGCGGCGAACCGAACACCGCCGCGTTCACCGTCCGCACCAACTTCGCCGATACGGCCTTCTGGGCGCCGGCGCTCCAGACCGGCCCCGACGGCACCGCCGAGGTCGAGTTCCCGCTGCCCGAGAGCCTGACGACCTGGAAGGTGAAATCCTGGGCGATGGGACCGGGAACCCGCGTCGGCCAGTCGGATGTCGAGATCGTCACCACGAAGAACCTGCTCGTCCGCATCCAGGCCCCGCGGTTCTTCGTCGAGAAGGACGAGGTCGTGCTCTCGGCCAACGTCCACAACAAGCTGAAGACGCGCAAGTCGGTGCAGGTCGCCCTCGAGCTCGATGGCAGCACTCTCCAGCCGATGGAGGAATCGGCGCGCACCGTCGACATCGACGCCGGCTCGGAGCGCCGGGTCGACTGGCGGGTCAAGGTCATGCACGAGGGCCAGGCCATCGTGAGGATGAAGGCACTGACCGACGAGGAATCCGACGCCGCGCAGATGACGTTCCCGGCGTACGTGCACGGCATGCTCCGCACCGAGGCGTTCGCCGGCGCCGTGCGGCCCGAGCAGCAATCGGCTCGCGTCGTCGTCCGCGTGCCGGCCGAGCGCGACCCGGCGCAGTCGCGGCTGGAGCTGCGCTATTCGCCCACGCTCGCCGGTGCGCTCGTCGACGCCCTGCCGTACCTGGCCGACTATCCTTATGGCTGCACCGAGCAGACGCTGAACCGCTTCCTGCCCACGGTGATCGCCCAGAGGGTACTGATCAACCTGCGCGTGGACCTGAAGGCCGTGAAGGCTCACCACACCAACCTGAACGCCCAGGAGCTGGGCGACGCACGCGATCGGGCGAGGCGGTGGAAGGGCCACGAGCATAACCCGGTCTTCGACGCGGACGAGGTCGCCCGGATGGCCCGCTCGGGCCTGGCGCGACTGGCCGAGATGCAGCTCGCCGATGGCGGCTGGGGCTGGTTCTCGGGTCAGGGCGAGCAATCCTGGGCGCATACCACGGCACTTGTCGTCCACGGCCTCCAGGCCGCGCGGGCGAACGACCTGGCCCTGCCGAAGGAGATGCTCGAGCGCGGCGTCGCCTGGCTCGAGGGCGACCAGGCCACGCAGCTCCTGCGCCTCGATAACGCGGCCAGCAAGCTCGGGAATTCCAAGGAATCGGCCGACGACCTCGATGCCCTGGTCCTGATGGTCCTGGCCGACGCCGGCCGGCGCAATGACCGGATGCTCGCCTACCTCGACCGCGATCGGACCAGGCTCTCGGTGTATGGCCTCGCCCTCTATGGCCTGGCGCTCGAGCGGCTCGGCGACAGGGCCCGGCTGGCGACCGTGCTCCAGAATCTCCGCCAGTATGTGGTTCGCGATGATGAGAATGGCACGGCCTATCTGAAGCTGCCCAATCGAGGATTCTGGTGGCACTGGTACGGCAGCGACACCGAAACCCATGCCTTCTACCTCAAGCTCCTGGCCCGCACCGAGCCGAAGGGCGAGCTGGCGCCCCGGCTGGTGCGCTACATCCTCAACTCGCGGCGGCACGGCACCTACTGGGACTCGACCCGGGATACGGCCTTCTGCGTCGAGGCGATGGCCGAGTACCTCAGCGCCAGCGGCGAGGACCGGCCCGACATGACCGTCGCGATCGCCGTCGACGGCCGCGAGCGCAAGCGGGTGAAGATCGCGCCGGCCGATCTGTTCCAGTTCGACAACGGGTTCTCGCTGGACGGCAACGACCTGACGACCGGCGAGCACGCGATCACGATCACCCGCGAGGGTACGGGGTCGGTGTACTTCAACGCATATCTCACCTATTTCAGCCGCGAGGACCCGATCCCCCGCGCCGGGGTGGAGCTGACGGTCGATCGCAAGGTTTATCGCCTGGTGCGCGAGGATCAGAACGCCAGCGTGGCCGGCGGCCGGGGCCAGGTCGTGAATCAGCGCGTCGAGCATTACCGCCGCGAACCGCTCGCCGACGGTGCGACGGTGAGGAGCGGCGAGCTTGTCGAGGTCGAGCTGAAGATCGACAGCAAGAACGACTACGAGTACCTGCTGTTCGAGGATTGCAAGCCAGCCGGGTTCGAGCCGGTCGAGGTCCGTAGCGGCTACAACGGCAACGAGCTGGGCGCGTATGTCGAGTTCCGCGACGAGCGCGTCGCGTTCTTCGTCGCCCGCATGAATCGGGGCGGGCACAGCGTCTCGTATCGCCTCCGCGCCGAGATCCCGGGCCGGTTCCACGCCCTGCCGGCAAGGGCCCAGGCGATGTACGCCCCCGAGCTGCGGGGCAACTCGGATGAAATCCGGCTGGGGGTGCAGGATTGAGAGTATTGCCCGTGATGGTCGTGGTTGGGAGGGCGAGCCTCCCGGCGAGCCTGGGTTCGGCGAAGCTTCGCGCCAACTCGGCTCGGCAGGAGCCTCGCCCTCCCGGTTCTTCCCGATCCCGAAAGGTCCCCGGCATGACGCAGGAAATGCAAATTGAAGGATGTGATACGATGAGCACCGCCTCGAGTCCGGCGGTCGGCTCACGTCACCGTGAAGTAATTGCGCGCGGCGAAGTCGAAGTACTCGGGCTTCATCTGCATCGGCAGGGCGTTGTAGATACAGTAATTCCGCACCTGGAGCAGCAGGTCGCGGGGCTGGCAGCAGCGGAACGGGCGGTTGCAACTCCTGTAATGGCGCTCGATCAGGTAGTCGACGGCCTCCTGCTCGACCGCCTCGAACCCCAGCTTCGGCGCGAAGATCGAGATCATCTGGCGGAACATCGCCTCGGTGGGATCGGCGGCATTGATCTTGTACGGGATGCGGCGGAGGAACGCCTCGTCGACCAGTTGCTTGGGCTCGAGGTTCGTCGAGAAAAGGATCAACTGATCGAAGGGCACGCGAATCTTCTTGCCGTTGGCCAGGCTGAGGAAGTCGTAGCGCTTTTCCAGCGGAACGATCCAGCGGTTGAGCAGCTCGATCGGCTGCATCCGCTGGCGGCCGAAGTCGTCAATCAGAAAGGTGCCCAGGTTGCTCTTGAGCTGCATGGGCGCCTCGCTCACCTTGGTCGTCGGGTCGTAGTGGATCTCCAGGTCTTCCATCCGCAGCTCGCCGCCGACGACGATCGTGGGGCGCCGGATGTGGACCCACCGGCGGTCATACTCGAGCGAATCGAGCAGTCCGCCGGGGCTCTCGAGCTCAACCGGCTCGTGGTTGGCCATGTCGAACAGCTTGATGATCTGCCCCTCAACCGAGAGCACGCGGGGGATCCAGACCGTCGTGCCGAAGCAGCGGGTGATCCGCTCGGCGATGCTGGTCTTGCCGTTGCCGGGGTAGCCGTAGAGGAACATGCCGCGGCCCGAGTTGATCGCCGGGCCGAGCATGGCAAAGATCTCGTCGGAGATCAACAGGTCCGAGAACGCGCGCCGGAGGTCCTCCTCGCGCGGGTGCTCGGAGGTGATCGTCTGCGCGGTGACCGACTCGAGGTAGTCGTCGAAAGGCACGGGCGCCGTGCCGACATACGCGCACTCCTCGAAGTAGAGCCTGGCCCGCATGCGGCCGGTGTCGGTCAGCGAGTAGACGTAGTCATTCGCCGTGGCCGAGTTGGCGTAGGCCACGATCTGCTGGTTCTTGAGCTGCCGGAGGAAATCGGGGAACGGGCCGAAGGGGAGGCCGAGCTCGGCGGCGATCCGCCGGCCGGTCGCGGTGCCCGTGTTCACCAGGAACTTGAGAATGAGGCTCTCGATGAGCGCATAACTGAGCCCGGTTTCCTCGAAGTTCGTCACCGGCCGCGGCACGAACGGCGCCTTGCCGTTGGTGGTGGCCATGCCGCTCAGTACCGAAGGGGCCGATATTGCCACGGTCGCCTCGCGCCGACGGGTGAGAGGAATCCGCGGGCCGGGACCGGCTTGACGAGGGGACGGCCCGGGCCCTCGGGAGACTCCCTCACCGCCGGGGCGGCCGCCGTTCATTGCGGCCGCACCCGGGCGGTTTCAGGAGGTACTCGCTCAAACCTAGGGCGCGTCGATCACGCCGTCAAATCGGCCGATTCGCCCGGGGAGCCTGGGCCGCTCGCGCCCGCGGCGAGCCGGGCGAACAACGCCTCGGCCAGCTCCGGCCGCGACGGCGGCGCGGCGATCCGCGCGCGGCGAGCCGACGGCCCCGCACCGCTCGGATCGATCGCGATCCACCAGCGGTCGTCGGGCAAGAGCGTCGCGACGCGGTCGGCCCACTCGACGAGCGAGACGCCGTCTCGCCAGTACTCGGCGCTCCCCAGCTCCTCGAAAGCCTCGGGCGTCGGAAGGCGATACGTGTCGAAGTGGTACACGGGCAACCGCCCCTCGTACTCCTGGATCAGCACGAAGGTCGGGCTTGAGATCGCCGATGGGTCGACCCCCAGCGCCTCGGCGATCGCGCGCGTCAGCCGGGTCTTGCCGGCGCCCAGAGGCCCGGCCAGGCCGATGACCGTCCCCGGCCCGACGACCTCGGCGATCGCCCGGCCCAGGCGCGCGGTGTCCTCCTCGCAGGCAAGCTGCACCTCGAGGGTCCCAGGTACGGGTCGGGTCGCCTCCATGATCGGGCCCTCACTCGCCGGCGTCGCCGCGGAGGTGGTCGAATCCCCGCGGTTCGAGCGGTCGCAGTCCGCCGTCCGCGTCGCGCAGGAACAGCCCCGGTGCCCGGGTAATCTCGCCGATCCGGTAGACCCGCGGCAGGGCGCCGGGGGCGCACAGCCTCTCGGCATCCTCGGGGGACACCGTCAGGCAGAGCTCGAAGTCCTCGCCGTCGTCGAGCGAGTGCCCGAGCGCGGCGAGCGGGTCGCCGGGGGCGAGCTGCCGGGCGTCGTCGTGCACCGGGATCGCGCCGGGCTCGAGCACCGCACCCAGGCCGCCGCTCTCCTCGAGGATGTGCGACAGGTCCGACGACAGGCCGTCCGACAGGTCGATCATCGCGTGGATCGTCGCGGCCCGGTGCAGCAGGAGGGCCTCGTCGATCCGGGGCTCGGGCCGCAGGTGACGTCCCGAATGCAGGCTGCCGCCCAGCGGGCCGGTCACGAGAACGGCGTCGCCGGGCCGCGCCCCCGAACGCTTCACGGCGCCCCGGGCGGTCGCCTCGCCCAGCACGGTCACGGCGATCACCAGCGGGCCGTCCCAGGCGTTGGTGTCGCCGCCGACCAGCTCGACGCCGTGGCGGTCGGCCAGCGCCCGCAGGCCGGTGTGCAGCCCGCGCGCGACCTCCGTCGCCCGGCGCCTCGGCAGCGCGACGGCCACGACCGCCGCGCGGGCGACCCCGGCCATTGCGGCGATGTCAGAGAGGTTCACGCCCATCGCCTTGTACCCGACGGCCTCGGGGCCGTCGCGATCAAGGTGGAAGTGCCTGCCGTCCATCAGCATGTCGGTCGTGACCAGCAGCTCGCGGGGCGGGCCCGATGCGGCGGCGGGCCCGAAGCCCAGGATCGCGCAGTCGTCGCCGATGCCCAGCCGGGTCCACGAGCCGGTCGGCCGGGGCGCCGGCTGGCGGCGGATCCAGTCGATCAGGGCGAACTCGCCGGATGCGCCGGTGTCCGACATGGCCGGTGCTCCTCAGGCGATCTTCTCGACCTGCCAGCCCTCGAGGTCCACCGTCGCCCCGCGGCCGAGGAACTGCACCACGGCGACGAACTGGTCGCGGTTGCCGCGACGGATCACGGTGCCGACCATGCCCATCAGGGGGCCCGTCGTGATCCGCACCTTCGACCCGACCGGCGGCGTATCCTCGGCCGATACGGGCAGGCCCGAGTCGAGCATCCGACGCACCTGCCGCAGGTCGCGGACCAGCCCGTCCTGATCGATGACCTGCAGCACGTTTACCAGCCGGTTGCCGCGCAGCGCGGCGACCCGGTCGCGATCGTCCCCGTGGAAGAACACATACCCCGCGAAAAGCGGAGCCACCGACCGGAGACGGCGGCCCTTCGGGGTCCGCGACTCCTTGACCATCTGCGGAAGGTAGTACGCCAGGCCCTGCTCACGCAGGTCGCGAGCAGTCGCCTTCTCCTGGCGGGGCTTGGTGTGCAGGCACCACCACTTGCCTTCCGGTTTCACCGGCAGGCCCTCGTCGTCTTCCCACAGGTTCGACGGGTAGCAGTCGGGCTCGGAGGACAGGATGGGCATCGCGAGCACAGGACTCCAGGATCGACAGTGTGCATGCGGGCAGTCGGGCTGCCCTCAATCCGAGCGTCAATTAAGGTAAGGTGGATATGTTATTCGAGTCGGCTGGGACGAGTCAAGCGCGAGCGGGGGATCGGGAGGCGGCTTCGCGCCCGGAGCCGGGCGTTGACAAGGGTTTGCGCCCTGGCGAGCCGGGGCTGCTGGTGGTGGACAAGCCGCGCGGGATGACCTCGCGGGCGGCCGTCGATCGAGTGGTCCGTCTGGTCGGGCGGGGGACCCGGGTCGGTCACGCGGGGACGCTCGATCCGCTGGCGTCGGGTGTGCTGGTCGTCCTGGTGGGCGCGGCAACCCGGCTGGTCGAGGAGGTCCAGCGGATGCCCAAGACGTACCGCACGGTCGTCAGGCTGGGTGCCCGCAGTGACACGCTCGACGCCGACGGCCGGATCGAGCCGGTCGCCGACCCCCGTCGGCCGGAGCCGGCCGAGATCGCGCGGGCGGTGGCTCCGCTGATCGGAGAGGTGGACCAGGTCCCGCCGGGGTTCTCGGCGCTCAAGGTCGGCGGCCGGCGGGCGTATGACCTGGCCCGGGCGGGGCAGCACGTCGAGCTGGCGCCGCGCCGCGTGCGGATCGACCGGATCGACGTGGTCCGCTATGACTGGCCCGAGCTCGAGCTGGAGATCGATTGCGGCGCCGGGACTTACATCCGTTCGATCGCCCGCGACGTCGGCGAGGCGCTCGGCTGCGGCGGGCTGGTTGATGTGCTGGTTCGCACCCGGATCGGGGCGTTCCGGATCGAGGATGCCGTGGACCCGTCGCGGCTCACGGCCGAGTCGCTGCCCGGGCTGCTCCGTCCGCCCATTGAGGCGGTCGCCGGCTTACCCAGGCGAGTCCTGGACGCCGGCGAGATGGCCGCGGTCGCGTCCGGCCGCCGGCTTCCGGTCTGTGGTGCGGCCGAGGCAGGCGGCCCGGTTGCCCTGATCGATCCCCGGGGCCGGCTCGCCGCCCTGGGCGAGGTGGAGGGCTCCGGCGGGTGGATCCAGCCTCGTAAGGTCCTGCTGGCCGCCGAGGCCCGGCCGGCGGGGCGGTTGGAAGGCGACCCGCCGGCCGGGCCGAACTCGGGCACCGCGACTCGTGTCGAAGACTTGCCCCCGACGCCGGTGAGCCCCCCGCCGGCCGGCCCTGGAGAATGAGCGAGATCCATGGATTCGTCGTTGACGTCTGAATACCCGTGCCCTAGAATTCGAGCGTGGCCGACGGCGGTCCGTGGTCGCGGGTCCCATCCGAATCCCGTTGAAACGAGGTCCAACCCCGCCTTGATCGAAACCAATGTCAGCCAGCGTTCGGGACGCCGAGAGCGAGCCATTCTGGTCGGGGTGATCCTGCCCCAGTCGCATCCGGTGACCGATGACCCCCTGGACGAGCTGCGGGGCCTGGCGAAGACGGCCGGCCTGCACGTCGTCGGCACCCTCCTGCAAAAGCGCCAGCAGATCGACATCGCCAGCTACATCGGCTCGGGCAAGCTCGACGAGCTCAAGGAGCTCGTCGAGGCGCAGGAGGCCGACGTCGCGGTATTCGACAACGACCTGGGCCCGGCGCAGACGCGCAACCTCGAGAAGCACCTCGGGATCAAGGTCGTCGACCGCACCGAGGTGATCCTCGACATCTTCGCCACACATGCGCAGACGCACGAGGCGCATCTCCAGGTCGAGCTGGCGCAGCTCGAATACGCCATGCCGCGGCTCAAGCGGATGTGGACCCACCTGTCGCGGTACAAGGGGGGCATCGGCGTCCGCGGCCCGGGCGAGAAGCAGCTCGAGGAGGACCGCCGGCTCGTCGGCCACCGCATCCAGGAGCTCAAGGCCAAGCTCGCCAAGATCCAGGCGCGCAAGGAGCGCGAGGTCGCCAGCCGCGGCGATATGCCCACAGTCTCGCTCGTCGGCTACACCAACGCCGGCAAGAGCACCCTGATGAACGCGCTGACCGAGGCCGGCGTGCTCGTCGAGGACAAACTCTTCGCCACGCTCGACACCCGTACCCGCCGCTGGCGGTTCCGCGGCGGCGGCGAGGCGCTCCTGTCCGATACCGTCGGCTTCATCCGCGATCTGCCGCACGCGCTGGTCGCCTCGTTCAAGGCGACGCTCGAGGAGGCCCGCCAGGCCGACCTGCTCCTGCACGTGGTCGACGCCTCGAGCCCCGAGGCCGAGGCCCAGATCCAGGCCGTCAAGTCGGTACTGGCCGAGCTCGGGCTGGAGAACCATCCGACGCTCCTCGTGCTGAACAAGTCCGACCGGGTCCCCGACCGGTCGTATCTCGACGTGCTCAAGGCCCATCATGCCGAGTCGGTCGACATCAGCGCCGCCAAGGGCGACGGCCTCGACCGTCTCGAGGCGGCCGTGCGCGACGCGCTGAGCGACCGTGCCCTCGAGGCCGAGGTCGAGACCGGCGTCGGCGACGGGCGAATCCTCGCGTACCTGGCACAGCACGCCCAGATCCACGACCGGACGTACGACGACGACCGCGTCCGGCTCCAGTGCCGCCTGCCGCGCCGTTGCCTCGACTTCCTGCTCGAGCACGGCGTCGACGTCCGCTCCAACGGGCAACGGCTCCACGCGTCCTGATCGAGCACCGGGCGAGACGGGGACGAGTTCCGAGCCTTCGGGACCCGCCTCCGCTCGCACGTCGCTCGCCATCAGCTCCGGCTCAGCGAGGACCGACCCGCGCCATCAGCGTGCGAAGCAGCCGCCCGATCCTCTCGTTGCGGACGTCGTTATGCCCCTTGATGATGGTGTGCGCATCGATGAGCAGCACCTTCTCGGTCGCGGGGACCGGCGTTCCCTCGCCGTCAAGGAGGTCGCCGACCTCGCATGTCACGAACGCCGGGACCGCCTCGTGGCGGGCGCGCTCGAATGCCCGGATATCGCCGATCATCACGTCGAAGACCCGCCCCGCCAGCAGGCGGTTGTCTGGGGCGCAGGTGTAGGCGAACAGGGTGCGGTACGCCGCGTGATCGGCGAACGCCGGGCCCTCGACGTAGGGGCGATGATGCCGCACCGTCGGGTCGAACCTCGCGGCGGGCAAAGCGGCTTGCAGGCCGACCACCAGGTCGGGGCCGGCCGTGTCGTCGACGCCCGGAACCTCGGGCAACAGCTTCGCGGTGAAAGGCGTCCACGACGCCGCCCTGGCGCCGAGGGAATGCCCGATCACGATGACCGGGGGCTTTCCGGGCAACTCGTCCCGCAGCGGGATCAGCACCTGGTTGACGAGGGTACTCACAGATACCATGCCGACCTCGTCGGCGTCCTTCGAGACCGCCGGATAGCCGAGAAAGCCGAGCTTATCGGCGACACGGCGATCCTCCAGTGCCCGGGCGACCAGCCCGGCGGCGGGCGCTCGCTCGCGGGTATCGGGCTCACCGCCGTCGTCGTTTCGGTCGTCCTCGCGCCGTTTCAGGAGCGCGAGGATCTCGGTTCCCTTGCGGACGTGCGCCGGGATCTCGTCGGAGAACGACGGCCAGGACACCCCGATGAGGATCGGCGAGCAGGCGGCCTCGCCGGGCTTCGTCGCGACGAGCGAGGAATGCAGCTCGTTCATGTGGACGAGCGTCCGCAATTGCGGCGTGTGCCAGCCGGTGATGTAGACGATCAGGTGCGTGACCGGTCGTCCCGCCGCCGTCCGTTCGGCGGCGATCGCGCGCAGTCGCTGACGCAGGTCAAGCGTCGCCCGCCGGCCGGATTCGAACACCTCGTCGGGCTCGGGCGGATCTGCCGCGCGATAGGCGTCGTAGAGCAGGGTGGGCGCGTAGGAGCCGGCCTCGTTCGCCGGGACGAACTCGGCGATATGCGAGACGAACAGGCATTCGCGGGCCAGGGGCGTCTCGTGGAACGTGCGGCGGATCTGCTCGCGCACGACCATCGGGGCACGCGTGAGGTCCAGGCCCCGCTCGGGCGGGCAGCCGATCGTGTCGCACCGGGCCTTCTCGATCCCCAGCACGAGGCCGGGGAACTTCAGTCGGGCATGCTCGGGATGCGCGACCATTGCACGCGCTGGCTCGTCCTGGGGTTTGTCGGTGCCGATTGCCCGGGCGCGGTCGTCAACGTCGCGCGCCGGCTCTCCGTCGGCCGCGGCCGTGCCGGATGCCTGCCCCGTCAGGGTCGCCAGGATCAACGCCCAGCCGGCCAGGCCGACCGCGAGCTTGTGCACGGGTTTCTCTCCCGGTTTTCAGCGAGCTGTACGACCGGACGGCGTGCGAGGCGGGGTGACCGCAGCCGTCGCCTCGCCGTCGGCCGACGGGCCTGTCGGCCGGTCGAATGGCGACAGCACGGGCTGGACCACGCTGGCGTCGTGGACCAGCAAACCCCGCTTGCCGACGAGGAAGTCGGCATGACCGGCCACATCGAGATTGTACACCGGCTGCGACTCCGACGCCTCGACCGACTTCACGTTGACAACCGCCCCCAGCGCGCGGACGCGGTCGCCCGGCTTGAGGTCGCGGGCGTTGACCCATCCCTTGCCGGCCTTCCAGAACCGGTGGATGCCGGTGGCGACCAGCGTCTCGCCGTCGAGCACGACCTTCACCGTCGCGGCCATCCGGGTTTGGTGGACCGCCAGCACGGGCTGGAAGTCGATGGAGCCGGTCGTGGTGTCCTGCGACAGCACCCGATCGCCGACGCGGATCGACTCGATCGCGCGGGGGCCGTCGATCGTGTGGACGAGCGTCCCGGCGCCGAAGCATTCGAGCGACGCCGACCAGCTCGGCGAGTCGACGAACTCGGTGAACGTCGGCTTCGTGGTAGTCGACTTCGATTGATAGGCATATCCCTGCTGGTCGGTCCACCAGGCCTTCCACTTCTCCGGCTCGGCGCCCAGGTTCTTGCCGGTCATCGCGGTGACGATCGGCAGGACGCGGTCGTTGAGCTGGCGGATGTCGGCGTTCATCGCGTCGACGGTGAGGATGTCGTCGGCCAGCCGCTCGCGCAGCACCCGGATGTCCTGGCGGATCGCCTCGATCTGGCGATCGCGTCGCAGGCTCTCCGGCACATTGGTCGACGCGATCGCCCCCGCCAGCAGGTCGCCGTTGGAGTCGCGGATCGAGCCGGCGCCCTGGCCGAAAGTCGTCCGCGCCGTGGCCTGCGCGACCTGGCGGAAGAACACGATGTTTGTGTCGAGCGGGGTGCCGTTGCGGGTCGTGGCCATCGGCGAGAAGGACTCGGCCGGGATCGTGGCCAGGTCCGTTGATCGGAGGCGGTAGACGCGCCGGACGTTGAACGTCTCGCCCTCGACGAGCAGCTCGCCGGCGGTGCCCGGCTGATCGCCCTTGCGGATCGTGTACGTGAACGGTTTGCGGATCAGGCTGATGAGCCGGTCGGCGACGTCGCGGGGGTCGCGGCGGATCAGGGTCTCGACCGCGCGGGCGCGGACGGTTCCCTCCGGCAGCAGGATCGCCAGGGTCGCCAGCGCCATCGAGGCGGGCGGTCCGTCGATCTGGCCGAGCATCCGCACGGCCGCGGCCTGGAGCTTCGGATTGCCCCTGGCGACGAAGATGGACCAGATCATCGGCACCGCGCGGGGATCGTCGACTCCGTCCATCGCCCGCTCGGTCCGCAGCCGACGCGCGGCGTCCTTCGAGGTCAGGCCCTCGCGCAGCTTCTCCATCCGGGTCTTCCACCGACGATCGGCGAGCCGCTGGCGGTCGGCCTCGAGTCTCGCCGACGCCGCCTCCTCGGGCCGGACCCATCGCCCCGAGACCCGCCTGTACCCGAGCTGCTTCCAGGCCTTTTCGTTGGACGGGTCCAGCCGGACGACGACGTGGTAGTGCGCGACGGCCTGCGCCTTCAGCCCATTCTCCCGGCACCAGGCGGCGAGCTTCATCTGGGCCTCGGGTTGATCGGGCGTGCGGGCCCGGCGATCGAGGTACTCATCGACCCGCTTGCGATACTCGGGATCCTCCTGCATCTTCCGGCCGGCCTCGTCGGGGCTGGTCCATTTGCCCTTGTAGGCGACGAGTCCCATCAGGCTTCTCGCCAGCGCATTGGACGGGTCGTGGAGCACGGCCAGCGCCAGGTGCTTCATCCGCTCGGCGTCCATCCCGTGCTCCTCGCACCAGAGCGCCAGCCGCAGGTGGGCCCCGGCATCCCGCCCGGCCTCGCGGCGCGCCTGCTCGTAAGCAGCGCGGTTCGTTTCAGGACCGGCGGGCTTCCCGTCGTCGCCCGGTGCCACTCCCAGCAAGGCGCAACAGATCAAGAGGCTGCCCATCATCTCGCCACCTCCGGAAGATGCCCGCGAAATGCAGTCCCGCGGCAGGCGGCCGCGGCATCGGGATATGTGGCACCGGCGACCGCGAATGGGTCTCGGCCGCAGAGTCCTTCGTGGATCTTAAGCACCTCGTCAAGGGGGCCGCAACCGAAAACCGCCCGTCCTGGCCCGAGCCCCGGTTCGCGTCGCCTCCAGCCTGTTCGGATACCCCGGACGCCTCTTTTGAACGATTTCGGGGATAGTCTTGCCAAGCTTTTGGATGGCAATGGGTTAGGGACGGGATCGTATGACATTAGACTGCACGGTGAGATCCGAAGATTCGTAAGGGCGATGATCCGTATCGAATCCGGGGCGGTCCGCGGTTACATTCGTCCTGCGGCTCGAATCGCGGGGGAATTCGCTGCGACCGTTCGACGGTGGGAGGGGGACAACAGGCGGCACGGGGGCCGAGGGACGATGGTTGGTCGATGGCGGATTCGGCTGATGCTGGCGCTGGGAGCCCTCCCGTTCCTGTGGTTCCTCTGGGCTGGTGTCCGCGACAGGACAATCCGGGGGGAGGTCGAGCACGCGCGGGCCGAGATGGCCGCAGGCGACGTTGGCGCCGCGCGCGGCCGGTTGGTGACGCTGTCGCGGGAGCACCCGGGCGCGCTGGGCGGGACGGTGGACTACCTGCTGGCGATCTGCGAGGCCCGGGGGGGCCGTCCCGACGAGGCCCTGGCGCGGTTCGCCCGGCTGCCCGCCGGGTATGCCTTCACGCCCGAGGGCGCCTGGGCCGAGGCGCGATGCCTGCTCGATCGCGGCCGCATCCGCCGGGCCGAGGAGCGGCTGGAGCGCTCGCTCCGGGGCGGAGGGGCCGACCTCGAGCCGGTCGTCTCGCTGCTGATTCACGTCTACGAGATTCAGGCCCGGTTCGACGACGTGCGGCAGTTGCTGCGCCGTCGCGTGCAGGTGGAAACCGGCGAGAGGAAGCTCGTCCGGCTGAGAGAAGTCGAGGACCTTGGGATGGGCCGCCATCCTTACGACAGCCTGCTCACCGGGCTGGAGCAATACGGCCTTCGCGCGCCCGATGAGGATCGAGTCTGGCTCGGCCGCGCGCGGCTGGCGACCGCCGACGGCCGATGGGATGAGGCGTACGGCTGGTTGAGGCGATGCGCGGCGTCGAACCCCGATGCGCCGGTCTGGAGGGCCTGGCTCGATTGGGCTCGTGGCGCGGACCGACCGGAGGAGGCGGCCCGGGCCCTCGACCATCTGCGCGACGGCGACCTCGAGCCCGGCGAGCGTCTCGCCGCGTGCGCCTGGCTGGCCGGCCGGCGCGGCGATCGGAAAGCCTGCCGCGAGGCGATCGAGCGCTGGCTCCGCGTCGATCCGAACTCGCCGGTGGCGCTCGAGCAGATGGCGGAGCTTTGTCGGGAAGCGGGCGAGACGGCGGCCGCGGCCGCGTTCCGCCGCCGCAGAGCCGAGGTCGTCCGAGCGATCGCGAGGTATCGGGGCCTTCTCCGGTCGGGCCGGCCGATCGATTCGGATGCCGAGCGCCTCGAGTTGGCCCGGGCGGCCGAGGCGGCCGGCTCACACTCCGAGGCCCGAGCGATCTATGGTGTGATCCTCCAGTCCGATCCCGCCAGCCGGCCGGCCCGCGAGGGCTGCGAGCGGCTGCACCGCGCCGATGCCGAGCTTGTCATGGCCGCCGCGGCCCTTCACGACCGACTGAGATCGGCGGGCGGATTTGCCCCCTCCGCGACGACCGCCTGCGCCGCGTCAGAGCCGGCGATCGTCCCCACTTTCGTCGACGACGCCGAATCGACCGGCCTGCACTTCACCTACGAGAACGGCGCCACGCCGATGCGACAGCTCCCGGAGGTCTCCGGCGGCGGCGTGGCGACCCTCGACTACGACGGCGACGGCTGGTTCGATGTGTACTGCGTCCAGGGCGGGGCCTTCCCGCCGCGGGTCGATCGCCTGCCGCCCGGCGATCGCCTGTTCCGCAACGCGGGCGGCGGCCGGTTTGTGGATGCCACCGAGTCGTCCGGGATCGCTGCGATGCCCCGCGGCTACGGCCACGGCGTGACGGTCGGCGACTACGACGGCGACGGCGATCCCGACCTTTTCATCACTCGGTGGAGAGGCTATGCCCTCTATCGCAACAATGGCGACGGGACATTCTGCGACTCGACCGTGGCGGCCGGCCTCGGCGGCGATCGCGGGTGGCCGACGTCCGCGGCGATGGCCGACCTGGACGGCGACGGAGACCTCGACCTCTACGTCGCCCACTACGTCGCCTGGGATGCCGAGCATCCCCACCTCCGCAACGACCCCAAGACCGGCGCCTACATCACGTGCGACCCCCGCGAGGCCGGGTCGGAACCGGATCGGCTCTATCGCAACGACGGCGGCCGCTTCGTCGACGTCACGGCCGAGGCGGGCATCGTGGACCCGGACGGCCGCGGGCTGGGCGTGGTCGCCGCCGATCTTGACGGCGATGGGCGCCTCGACCTCTTCGTGGCCAATGACCTGTCGGCCAACTACCTGTTCCGCAACCTCGGCGGGATGCGGTTCGAGGAGGTCGGGCACCTCGCCGGGGTGGCGAGCGCCGCCGACGGCGGCTACAAGGCCGGCAGGGGCATCGCGGCGGGCGACCTCGACGGCGACGGCCGGATCGACCTGGCAGTCACCAACTTCTTCGGTGAGTCGACGACCTTCTACCGCAACCTCGGCGACGGGCTGTTCGCGGACCAGACCCTTGCCGTTGGCCTCGCAGGGCCCTCCCGGGAGCTGCTGGGTTTCGGCATCGCCTTCCTTGACGCCAACGACGACGGCTGGCTCGACCTGGCGTCGGCCAACGGCCACGTCAATGACCTCCGGCCTGGTTATCGGTATCAGATGCCGGCCCAACTGCTGATCGGCGGGCCCGGCGGGCGGCTGACCGATGTCTCGACACGGGCCGGCGCGCCGTGGCGGGTCCCGCGGATGGGGCGGGGACTGGCCGTCGGCGACCTCGACAACGACGGGCGTCTCGACGTGCTCATCCAGGCGCACAACCAGCCCCTGGCCTATCTGCACAACCGGACCGGAGGTCATCGGTCCCTCACCCTCCTGCTGGAAGGCCGCAGCCCCAATCGCGATGCGATCGGCGCGAGGGTCGCGGTGGTCGCCGGCGGCCGAAGACGCGTCGCGTGGCGCTGCGGCGGCGGGAGCTTCCAGTCGGCGTCCGACCCGCGGATCCACATCGGACTCGGCCGCGCCGAGCGGATCGAGTCCCTGGAGATTACCTGGCCGTCGGGCCGGTTGGATCGGTTCCTGAACCTGGGTGCCGGAGCCGCCTATCGGGTCCGCGAGGGCGCGGCCGCCGCCGAGCCACTGCGACGGTGCTTCGCCGATAGTTCCGCTGGACAAGGGATGTCGTCCTCGTCGATAATCGACCACGAGGATGGGACTCGAACTCGGCCCGGCGGCTCGGTCGGGCGATGACGTATCGCAGTCGTGCCCATCGCCATCGCAGTCTGTCTCCATCGGGATACCGCGGCGATCCAGCTTCGGCCCCGTTCGCGGCAAACGAGACCGGGCCATCCCCTTCAGGCCCCCGCTTCCTCAGCAGAGATTTCGATATGCTCCTGTTCGGGATTTACGTCCTCTCGGAAGATCCCCTGGTTATCTCGTTGCCGGACATCGGCGTGCCGATTTACTCGCCCTTGATACCGGAGCGGCTCCGCCCGCATTACCTCGTGTTCCCGACATGGACCAAGGAACCATTCCCCGAGGTGCTAAAGGCCGCGTGGCAGATGCGGAAAGTGCGGAAGAGCCATATGACCTGGATGTGCTCGACTCCCAAGGAGGCCCGGCGCCTGTCGCTCGTCGGATTTCGGACGGTCTGGTGCCACCAGAATCTCTATTGCAACGATTCCATATACAAAATCCTGCCGTGCGAGAAGAAGTACGACGCCGTCTATACTGCGGTCATCGAGCCCTACAAGCGGCCCCAACTCGCAGCGAAGATCCGATCGTTGCGCTTCGTCACCCGGACGCCCGAGGCCCGCGGCAAGCTGGATGCGCTCGGCCTCTCTCATGCCGATTGCAACCAGAAAGCCCTTGGCCAGAAGGGAGTCTGCGAGGCGATCAATGAGGGCCGTTGCGGACTCGCACTATCGGCGGTCGAGGGCGGGATGCTCGCGTTCACGGAGTATCTGCTTTGTGGACTCCCTGTGGTCAGCACGCCATCCATCGGCGGCCGTCACGTCTTCATGGACGAGGTAAACACTCGTATCGTGCGTCCGGACGCCGATGAGGTCGCCGAGGCCGTCCGCCGTTTCGTGGAGGAGCCGGTCGATCCTCGGGCCCTGCGAACTGGGGTGATCCGGCGCTTGCGGGAGTTCCGCACGACACTCGCCGACACGGTCGCGGCGATCTCCGGCGAGCGGCCCTTCGATCCCGAGACCGCCGACGGGAGCTGGTTCATGAGCCGGTTCGTCCCGAGATGGTCGATCCAGGAACTGATGAGTAGTCACTCGGGCTCGCGATTCGAGCGGTCGGACCTGGTGGGTCATTCCGTCTGATACACGATCCCGCTAATGCGGTCTGGTTCCTGAGTGGGCGAGGCTCCGTCCGAACCCCGCCCCGCGGCTCGGACGAAACCTCGCCCTCCCGAACCGACCGGAAACCGTCAGCGGGTCCGAGAGTGAGAGCTTATCCCGGACTGGCGGTTGGATGGTGTCCGGTGGTCAATGCCCATCGGTCGAGGCCGGGATCGGTGGGCAATGCCCGCCCTGCATGGCAGCCTCGGAGCCTTCCGGGACAGATTCAGAGTCGCACGGGTGAACTGCGCCGAGTTCGCTGGGCGTGGGGCCGCCGGCTGGGAGGGCCCCGCGTAAAGCGGGACCGGACATCCCGCGACGCGGCCGCGTCTCCCTGCTCGCAGCGCTCCCAGGGCGCAAACCGCGACACCGGCCAGGGATCGAATCCGGCCGCCGGACGTCACCATGGACAATGCCGGCAGCCGTTGCCACAGCAGTACCCGCGCTCCCTGAGGAAACCGGCGGTGAACACGGTGTAGCCGGTGTCGGGGTCGACATAAGTCGGTCGGTGACGCTCGCAGGCGACGGCGTGCCGCTGTCGAGCCGCCTCACTCACCTTGTGACGCGCGTAGCTCGTCCATGCCTTGCCGCGCTGGCCGGCCGGATAGCCGTGCAGGATCTCAGCCAGGATCTCCACCGTCTCGACGATTGTCGTCCCCGAGCGGTTGAAATAGCGATTGCCGTCGGCCAGGACGACCTTGCCCTCCGTCACCGCGCGCAGCTCGTCCCAGCCCGGCAGCGCCTCCAGTGTCGCCACCTCTCGCCGGGTGCGCGCCAGGTCGAATCCGCAGGGCGCGACGATCAGCCACTCGGGGGCGACGTCGCGCACTCGTTGCCAGTCGATCGCGGAGGAGTGCATCCCCGGTTCGCCGAGCGATAACTGTCCGCCCGCCGCTTCGACCAGCTCAGGCCCCCAGTTACCCATCGCGAAGATCGGGTCGGTCCACTCGAGCATGACGATGCTGGGCCGTCGGCGGTGCGCGACTGCCTGACGAACGGTATCGATCCGGCGTCCGATGGAGTCGACCAGACCGTCGGCTTCTCGATCGAGCCCCAGCGCGCCGCCGATGGCCCGGATGCCTTCGTAGATGCCGCCGATGCTCCCGGCGCGCAGGGCGACCACCTGCCCGGCCCGGACGCAGCCCGCCCGCTCGACATCGGCCGGAGTGACGGCACAGACCTCGCAATGCTCCTGGGAGATCAGCAGGTCGGGTGCCAGCGAATCGATGAGCGCGGTGTCGACGTGGTAGAGCGGCTCGCCGGCTTTCAGGCGGCGGCGGACCTCGGCGTCGATCCGTCCGCTCGGCATGTTCACGTCGAAGGCCGGGGCGGTGCAGGCCGGCAGCGCGGCGACCCACGGCGGGTTGTCGCATTCATGAGACCGGCCGACCAGCCGGTCGCCGGCCCCGAGCGCACAGACGATCTCGGTGCCGCTGGCCAGGAGCGAGACGATCCGCATGGGTCCTCCGGACGTGGCTTGACGGCAATCTGTTCGATGATTCCGGCGCCGCGGGACGATTGCTTTGGAGATTCGCCTTGTTTTTTCGAAGGGTGAGCGGGGACCCTCAAAGATCCCCCTTGTTTTTTCGAAGAGTATTGACGATTCCCACTTCTGCGCGCGGAGATCTTCGAAGGCGCCCCCCGAAAATCGAAGATGCCCCCGTCTGCGCGCGGGCATCTTCGAAGCTGCTGCGTGGCCGGCATCAGATCGGATTCCTTCACTCAGGTGGTCCGCGGGCGTCCGATGGTATTCATCGCCCCGACGGAACCCGGCCGCTCAACGCTGGACCGCCCCGGCTTCAGGCGGGGACGGCGGCGGTCCGCTCGCGCATCCAGGTCACCCGGCTCTCGAGCAGCGCCAGCCCGCCGAACAGGACGGCGCTGTAGGCGAGGTCGCCGATGAGCGTGTAGCCGAAGAACGGGATTCCGTCGGCATAGGTCTGCATCAAGCTGGTCGTTGAGTGGGTGCCGGGGTGGCCGCCGACCCAGACGGCGAAGTTCGTAACCAGGAAGAAGAACACGGCGCCCGCCAGAGCCCCGCCGCCGACCTGCCAGGCCGACCGGCGATCAGAGACCCAGCGCCCTATGGCGGAATACGCCAGGATGCACCCGTAGACAACCGGCTGGATTGTCACAAGCGTCCACATCCCATAGACCGTCAAGCCCAGCACCACGTCGCTGAGTAGCATCGCCGCCAGCGGGAGCAGGAAAGCCAGCCTCCGATCGGCGAGGCACGCTCCGCCAAAAAGCGCCATGGCGCCGATGGGGGTCAGGTTCGGGTAGTGGGGAATCAGCCGGGCCATCGCCGCCGTCAGGACCACTCCCGCCAGCACAATCGTTCGTTTGCTCATTCCAGGATCGCCTTTCCACCGTTCATCAATAAAGAGAGGCCGGGTCGACCGGCCGGGATTCACACCGGGGGAATGTCGCCGGCGAGGCAAGGGACGGCCGACGGCCGGCCGGCGGGAAGCAGGTCGGCGTAATGCCGGCCGTCCCGGATGACCGTCTCGCCGACCGCGACGGGCACCGGACGGGCGAAGCACGGCCCGTCGTGGACGAACGTGTGGAACTCTCCATATTCGCCGCAGGGGTCGATGCCGTCGGGCAACATGGCGAGCAGGTCCTCGTCATACGGCCGGCCTGCGATTCCCGGCCCGACCTTGCCCTCGACGCACGACAGGATCGCGCGGAAGCCCCTCGCGATGGTCTCCCGCGCGAGGGCGCGGGTCTCGCGCCCCCAGATGGGGAAGACGCCAGTCATCCCGGCCCTCGCCAGGTTCGCCTCGCGCCAGGACCGCAGGTCCTCGAGGAACAGGTCGCCGAACCCCACGGTGAATACACCCTGGGTCCGGAACTCGGCCAGGACGGCGCCCATGATCTCCTCGTAGACCTCATTGGTGCACGGCACGGAGCCGGCCGAGGGGAGGTAGACCTTCGTCAATGGCAGCCCGATCGCATCGGCCTGGGCCTCGAGCAGCTCCTCACGGACGCCGTGGTGGCTGATCCGGCGGAACTCCTCGGAGACCGAGGTCATCAGGCCGACCACCTCGAATCGAGGATCCTGCCGCAGTTCGTGGAGGGCCAGCGCGCTGTCCTTGCCGCCGCTCCACGACATGACGACCGCGGTTGGTCCCGACCTGCCGTTGCCCGTTCCCATCGCGTCCGGTCCGCCTTTCGCTCGACCCGTCGAGCCCGGCCCGGAAGGCCAGACGGCTCCCGGGCGTGTTCCGCCTCCGCGCCGCGGACGGACACAACCGGGAGCCGGGAAAATGGCGGCGCCTGGGTTGCATCGTGTCCCTGGTCGTGAGGACGATGCCCCCGCTCGGCCGGTCTTCTGGCTTCGGCCGCCCCGGCGCCTTCCCGCGTTGAGCAGTGGCGATCCGCCGGAGTCTTTCTGGCCGTTACAGCAGCACGCCTGCCCCGGACTCTCACCGGGTTCCCGTGCACCGAGCGGGCGATTCTGGATTTTGTGTTCGGTCAATCGGCCAAGGCCGGTCCCACCCTCCGGCGGTCCTCGCATGCAGCCCCTTGATTGGATGGGGAAGCCGCGGCGGACGGCGAAATTGTGGATCGAGGATGATTTTACCGGGGATCGCCCCGCTGCTCAAGTGTCACGACAGGATAGGATGGTCGGGTTCTCACGCCCCGCCCCGGAACTGATGGCGCCCGCGCCGCGACATCGTGACGATACCCAGGTCTTTCACGCCGTGCCGAAATGACGGCTGAGCCCGCGCTTTCGAGATGCCTGTCCACGTCCGATGCCCGGCGGAATCGCGGACATCCGGGCCGAACAAAATCGCGCAAATCCATCACTCACCCCTTGACACACCGTGCGCGTCGCGATATCCATATCCCCGGGAATCACCTGACCGAACCGATCCGCTCCCCTCGCGGCCCGCATCGTGCGACGGACCAACCGGCCGAGAAGGACTCTCTCGGCCCGCTCGTCCCTTCCCGCCGCCATCGGATCGCCTCTGGCTCGGCCATTCCGGCCCGTCGTCGATGGACTCCGATTCCAGCTCCGCGTCGCCCCTCGCGCGAGGATCGCACCATGCGCCGCAACCGCCGCCGGTTCTCCGAGCATCGCCGCCGCCTCCTCCAGCTCCACGTCGCCGAAAGCCTCGACGGCCGCCTGGAAGCTCGATCGACCGTCACCCCCATCGGCACCGCCGGGCTCGGCCTTGCGGCGCTTGTTGACAGCGTGCATGCAAATGGGGGGATAATGCGGCGGTGACGGGCTCGGCCGGGGCCATCGAGGGCCGCGCGGTGACGAGATCGGCGAGTGCCTCTGTTGCGACGATCGCCGGCTCGGCCCGGATGGATGACGCCCTCGCCTCGGGATCGGGAACGGAGTTCGGAGCAGGCGGTGGCGGAAAGCCGGCTCCGGATCCTTCATCGGGATCCCTGCAACCCAGCCCCGCCTCCGACGAAGACGGCGACTGGCTGACGCTCGTCCCGGTCACCGAATCGACGCGAAATCCCGCGACCTCCGCACCCTGGAAGCCGGCCGGTCGGGGCGGCGACGGGGCAGCGATGGCGCCTCGCGGCGGCTCGGGGGGCGGCGGCCAGTCCGACGTCTCGGCGATGGTAAACGGCCGGATGCCCCGGCCGGCCGCCACCTCCGGTCCGGCGCTGCCGGCGACGATTCCCGGCATGCTCGGCGGCGGGCCGGTCGCCGGCGCGACGCCCAGCCTCCCGGCCCCGGTCGTCACGCGCAACGCCGCGGCGCAGTCGCTCGCGGGCGGCGGCTCGGGTTCGGCCGTCGGCGGCTCGGGTTCGGCCGTCGGCGGGACATCCGGCGATGTCGTCGACCGGCACCTCGTCGCCCGGCGCGATGGCGGCCACGGCCACGATGGGCCGCAATACGATCCTCGAGAACGGCAGCTCGCTCCCCTCGTCGACGGCCGGCGCCCATTTCGCCGGGCTGTCGTTCCCCTACTTCAGCCTGTACACGATCGACCAGTACAACGGCGTCGTGCTCTACCCGAACCAGTACCAGCAGGCCATGCAGGGCGGTGCCGTCAGCCTCGTCGCCCAGGTCGCCGCCGGCTCCAGCTCGTCGTACACCTATAGCTGGACCACTTCCGGGTCGGCCTTCACGAGCGTCTCCGGCACGACCACGCCCAACCTCCAGTTCGACTGGTCCGGCGCCCTGCTGAGCGCCGAGGTCGACTCGGTCACCCTCACCGTCACCAACGCCAGCAGCCAGCAGGAGAGCCAGACGTATTACTTCGCCGTGCCCGCCTCGAACCTGGTCACCCTGGCCGGAAGCGCAAGCTGGCCCGTGACGATCTCGCCCGACACGGTCGAGCCCGGCGCCCCGTCGATCGCCAGCCAGAACGTCTCGGTCGACTCGACCTCTGGCGCGCTCGACACGGCGATCAACCTGCCGGGCTACAACCCCAACGTCGCCGCGCTCTCGTTGACCTACAACTCTAACGCCGCGATGGCCAACCCAGCGCCGATCATCCTGGTGCACCACACCCTGGCCACCGGGTCGAGCGTGCCGACCGCCGTCAATGCGAAGCTCACGTTCAACGGCACCGCCGGCACGACCTGGTACTACAACACGAGTGGCTTCATCCCGGGCGACATCCAGCAGATCGCCCTCCAGTCGACGGCGACCGGCCTGACGACCGGGCGATACAGCTACTCGGTGCAGGTCGTCGACGAACGATCCACCAACACCACGTCGACCTACAGCGGCACGGCGACCGTGCTCAACCAGTCGGCGAGCGCCTTCGGCGACGGCTGGACGCTCCAGGGCCTGGAGCAGGTGATCCCGGCGACCGGCGGGGTGATCCTCACGCTGGGCGACAACGGCGAGACCCTCTGGTTCTCGGGCAGTCCCGGCGTCGGCAGCAACTACACGACTCCCGCGGGCGACTTCTTGACCCTGACCAAAACCTCGACCGGCTACACCCGCACCCTGGCCGACGGCACCCAGATCACCTACAACTCGTCGGGCTATGAGAACGCCACGATCGACCTGAACGGACTGCACACGACCTACTCGTACAACGGCGCAAACCTGTTGACCTCGGTCGAGGACCCGTACGGCAAGCTCACGACGTTGACCTACAGCTCGGGCGAGCTGAGCGCGATCCAGGACCCCGCGGGCCGGCTGACGACGTTCACCTTCTCGGGCTCCAAGCTGCAATCCCTCGAGCAGGCCGACGGCTCGTTCGTGACGTACACCTACGACGGCACGGGCCGGATGACCTCGGTCGAGGACCAGCGGACCAACGTCACCACGGTGGTCTACGACAGCGCCGGCCGCGTCGGTACGATCACGCTGCCGGAGGGTGCGTCGCAGCTCTTCTCGCCCTATCAGGAGCAGGGCTGGACCAACAGCGGCACCTCGGGCAGCCCGGCCCCGGCGACCTTGCTGGCTGCGTCGAACACGACGTACACCGATCCCAACGGCAACGCCTCGCAGACCAGCCCCGACTGGTAAGGCCTGGGCCAGTTGAACCAGGCGATCGACCCGTACGGCGACGTGAGCACCAACGACCTCAACGCCAACGGCCTGCCCAACGTCTCGGTCGACGCGCTCAACCGGATCACGCAGCACACGTATGATAGTCAGGGCATGCCCGTCACCATCGTGTATCCCGACCTCAGCGAGTCGCAGTACACGTACAACTCGTATTCCGAGCCGCTGACTTTCACCAACCAGGACGGCAAGACCACCAGCTTTACGTACGACGCGCACGGCAACCTGACGGTGGTCCAGGACGCGATGAACAACCTGACCACGATGACCTACACGGCCACCGGCCGGGTGCAGACGACGACCGACGCCAACGACCACACAACGACCTACCTGTACGACAGCCAGGATCGCGCGACGACCGTCCAGTTCCCCGACGGCACGACCAACCTGATGGCCTACAACTCGGCGGGCCAGGTGATCCAGTCGACCGACGGCCGCGGCAACGCGACGACCTATTCGTACGACGCGCTCAATCGCAAGACGGGCATGACCGACGCCCTGGGCAATCACACCACGATCGTCTACGACGCCGCCGGCAACATGACTCAGCAGCAGGATCCGACGCCCGCCGGCCAGACCGCGCGCACGACGAACTTCGCATACGATTCGATGGACCGGCTTACGACGATGACCGACCCCCTGGGTTACACGACGGTCAGGGCCTACGACTCCGATGGCAACGTCGTCAGCGTCACCGATCCCCTGGGCAGGGTGACGACGACGGTCTACGACGAGTTAAACCGCCCGACGGTGGTCACTTACCCGATGGGCAACGCGACCACGACGACCTACGACGCCGACGGCGAGAAGCTGACGGTGACCGACCCGCTGAATCGGACGACGTCGTACAGCTACTCGAATCGCGGCTGGGTCGCGACCATGACCGACCCGCTGGGCAACGTGACGACCTACACCTATTCGGCCACCGGCAAGAACCTGGGGACCTACCAGACCCAGGGAGGGTATCTCCAGGTCAACTCGAACACCTACAACGCCGACGACGAGCTGAGCACCTCGACGAACGGCGGGGGCGACACGACGACCTACACGTATGATGGCGTCGGCAATCGCGTGACGGTGGAGGACCCCAACGGCAACGTCACCACGACGGTTTACGACTCGAGGAACCGGGTGAGCGAGATCGTCGAGCCGCTGGGCGTGACGGTGAGTTATACCTATGATAACTCGGGCAACCAGCAGACCGTGACCGACGCCCTGGGCCACACGACGACCACCCTGTACGACGCGCTCGACCGCGCCACGACGATGATCAGCGCCATCGGCGGGATCACCACGATCACCTACGATGTGGCCGGCCGCCGGACGGCGCTGACCGACCCGGCCGGTAACACGACAAGCTGGGCCTACGATGCCAACGACCGAGTGACCACGGTAACCGACCCCAACGGCGCGACGGTGACGTCGGTCTACAACGCCGACGGCGAGCTGGCGGACACGACCGACCAGGACGGCCGGCGGACGACGTATGCCTACGACAAGGACGGGGCGCAGACCGGCGAGAGCTGGCTCAACGGCTCGGGAGCCTCGATCTACGCGGCGACGTACACCTTCGACGCCGACCACGAGACGACCGGCGTGACCGACCCGTACGCCACCTTGACGTTCACCTACGACAACGACGGCCGCATGGTGACGATGACGACGTCGGGCCCCGGGTCGGGCCAGCCGACGGTGACCCTGACGTACAGCTACGACCAGCTCGGCGACGTGCTGAGCGTGACGGATAGCCTGTCCAACCAGGGTGTGATCAGCTACACTTACAATGGCAACCAGCAGGTCACTGGCATCACGCAGTCGTTCGGCGGCACGGTCGGCCCGCAGGTGACGTTCGGCTACGACTACGCCAGCCGCCTGACATCGACCTCGCGGCAGATCGGGACGAGCACCACGGCGACCGAGGTGAACACGTCGGTCGGTTACGACGCGGCGAACCGGGTGGTGACCATGGCGAACGATTCCGCGACCTTCTCGTGGATCGGCGGCGGCACGTGGACGAACACGCCGCTGGCGACGCAGGTCTATAGCTACGACCAGGCCACCCGCGTGACCTCGGAGACCGACGCCGAGGGGACGGCGAGCTTCACCTACGACAAGTCCAACGAGCTGACGGCCGTGACGGGCTCGCGGACGGAGTCATATAGCTACGACTACAACGGCAACCGCACCGGCACCGGCTACAGCACGGGCGTCGGCAATGAGATGACGGCCTCGCCGGGTTATACGTATACGTATGACAACGCCGGTAACATGATCAGCGCGACGAACACGTCGACGCACTCGACCACGACCTACACCTACGATTACGAGAACCGCCTGACGGAGGTGACGACGGGCGGGACGGTCGTGGCCACCTACACCTACAACGCGCTGGGCCAGCGGATCGGCGTCAAGGACAGCGGCACGCAGGCGTGGACGGTCTACAACGGGCCGAGCCCCGACGCCAATCCGTACGCCGACTTCACGGGTTCTGGCAGCCTGTCAGTGCGCTACCTCTTCGGCCCGATCGTGGTCAACGGGGCCGTGACTTCGGGAATCCTGGCCCGGACGAGCGCGGGCGGGACGACCGCGTGGTATCTGAGCGACAAGCTGGGTTCGGTGCGGGATGTTGTGGATACATCGGGAAATGAGCTGGATCACATCGTTTACGACAGCTTCGGGAACATTCTCAGCGAGAGCAGCCCGAGCAATGGGGATCGGTTCAAGTTCGCGGGGATGCAGGAAGACACGGTTTCCGGCGAGTACTTCGACAATGCCAGGTACTACGATCCTCTCGCAGGAAGGTTTGTGACAATGGATCCCTACGGTTTTCCGGCCGGTGACGCCGACTTGTATAGGTATGTGGTTAACTCCCCCGTGAATTCCACGGACCCCACAGGACTCATTGACTGGAGCCAATGGCCGTCATGGTTGGACAGAAACACTTCGATAGGTGATCTCAATACACAGATCAAGATAGCCCGTGGAAGCAAGGACCCGGCGCTCAAGGACTTGCTTAGGGCGAAGAAGATACTTCAGCAGAACGTTCGGCTTTCCGCGAAATTGAGGAACGCCGGAAGGAACCTTCGAGGGCCTGGTGCGAGTATTGTACTGATCGCCGTCGCCGCAAACATACTCGCGGATTTCGTGTTTCCAGAGCAGCCCGCGTTCGACACGGCAACTGACGAACCACCAGAAGCACCGGGATTGCAACCCGGCGAGATCCCTGTCGCGATGCACGACCCGAACATCGGAACGTTGAGTCCGGTGTTCGTTACATGGTACGGGCTAACTCCGGGGTCACTCGACGGCGTCGGACCCGACGGTCAGGCGCAACAGGTCGTGCGAGTGTTGCCCAATTACAAGGTCTTCCTCGGCTTCCGCGCTCCGAATCTTACGGCATAGAGCCGCTTCGTACCGCAGCCAGGGTGGCAGCGGCGGAGCCTCATCATCTTCCTAGGCTCTGTCTGGCAAACCCAACAAGCGGAGATACCTCTCGATCATGGCGACCAACCAGAACGCCAGGTAGTTGACCGCCAGCTTCTCGTATCGCGTGGCCAGCCGACGGCATTCCTTGTACCAGCCCACGGCCCGTTCGATGATGTTCCGCCGCCGATACTGGGCCTTCTCGAAGCCCAGGTCCACCGGCTGGTCCTTCCGCGTCGGGATCACCCCGCGGATGCCTCGCCGCCTGATCCATCGCCGGATCGGGCGATAGCTGTAGCCCTTGTCGCCGGCCATCCGCTCCGGCCAGTAGCCGCGACCGTGATGGTGAGGCAGGAGCACCCGCCGAACTGTCGGCTCGAAGCCCTTGCAGTCGTGCCGCTGCCCCGGCGTGAGGTAGATCCCCAGGAGGAGGCCGTGTCGATCGCAGAGCAGGTGGACCTTGGTGCTGAAGCCGCCCCTGGAGTAGCCCAGCGCATGGTCAGGCGGCTCCTTGAGTTGCGCCGCCTTGGGCCCGGCCAGCACGCGCGAGCGGCCCGGATTTTTTTTTCGCCCCCGCGGCGGCGCGGGTGGCGCGGACGATCGTGGAGTCGATGCACCAGAGGTCACCGCCGACGAGGCCGCGGCCTTCGAGGTGGCGGAGCAGTCGAGTGACGATACGAGCCCAGGTGCCGTCCTTGCCCCAGCGGTTGAAGCGGTCGTAGACGGTCTGCCAGGGGCCGTACCGCTCCGGCAGGTCGCGCCACGGCGCGCCGGAATGCAGGATCCAGAGGATGCCGTTGATGATCGTGTGGTGATCCTTCCAGGGGTGCCCGAGACCGCCGTGATGGGTCGGATGGGGCAGGAGCGGATCGATCCACTTCCAGAGACGAGGGTCGATTTCATAGCGTCGCATGGTGGGCCTCCCTTCGGAAACCTCCCACCTTCATAATAACTGAAAAACCGTTTCTCAGACAGAGCCTAGCCTGATACCCGTTGATCGCCCGCGAGGGGCGACTGGGTGCCCGGCCACGGCGGCCGGCGGGGCTTCGGCCGCGTCTCACCGGCACCCAGCGATCGGACGCGGCGTTCATATCGGCCGCTCGATCGCCCGGCCGATTTCGACGGGCCAGCGGCCCGATTGGCCTCGAGCGTGTACTAGACTCCTGTCGGACGACCTCGTCACTCGCTCGCGCGTCGTGCGTACTGGTATTCAGGAGACCGCGGAGGCGCGGCTCCGGATTCGACGGCCCGACGCGACAGGATCGGATGGATTCACCATGCTGACCCAGACCACGGTCCGTTTCGTTGGCCCCCTGATCGTCGTGGCCGTGTGCGGGGCCATCCTCCTGTGGGAGGGCGACCTCGGGGCGAACGTCGCCGGGTACGAACCGCCGCCCCAGCAGGCGCCGGGGCCCGTCGCGAAGACTCCCAGCAATGCCCCCGCGCCCGAACCGGTGCCGGCCCCAATGTCGGAGGCCGAGAAGGCGATCCGCGCCTTCGACGACGAGTTCGCCCGCGCGTATAACCGCGGCGACAGCAAGGCGGTGGCCGCGCTGTTCACCGAGGACGCCGAGGCGATCGAGCCCGACGGCACTCGGCTCGAGGGACGCGAGGCCATCGAGCGCCTGTTCGCCGAGACGTTCGCCGCCTCGCCGGGCGTGAAGATCGCCATCGAGGCCGAGGCCCTCCGGTTCCTGGGCCCCGACGCGGTCAGGGAAGAAGGCCGCACCCTGATCGACCCGCCCAAGGGGAAGGGAGAGCGAGAGCGGGTGGTCCGTCCGTACACGGCGCTGCTGGTGAAGCGGGGCGGACGGTGGCTGCTGTCGAGCGTCCGCGAGGAATCCGACCCGATCGTCCGCCCGCACGAGCGGCTCCGGGAGCTCGATTGGATGGTCGGCGACTGGGTCGACGAGTCGCCCGAGTCGCATGTGAAGGTCCACTGCGCCTGGTCCGAGGACGGCAACTTCCTGATCCGGTCGTTCACCGTCAAGCGCGCGGGCCGCCCTGTGATGTCGGTGACGCAGCGGATCGGCTGGGACCCGTTGATGAAGCGGATCCGGTCGTGGGAGTTCGACTCGGAGGGCGGCTTCGGCGAGGGGACGTGGAGCCGCGACGGCGACCGATGGGTCGTCAAGCATTCGGGTGTCCGGCCGGAGGGGATCGCCGCGTCGTCGACCAACGTGATGATCAGGGAGCGCTCCGACCTGGTGCGATGGTCGTCGACCGACCGGGTGCTGGGCGACGAGGCGCTGCCGGGTTCCGAGAGTTTCGTCATGGTCCGCGTACCCCCGCCGCCCAAGGCGCCGGCAGGCACGCCGGGGAGCCCACGATGATGCGCACAACGATGAGAATCCTGGTGGTGATATCGGTCTGCGCGGCGGCCTTGCTCGCAGGACGGGATGCGGAGGCGCACGGTGGCGGTGGCGGCGGCCGGGGCGGCTTCGGCGGCGGAGGCTTCGGCGGCGGGATGCGAGGCGGCTTCGGCGGTGGCGGGTACAGCATGGGCGCGATGCGCGGCGGCTACGGGGGCGGGTTCGGCGGCTACCGGGGTGGCGAGGTCGGCAGCTTCCGCCCGGCCTATGGGGGTGGATACGGCGGGATGTCGTCGTTCGCCCATACGCCGTCATTCAGCTCGCCGGGGACGTTCAACCGGGCAGGGGGGGAGTTCCGCGGGTACAACCCCTACGGCGGCCGGACTGAATCGGGCTACCGCGCGGGGTCGTACACGACCAATCGGGGGGGGACGATCGACTACGGCGCGGCCGGGCGCGGGGTCGTCGGGCCGGGCGGAGGCATGGCGGGCCGCGGCGTGGCGGGGGTGAATGTGACCACGGCCGGCGGGCGGAGCTTCACCGACGTCGGCCGCGCGGGCGGTGCGGTCGGACCGGGCGGCCGGGCCGTCGGCGGGCGGGAGAACGTGGGGGTGGCATCCGGCCCTCGCGGGACGGCCATCGAGGGCTCGCGGGGCGGGTTCGCCGCCGGCCCTCGCGGCGTGGTCGCCGGCGGCGAGCGCGGCGGGGTGGCCGTCGGGGCCGGCGGGCGCGGGTTCGCCGCGGGCGGCTATCGCGGCGCCTACGGGGCCAGCGCAATGCGGCCCTATGGGCTCAACGCGTATGGGGGCTACCACTCCGGCTGGTATCACGGCTACTGGAACGGCCACAGCGGCGGCCCCTGGGGCTGGCACAACGGCTACTGGCACGGTTGGGGCCCGTATGGCGGTTGGGGCGGTTGGGGATACGGCGGCTGGGGATACGGCCTCGGTATGGGGCTGGGAATGGGACTCGGGTTCGGCCTGGCCTCGTGGGGCTTCGGGTCGACGCTGTATGGGATGGGCTACATGCCCTATTACAACCCGTACTACGGCTACGGCAACACGGTCATCGTGAACCAGCCGGTCATGGCCATGCCGTACGACTACGCCCAGCCGATCGACACGACGCTGGCGCCCGCGTCGCAGAGCGTGGCCGACCCCGCCGAGGCCCAGTTCGACGCCGCCCGCGCGGCGTTCATGAACGGCGACTACCCGCAGGCCCTCGCCGGAGTCGACGAGGCGATCAAGGCCGTCCCGAACGACACGGCGCTGCACGAGTTCCGGGCGCTCTGCCTGTACGCCCTGAAGCGCTATGATGAGGCCGCCGCGACGCTGTACGCGGTGCTCGCGGTCGGCCCGGGGTGGGACTGGGCGACGATGGTCGGGCTCTATCCGGACGTCGCCGTCTACACCGATCAGCTCCGGGCGCTCGAGGCGTATTGCAATGCCAACCCGAACTCGGCCTCGTCGCGGTTCGTGCTGGCGTATCACTACCTCACCCAGGGCCACAACGAGGCCGCGGCGATCGTGCTCCAGCAGGTCGTCGCGCTCATGCCGAAGGACACGCTGTCGGCGAAGCTGCTGCGGCAGCTCACCCCGCCGAAGGACCCGGCGGCCGCCGCCGCGGCCGAGTCGGGGACGCTCCCGGAAGCCACGGCCGCCCCGGCGCAGCCGCCCGCCGACGCGACGCCGCCCCAGGGCGCGTCGATCGCCGGAACCTGGACCGCGAAGCCCGACGATCAGACCGCGATCACGCTCACGATCCAGCCGGCCGGCGGCTTCACCTGGCAGGTGGCCCAGGCCGGCAAGACCCGGCAGTTCGCCGGCGCCTCGACCTACGGCGAGGGCCTGCTGACGATGGCCCAGGACAACGGACCGGCGCTGGTCGGCCGCGTGAGCTGGACCGACGCGAACCACATGACCTTCCGCGTCGTCGGCGAGGGGCCCGAGGACCCGGGGCTGGCGTTCGCGAAGCAGCAGTAGCGAGCCGGCCGACCTGTTCCTCCGGCGAGGACGATTCTCCCGCAGGTCAGGCTGTCCAGCCTGATGGTTCAGCCGCGTCAGGCTGGACAGACCGACCTGCTTTCATGCCGGCGTAGTCCTTCCTCCGAGCTCCTCACACCGGCGGCCTGATCGGAGCGAAGCGGATAACGCCGTAGGCGTCCTGCGAGCGGTCGAATACGGTGAAGTAGTTATTCATCAGCGGCAGCCCCAGGATCGACTGGGGCAGGTTGCCGTTGGCGATCGCGAGGATCGCGCGGCCCGCCGCGGGCACGTCGACCTGCCAGTAGGTCCGCGGCGAGACCGAGAGCACCACGTCATTTCCCGTCTCCCCCGTCAGGGTAAAGCGGATCGCGGGCCACTTCGCGAGGTCCAACTGCGAGGCCGCGATGCCGTTCGGCGACGAGGCCGCCTGCCGGATGAGCGTCGAGAACGACGGATCGACGGCACCCAGGCCCGAGAGGACCGGGGCCGCCACGTCGGGCGCGAGGAACAGGGTATTGGTCCCCGTGTCGACGATCGCGTTGGTGATCATCGTCTGGCGGAACCGCGACGGCAGCGGCGCGGCGGCGGCCGGCGTGCCGTTGCCGACCTGCACGGCCTTGAGGTTCACGTTGTAATACAGGTCGTCCAGGACGTCGACATTCACGAAGCTCCCGGTGTAGAGATCGTTCTGCTCCTCGCCGCCGCCGAGGACGAAGACGCCCTGGTTGAGCGGGTCGGAGAGCGGGTCCGATTTCGCCAGGCTGGGGAACGACCGGAGCGTGTAGAAGGCGAATTTATTCGCCGTGACGCCCTGACTCTCGAGCTGGTCGAAGTACGGCGGGATGTCGTCATAGCGTACGTTCTGGAGGATCGACTGCAACTTCCGGAGGGCCGTCGTCGAGTTCGACACCGGGAACGGCCAGGGGTAGGTCACCGGCGGGTTGACGCCCTGCTCCTGGAGGTAGGCGGAGAGGTTGTACGCCTGGTTCAACCCCCTGTACGCCAGGCCGAGGATGCCGTCGGCGTTGCCGAAGTTGTTCGGGAGCTGGTCGTCGGCGATGGCGAGATACGCATTCGTGAGCGTCAAATCGGGGCCGGTGGCGCCGATGGTGATGTTGGTGGTGACCAGCGGGCCGGCCCAGCCGCCGGTGCCATAGAGGACCTCCTGGGCGTACGACGTCGGCCGGAGGTCGGTGTCCTGGGTCGGGTCATAATGGGTCGTCTGCACGGCGATCGTGCTGCTGCCGGTGTCGAGGATCACGTTGGCCGGCGCGCCCTGGCTGCCCACGCCGAGCTGTGCCGTGTAGTCGCCGCCGCCGAAGACGTTCGTGATCGGGATTCGCAGGATCCGTGGCGCCATCGCGGCCTCGGCGTGGGCCTTCCTGGGCTTCGTTGTGCTGGACGTGGGCTTGGGCTTGAGCTTGCCCTTGCCGGCGCCGGCGCCGGGCGTGCTCCCGGATGGGGCCGGCGAATGCTTTCCGCGAGCGGTCCTGGCCATGGTGATTTTTGCCGCCAAGAGGTGCAGTCGCGTCGAGAGGTGAAGGGCCGACCCGCTTATTGGAGCCGAACCGCCGCGTCGCCGCAAGCGGCGACTGCCGCGACTCGCAACCATCGGGTGGAGCGCATTCCCGCCGCGGCCCCAGGTGAATACAATAACACCGTCGCACGACCCGGCGGAGGGCCGGGTTCGGCAAGGCGACGCGATGAACACCAGGGAGGACGGCGAGGCCCGGACGCCTCGCGCGGTGGGATGCAGTCAGCAGGAACCGGCCGCGACGATACGGCCCCGCCCACAGAGGGCCAGTCCAGCGAGGGGCGAGGGGCCGTCATGCTCCTGTCGGAGCCGGTGCGAGCCTGGTTCGAATCCGCGTTCCCCGAGGGCCCGACCCCCGGGCAGGAGCTGGCCTGGCCGTTGATCTCGGCCGGAGAGAACGTCCTGCTCGTGGCCCCGACGGGCACCGGCAAGACGCTCGCGGCCTTCCTCGCGGTGCTCGACCGGCTGTTCCGCGAGCGCGACGCCGGCACGCTGGCACCCGGCCTGCGCTGCGTGTATGTCTCGCCGCTGCGCAGCCTCAACTACGACATCGAGCGCAACCTCGCCGCCCCGCTCGAGGGGATCGCCCGCCGGCTCGAGCTCGAGCGCAGCCCGATCAAGGTCGGAGTCCGAACGGGTGACACCTCGGCCTACGAGCGCCGGAAGCTCCGCGACGACCCGCCGCACGTCCTGATCACCACGCCCGAGAGCCTGTCTCTGTTGCTCAGCCAGGCCGCGTGGCAGCCGCACTGGCAGGGCGTCGAGCACCTGATCGTCGACGAGGTGCACGCGCTGGCGCCCACGAAGCGGGGCGCCGACCTGGCCGTCTCGCTCGAGCGGCTCGCGGCGCAGGCGAGTCGCGACCCCCGCCGGATCGGCCTGTCGGCGACGACCCGGGCCGAGCCGGCCGTCGTCCGATTCCTCGCGGGCGCGAGCCGCGACTGCCGGGTCATCGTGGCGCCCCCGCCGCCCGGCACGCCGCCCCCGCGGTTCGACGTCGAGAGCCTGATCCGACCCGGCGAGGCGCCCCACCGCGGGCTCAGCTACCGGCGGCTGCTCCGGCGCCTCCGCGCACTGATCGACTCGCAACGGACCACCGTCGTCTTCGCCAATACCCGCGCGCTGGCCGAGAAGGTCACGCACGACCTGCGCTCGGGGCGCACGCGTGTTTCAACTTCGGCGGCAGTGCCGCCTGGCGGTCGACCCGCACGGGTAGGGCTGCGGGAGAGCGAGGCTCCCGCCGAGCCTGCCCAACATCCCGACTCGCCGGGAGGATCGTCCTCCCGGACCAGGACCCTCACGCTGCGCCGCATTCGGGAGGGCGAGGCTCCCGCCGAGCCGCCGTCACATCCCGGCCCGCCGGGAGCCTCGCCCTCCCGGGAAGGGGACGCCTCCGCCGACGACCTGGTGATCGCCGCGCACCACTCGGCGCTCGACGTGCAGCGTCGGCGGGCGATCGAGTCGGGGCTGAGGTCGGGCACCGTGCGTGCGGTCGTCACCAGCACGAGCCTCGAGCTGGGCGTGGACATCGGCACGGCCGACCTGGCGGTGCAGATCGGGCTGCCGGGCGGGGTATCGCGGTGCGTGCAGCGGGTCGGCCGCTCGGGACATCGCCGCGGCGCCGCGTCGCGCGGCATCCTGCTGGCGGCGACGCCCGCCGAGCTGATCGGCGCCGCCGTCACGGCGAAAGCCGCACGCGACGGCCGCCTGGAGCCGCTCCGCGTGCCGTCGGCCTCGCTCGACGTCGTCTGCCAGCAGCTCGTCGGCATGGCCTGCGCGGGGGAGCAGTCGGTCGAGGCGGCGTTCGAACTGCTGCGACGCGCCGGGCCGATGGCCGGGCTGACGCGCGCGGACTTCGACGCCTGCCTGGCGTTCCTGGCGGGTGAGCTCGGCGCGCCGGCGGGGGCCTATGAATCGGAGCCTGGCGCGGCGCCTCGGTGGACCTCGCCGCGGATCTGGCGGCGCAACGGGTGGTTCGGCCTGCGGAGCGGCCGCGTGTCGCGGTGGTTTCGCCTCAACGTCGGCACGATCGTCTCGGAGGAATCGGTCCGGGTCGTCGCGGACGGCCGGGCCGTCGGCACGCTCGAGGCCGCGTACGCCGAGCGGCTCGCGCCCGGCGATCGGTTCGTGCTGGACGGCCGATCGCTGGAGGTCCGCCGCCTCGAGGGCTCCGTCGTGCACGCCCGCGTCTCCGGCGGCGAGCCCAGCCTCCCGCGCTGGACCAGCGACCGACAGTCGCTCTCCAGCGAGCTGGCTGCCGAGCTGGCCGGGCTCCGCGCCGAGGCGGCGATGCGGCTGGATCGCGACGGTGCCGCGGCGCTGGCCGAATGGCTCGCCGACGGGTTCGCCCTCGATCGCCGCTCCGCCGCCGTGATCGTCGAGCTGGTCGAGGCCCAGGAGCGGTACAGCGAGGTCCCCTCGGCCTCGGGCCTGCTGGTCGAGGAGTCGCCCGCGCCCGACGGGATCGGCCTGGCCTACGCCTTCCACGTTCCGCTGCACCGCTCGGCCTGCGAGGCCATGGCCCGCGCCACCGGGGCGCGGCTGGGCCGCCGGTTCGGCCGGAACCTCACGCTGGCCGTCGCCGACCTGGGGTGGTCGATCCATCTGCCCGAGGGCGCCCGGCTCTCGGCCGACGAAATCGCGACGCTCGTGAACCTCGACCGGCTCGACGAGGACGTGCTCGAGGGCCTGGACCGCGGCGAGCTGCCGGCGCGCCGGTTCCGCTCGATCGCCGCGACGGCCCTGATGGTCCTCCGCAACCCCGAGCCGGGGCGTCGCGTCCGGGTCGGCGGGATGAACTGGGTCAGCTCGCGGCTCTACCCGCTCGTCCAGGCCGCCTGCCCGGACCACCCCCTGCTCAGGCAGACCCGCCGCGAGGTGCTCGAGGACTTCCTGGACGTCCCGGCCGCCGCGCGGTGGCTCGCCTCGCGGCCGGCGGTCCGGTTTCGCGGCCTGCCCGGGATCTCGCCGTTCGCCGCCGCCTGGATCGAGCCCGGCACGCCCGAGGCGCTCCAGTTCGAATCGCCCGGCGACGCCCTCCGCCGCCTGCATGCCCGCCTGACCGCGGCCGCGAAGGGAGCTGTTCCGTGAGGGAGGCGCGCGCGTCGAAACGGATCGGACCTCCCGGCACGCAGACCCTGGGCGCCTGGCTTTTCACCCCCGAGGGCGCCGTGGTCCACCGCCGCGAGCAGACGGCCGTGGTCGCCGACGTGCACCTGGGCTACGAATGGGCCCGAGGCGCGGCGGGCGACTGCGTGCCGGCCCATTCGCTCGCGGAGACCCTCGCCCGGCTGGACTCGCTGCTCGGGCGAGCGAGCGTCCGTCGCCTGATCGTCGCGGGGGACCTCGTCGAGTCGGGCCGCCCTTGCCGACGGACGGCCGGCGACCTCCGCCGCCTGCGCGAATGGCTCGCCGGGCGAGGCGTCGATCTGCTGGCCCTCGAGGGGAACCACGACCGAGGCGGCCGTCCCTTCGCGCCGGCCGACCTGCCGTCCTCCCTTCCACCAAGCTGCACGGTCGCGGGCTGGACGATCGCGCACGGCCACCGCCCCGTCAAGGGGAAGCGAACGATTACCGGCCATTTCCATCCCGTGCTCCGCGCCGAGGGATCCGCCGCGCCGTGCTTCCTGGCCGGCCCGGACCGGATCATCCTGCCGGCCTTCTCGAGCAACGCCGCCGGCTGCGACGTCGTCGCCGGCCCCATCCCACGCGGCTGGCTCGCAGGCTCCCTCCGCTGCCTCGCCAGCACCGGCTCGGAGATCCTCGACTTCGGCCCCCTCGCCACACTCCGGCATGCGGCCGCCCGCTGACCGGCGGTCCCCTCCCAGCGAAAGTACGGCGCGAATCCTCCGCCCCGACCGGGTCGGCCGGGCCAATGCCGCGCGCCTGTCGCTCTTATGTCCTAAGGAGATCAGAGACGTCCGGCGTCATGAGGACGATCCCGGCGGGAGGATCGGCTTCGGGACACCGTGGAGAGGACCGACGTGCGAACGAAGCCGGGCGGGGACTCGATCACGCGGCCTGTGTGGGGTGTACTGATCGGCGGAGTGGTCCTCTCGTCGATGTCCCTCATATCGAGGTGGGAGCAGAAACCCGGGACCTGCGACATGGCCGGTCGGTCCGGTGGCAGCCTGATGCGTCGCGCGACTTTCCAGGAGAACATCTCGAACCCGGTCGAGCGCCCCATCATTCGTACCGCGGGCGAGGCCGGGATCTCGCCGGACGAACTGGTGATCGGGGTGGTCGTCGCCGGCAAGGCGCGTGCTTACCGGCTCACGGCGATGGAGGGCATCACCCAGCATCTGGTCAACGACGTGATCGCGGATGTGCCCGTGTCGGTCGCCTACTGCAATTTGAGTGAGTGCGCTCGCGCGTTTGTCGGGAAGCCGGGCGCCGACCCGCTCAGGCTCCGCGTGAGCGGCCTGCTCGACGGTGCGATGGTCCTCGAGGCCGGCGACATCTTTTTCTTCCAGGAGTCAGGCAATCTGGTCGATCCCGCGCTGTTCGGCTCCTCGGGGAATCCAGTGGCGACGGCCCACGCCCGAAGGGCGGCCGAGGCCACGACCAGTCGTGGGCCGACCTCCAATCTCCCCTTCGCCACGCTCAAACCGGCCATCATGACCTGGAAGTCCTGGATTGCTGAACATCCCGGCACCGACAGCTATGAGGGCACGGAATCGCGGCGATGAACCGGACTCGCCCTCGGCACCTGGCTAACTCAATCCGATCGAGACGACGGAGGCCGATCTCGCCAGGCGATGGTGCGCGAGATCCGCGCGGGCATCCAGCCCTGCTGCCCGGTCTGCGATCGGTGGAATCGTGTCTGAACTATATTTTTAGGAACACAATTCTCCGGCGGATCCGTCCATTTGCCGATTCCTGTCGAGGCGGCCGCCGACCTCGCGTTTCCTCTTCAGCAGGACGTGCGGTAATCCTGGGGAGGGTTCGACTTGTGAATTCCGTACCATCTCCACGAAGAAAGTCGGGATTGCCCGAGTCCGAATTGCATAGGCGACAGACAAAAAAGCATGCCGAGAACACCGCTCGGTACTTGACCGGCGCAGCGAAACCACTAATATCAAGGTTCCGCTCGTCCGGAACTTCGCCCTCGCGTCCGATCCTCGACCCGACAGCGCCGCGCCTGCGTGTCGGATTCTCCCCGCCGGGGATAGGATGCGATGGGAACCCTCGACTCGTCCTCTTAAAACCAAGACAGGCCCCGAGCATGGATTCGTTTGCGCGAACTGCTGGATGCGGCGCGCATCGGCGGACCGTTGCAGATCCCGCCGTAGGGTCATACAGCGCGCGACGGTCGATGAGAGACCCGCGCCAGTCTATCTTGAAGGGTCCGTCGGTCCGGTTCCCGGAAGGGAGACGCTGTCATCTCGTGCCTTGTTTCCTGAGTGGTTTTCTCAGTCCGCTCTCTTTGCCGTTTGAGGAGTGAACTCATCATGTTTGCCTTGCGTCGTAATGGGGCCCGGCGTGGCTTCACGCTGATCGAGCTCCTGGTCGTCATCGCGATCATCGCCGTCCTGATCGCCCTGCTGCTGCCGGCCGTGCAATCGGCGCGCGAGGCCGCACGCCGGGCCCAGTGCACCAACAATCTGAAGCAGCTTGGGCTGGCCATCCACAACTACATCGACCGGGTGAACCTGTTCCCGCCCGCCGTCACGTCGCAGCCGGCGAGCAGCGGCGGCTGGGCCTGGGACGCCGGGTTGAGCTGGCGGGCCATGATCCTGCCCGAGCTCGAGCAGAACACGGTCTACAACTCGTTCAACATGATGCTCCGGCAGGACACGCCCGGCGTGACCTACGCCTGGGCCACGGCGTGGTACACGGTCATGACCGTGTTCCTCTGCCCCTCGGACGGCAACAACGGCAATGGGATCGTGCCCTACGGCCCGACGGGCACCTTCAGCTTCAACACCAACATCCCGCCCAACCCGAGCGGCAACGCGACGGGCGTGCCCTGCACCAACTACTACATGAGCTTCGGCGACAACTACGCGATCCTACCGCTGTCGGGCCCGAATCCCTGGGAGACGGCGCCGGTGACGGTGCCGATGCCCGGCCTGATCCGCCGCGGCTGGAACGGGTTCTGGGGTACCACCGGTGTCATCACGTCCGTCGGCGGCGCGATTGAGATCGGCAGCATGCGCGGCTTCTCCGACTACCGCACCCGCCAGGTCGCGACCGTGCAGAGCGTCACCGACGGCATGAGCAACACGATCCTGCTCGGCGAGGGCCTGCCCTGGCAGGACGCCAACAGCGAGATGTACGGCAATACTGGCGTGGCCTCGGGCACGACCGTCCCCATCAACTACTTCACCGGATTGCCGTACGCCGGCTTCGGCTCGACCAACTGGAACACCCGCGCCAGCTACGCCACCCGCGGGTTCAAGAGCCAGCACCCCGGCGGCGCGAACTTCTGCTTCGCCGACGGCTCGGTCCACTTCCTCAAGGCCTCGATCAGCCCGATCTCCTACAACGCCCTCGGCAGCCGCAACGGCAGCGAGGTCGTCGGCTCGGATTCGTATTGATCTGATCGAGCCGATCGGCTCTCTCGACCTATCCGGCCGGGTCGCCGCGCTCTGGCGCGGCGACCCGCGCCCGGCCGTCGCCGCGACTCAGTCCGGACTTCGAGACCGCCGATCGCATCGTATCGAGCCTCGTGGCTGACCCGGTCCTCGCCGCCCGTTCGATATCGGCGGCCCGACAGGTCGCCGCGAGGCTCTCGCTCGCTCCGTGAAAGAGATCACCAAGTACGGCCTTCGACCATCAGGAATGAGATTCGCCATGTTCAACCGCAGGAATATCGCGCGCTACGGGCTGGCGCTGCTGCTGGGTCCCGCCCTGCTCGTCGTCATCGGCTGCTCCGACGACGGCATCGGCAAGCGCTACCCGGTCTCGGGCACCGTCAAGTACAAGGGCCAGCCGGTCGCCAAGGCCCGCATCAACTTCATCAGCAAGGGCGCCGGCGTCCAGGGTGCCTATGGCACCGTGGAGAACGGCACGTTCTCCTCGCTCACCACCCGCAATGACGGCGACGGCGCGCTGCCCGGCGAGTACGTCGTGACCGTCGACACCCGCGAGATCGACGAGGGCAAGGTCAAGTCGCAGGCCAGCGACCTCGCGGCCCAGCACAAGATGGAGAAGGTCTCGCAGATCCCGCCCGAGCTTCAGGCCAAGGCCCTCAGCGAGGCCAAGTCGTCGATCCCCGGAAAGTACCAGTTGCCCGAGACGACCGATCTCAAGGCGACCGTCCAGGAGAAGACGAACAAGTTCGACTTCGAGTTGAAGGACTGATGAGAGTCGGTCCCGGGATCGGGAGGGCGAGGCTCCTGCCGAGCCGGCATGGTGCCTCGGCCTCACCGGATCCCCGCTTGCGCGAAGCTCGCCCTCCCGGTGCGGCCCCGCCCACTTCGCATCCCATCCCATCCCATCCCATCCCATACCATCCCGCCTCATCACACGCCGCTCGCCCTCCGGGGCGACCTACCGCGCGTCCTGGCCGCTCGAGGCCATGCTGCGGTGATAGTTCGCCAGGCCGGGATCGCCGTGTGCGGCGTAATACTCGGCCAGCACCCGGTGGATCTCGGTGTGATGCGGGTTGGCCCGGAGAATCTCCCGGGCCCACTTCAGGCCCTCGTCGGCGTGGCCGTGCTCGAACATCCAGCGCGCGACCTGATACCTCGACTGCACGTCGTTCGGGTCCTTGACGATGTTGAACCGGAGCTGCACGATCTGCTCGTGCTCCTTCCGCAGCCGGGCCGCCCGCTCGGTCTCGGTCCGGGCCTTCTCGGCGTGGCCCGAGAGCCGCAGGGCCTGCGCGTACGAGTAGCTAATCTCGTGATCGAACGGATCCAGTTGTGCGAGATGTTCGAGCCGGCGACGCGCCTGGTCGAACCGGCCGAAGCGCAGGTCGAGCTGCGCCAGCTCCTTGAGCGCCTCGCGCTGGTCCGGGTCGATCGCCAGCGCCGCCTCGTACTCGCGCGTCGCCCCGGCGATGTCGCCGCTCTGAAAGGCGTTACGGCCCAGGCCCACGAGCGCCGAGACGTCCCGCGGATTGCGCTTCAGATACGTGCGATACTCCTGCTCGGCCTCGTCGAACCGCCGGTCCTTGCTGAGCTGCTCGGCCAGGCCGAGCCGCGCCTTGTCGAGGTCCGGGTCGCGCTCGAGCGCGGCCTGGTAGTTGCGAATCAAAAGCGCCGGCGACGCGCCGGAGCGCGTGTTGATCTCGTTGCTCCACAGGTACGGCTGCGGATCGCCCGGGACCAGCTCGCGATACCGCTCGATGGCCGGGGCCGCATAGGTGAACCGATAGGTCGCCAGGTAGATGCGGGCCAGCTCGCGGGCGACCAGGTCGCGCGGCTCGGCATCGCGCTCGAAGGCCGCGCTGAGGATCGGCTCCGCAATGTTGATCCGCCCGGCGCGCGCCTGGTAGATCCCCACCAGGACCTCGAGCGCCGACCGGTCGAAGCCCAGTCGCTGCGCCTGCTCGACCGACTCGACCGCCTGGCGCGGATCCTGGTCGACCAGGGCCAGCCAGCCGCGGTAATACTGGGCCTCGCCCGACCGCGGGCTGTCGCTCAGCCAACGCTCCAGGGGCCTGCGGGCCTCGTTATAGCGGCGCTCGGCGAACAGGGACCGGACTTCCGCCGCCAGCCGGGTGGATCGGTAGTGGGTCAACCCGAGATAGCCCAGGGCCGCGGCGATCAGGACCGCCGCGATCGCGCCGGCCACTCGCCACGCTCCCCGCGGCCGGGCCGATCGTCCGTCATCTCGCCCGCCGCGTGGTTGGGGGCGGCTCGCCGGCTTGCCGGCGCCGGCCGGCGGCGGGGAAGTCTCGGCCTTCACGGATTCAACCTCCCTTCGCCGGGGTGGCCGCCGGCTCGCGGTGGACGCGAATATGATGGTCGGTGAATCGCATCTTCAGGCTCGGCTCCTGGACCCGGGGCATGTGGCAGTCGATGCAGCCCGAGGCCGGATTGACCGGGCAGACCGGCGGCGATCGATGTTGAGACGCCGGCCCGCCGCCCGCCGCCCCGCCATGCGCGTCGCCCTTCGCCGTTGCCGTGGCCGTGGCCGATGCCATCGGGCCCGACGCCGAGCCCCTGGACTTCGCGTCGTGGCAGGCGAGGCACTTCGGCTCGTAATGCGTCCGCACGGTGTCCAGGCCGCGGTGGGGGTCGTGGCAGGTGGCGCAGTGGATCGCGCCCCCGGACCCGGTGAAGCAGCGGCTGAACATCAGGTTCGTGCCCTGCACGCGGGTAAACTCGGGGTCGCCCGGGTCAACCGAGCCGTTGGATGCGTGGCATTCGTCGCACGAGCGCATCAGCCGCCGCGGAGGCGACGACTTCGTGGCGCCGATGGCCGGCTCGGCGAAGCCGGACTCGACGGCCTTCACGTGATTGAGCCCCGGGCCGTGGCATCGCTCGCAGCCAATGCCGCGGTCGGCCGCCTCGGGGCCGGGCGTGGCGCCGGGGATCGGCAGCGCAGCGCGGAACCAGGTGGTGTGGCACTGGAGGCACTGGCGCAGCGACTTGTCCGAGAGCTCCAGCCCGATGAAGTCGGTGGGATCGTGGGGTACGGCAGTGATCCCCTTGGTCCCGCGCCAGGCGTGCTCGGCCGTGTAGTACGAGATCCGCAGCTCGCGGGGCGTGCCGCCGGGCACGTCACGCGAGACCATCGTCACGCCGTGCTCGCCCGACCCGAGGGCATAGGCGACGACGGCGCGGGCCACGCGGCCCTTCTCGTCGCGGGTCTCCATCTCGATCCGGTCGTCGGCCTTGCGGGCGAAGCCGTGCTGGACATGCGGATCGATCGGGTCGGGCACCGGCCGATCGGGCAGGGGGACGTCCTTCAGGCCCGCGCCCAGGTAGATCGTCCGCGCGTGCGGGCTGGGCTCGCGCTGCGCGGCGCGGAAGGCGATCTGATGGCACTCGGCGCACCTGCGCGAGCCGACGAACGGCGCCGGCTCGGGCGAAGTATCGCCCGCGCCAAATCCGGCGGCCCGCTCGAGCATGGCGTCGGCCTCGTCCGGCCGGCCGAGCTGGAGGGCCGCGCGGCTGAGCAGCCAGGCGGCCTCGCGGTCGATCGACCCGGACGACGCCGGAGCCCCCGCCGCGGCCGCGACCAGCGGCTTCAGCAACCGCTCGGCGTCCTCGGGCCGGCCGGTCTCCATCAGCAGCCGGGCCAGCAGTCTGAGGGATCCGGCGGGCGCGTCGATCGCGCGCAGCTCGGCGCGGTCGCGGATCAGCACGCGGTCCAGCAGCTCCTGGGCCGCGGCCGGGGTGTCGCCGAATCGCGCCAGGCCCAGGGCCAGCAGGCCCAGCGCCGGCCCGCCGCGGACCCCGCGGAGGAACTCGACCTCGTCGGCGGCCTCGCGGCGAGAGGCCAGCTCGCGGCCGGTGGCGACGACCAGCTTCCCCTCGAGTTCATTGAGCGCCCGGACGGTCGCCGCGTGGTGCGTGTCGACTCGCCGCGCCGCCTCCAGCGCGGTCCATCCGAGCACCAGCCGATCCTTGCCGATCAGCGAGCTGCCCAGCTCGCACAGCTCGTCGGCCCCCAACCCGGCCCCGGGAGGGTCGGCGCACGCGGCGAGCGCCTCGTCCAGCCGGCCCGCGCGGATGGCCAGGGTCGCACGTGATGCCCGGTCCGCATCCGCGCTCCTGGCGACCGATGGGCCGTCTGTCCGCGCCTTCCACCAGCCTCGCACCACACCGAACCCCGCGGCCGCGGCGCCGAGCGCCGCGATGCCGAGCGCCACGAGAAGGATTCGCCATCGAGCCGCCGTCGTCATCAATCTGGGGTCCATGGGCCGGGTGAAGGTGAGGTCTCGGGGCACTGAAGCCATTGTACTCCGAACCAAGGCGCCGGCAGTAGCCGGGGAAGCCGCTTCAACGCGAGCTCGGCGCCGCCGCGCCGGCCGATCGCCGCGGCGCCGGCCGGCCGACCGATCCAGCGGATCGTCCCCCCCCGGCGAACGCCTCGCCGCAGGCCGCACCGGCCCGGTCGTCGGTGATCATGCCGGCTCGCGCGTCCGCCAGCCGCTCGACCATGCGGCGGTCGACCTCGGCGGCCCGCGCCTTGGACCGAGGGGTCGGCGAGTTGCTATCATCGGTCGGTCGATCGATGGTAACCGCGAGCACCAGGGATGACAGGGGGGACGCAACATGGCGACACGAGTGCGATGGCTGGGGCATTCCGCGCTCCTGGTCGAGAGCGAGGGCCGCTCGGTCCTGATCGACCCGTTTCTGACCGGGAATCCCAGGGCGGCGGTCTCGGCCGACGAGGTCCCGGCCGACCTGATCCTGATCTCGCACGGGCATGGAGACCACGTGGGCGATGCGGTGGCGATCGCCAAGCGCACCGGCGCGACCGTGGCATCCAACTACGAGATCAGCCTGTGGCTCCAGCAGCCGTCGCAGGGATTGCCGGCCGAGAAGGTGCAGGGCCTCCAGCACGGCGGCAGCTTCCTGTTCGAGAAGGCCGTGCGGGTCAAGCTGACGCTGGCCTTCCACGGCTCGGCGCTGCCGGACGGCAGCAACGGCGGCAACCCGTGCGGGTTCATCCTGACCCTGCCCGACGGGACGCGCATCTACGACGCCGCCGACACCGCGCTCTTCGGCGACATGGCGCTCATCGGCGAGGAGGGGATCGACCTGGCGATCCTGCCCATCGGCGACTACTACACGATGGGGCCCGAGGACGCCGTGCGCGCCGTCAAGCTGCTGAAGCCCCGCTTCGTCCTGCCGATCCACTACAACACCTTCCCGCCCATCGCGCAGGACGCCGCCGCATGGGCCGAGCGGGTCCGGGCCGAGACATCGGCGCAGCCGGTCATCCTCCAGCCCGGCGAGTGGTTCACGGTGCAGGGGCGCTGAGGGGACCGGGCCGGCTGGGACCGGCTGGCCAGGGTCAGGACTGGACGTATCCCTCGAACGTGTTGTTGACGTAGATCGCCCCGGCCGGAATCACGGTGCCGGCCGGGAACGTGGAGTTGAGCAGGTACGCGCCGGCGCCGACGGTGCTCCCCGAGCCCAGCGACGAGCCCTGGACGACCGCGTGGCTGCCGATCGAGACATTATCACCCAGCACCATGTTGACGCCCGGGCTGCCCATCAGGACCGCGCCGCCCCCGGCGCGGAAGCTCTGGCCGATCGCCATCGTCCCGCCCACCGGCGAGGTGATCGTCACATACGGGCCGGTTTTCGCGATCGAGCCGATCACGATGGGCTGCCCCACGTCGGCGCGGATCGAGTTGGCCCGGCCCAGGTGCGTCGCCACCTGCCAGGCCCGCTGGTCGAACGTCACGTCGCCGATCGACCGCGACGGGTAGTTGTACAGTTTCGCACCGATCGGGCCGTACTTGGGGGTCTGGAACGCCGGCGACAGGCTCTTCGTCCCGCCCACATACGACGGCCCAGGCGATGGGCTGGCCCCCTCGACGTTCGGCAGGTAGCCGTTATAAACCCCGCCGATCGTCGGGTTGCCGCCGATGTTGGGGCCGGTGTCCGAATTGCCCTGGTACAGCCTGGTGTAGCCGGCGGCCAGGCCCTGCGCGTCGGTGAGAAGTTGCTTCAGCGCCGTGACGTCGGACGAGGTCACGGGCACCACCATGCCGAGCGACGGATTCGAGGCCTCGGCGTTGTTCGTCACGTTCACGCCGGGAAGGACTCGGAAGCCGGTCGGCACGGTGACCCCCGGCCCGACCCGCGCCAGCGGCGAGACGATCGCGCCGGGCTGGAGAATCGCGTCGTCGATCACCGCACGGGCGCCGACCGCGGTCGGCGCCGCATTGTCCGCGTACGACCCGATCACGCTCGAGCCCAGGACCAGCGCGCCGGGCCCGATCGCCGTGTTGTTCCCCACCAGGAGCTGCGGCGCCTTGTACAAATGGCTCGGGTTGGCGATTAGCCGGGCGTTGTCCAGCACGGCCGAGCCGATGCCGACCTTGATCGCGCCGCCGCGGCTCCCGTCGAGCTTGGCATACGGCGCCACGTAGCTCTGATAGCTGATGACGACCGAATTCCCGTTGTCGATCGTCACCGTCGGGTCGATGAAGGTCGCCTTCTTCGTCGGCGTGGCGAACGGCATCACCGGCGTATTCGGATGCCGCGCCGGCTGCGCGATCGGGTTGATCTCGAGCGGCGAAATCACCTTGCTGAGGCTGATGACAGTCAAGAGCCGTCGCCCCTCGAGGCTCTCGCCGCCGGGGAGATACGCCACCGCTCGTCGACGACCTTGCCCCTTGCCGTTCATGCCATCCCCGCATCCTGAATGTGATCCGGACCCGCCCCCGTCCCGGTGAGGACTGAGTCTGGAATCGGCAGCGCAGGGCCGGGACTTTGAGGAACTCACCGCGCCCTCCGCAAAAGCCGCCCATCCCGGCAATCTGGAGCATCTGTAGTGCCGAGACTTTCCCGAAGAGCTTCGAGTCGACGATGCCGTGTGGGCATCGCCTTCCGCCTCTCGGGCCGTTTCAGCAGACCCGCGACAGCAGGTATGATGCTCGGTTCGCGAGGAGCCGCGGGCTCGTGTCCAGGCCCGCTCGCACACCGAATGCGGAAGGAGCCCAGCCCCTGATGACGCAGACAACGATCGAGCAACCCTCGGGCGGAGAGAGCGAGAAAACCCGCGCGGGCGAGGAGATTCCGCCGAGACCCGATACGATCGCGCTGCCATGGGGGCCGGACGGTTCCCTCTTCTTGCGGTGGCCGGCATCCGGGCCGATCGCAGGGGCCCGGGTCGAGGTGGTCGCGCCCGAGCTGTCCGGCGCGGTGGCCGATTATTCGGCCGCCCTCGGCGCCGCGCTCGACGGCCCGGTCGATGCTCCGCGATTGGAGGAGCTGGCGGCGCCGGGGCAATCGGTGGCGATCGTCGTGGATGACCCGTCGCGCTGGACACCGGTGCGCGAGGCCCTGCCGATCATCCTGGCACGGCTGCACGCCGCGGGGGTCCGCCCCGAGGACATCACGATCAGCGTGGGCGTCGGCCGGCATCATGCCGTCGACGACGCGGCGATGCGGCGCCGGGTGGGCGAGGACATCGCGGCCGGATATCGCTGCTTCAGCCCGCCGGTGGACGACCTGTCGGCCTACGACGAGCTGGGGACTCTCGAGCCGGACATCCCGGTGCGAGTCTTTCGCCCGGTGGCGCGGGCCGACCTGCGGATCCTGGTCGGCTCGGTACTGCCGCACCTCCAGGCGGGCTTCGGCGGCGGCTACAAGCTGATCTTCCCCGGCACCAGCCATCGGACGACGCTGGGCGCGCTGCACCGCCAGGGGCTCGTCGGCCGGTCGGATGCGTCGGGGCTATTGGGCGGCGAGGCTTGCGGCAACCCGATGCGGCGCGCCATTCATGCGGCGGCCGGGTTGCTCGGCCCGTGCTGGTCGATCAGCCACCTGATCGGCGGGCCCGGCCAGGTGTTCCACGCGGCCGCCGGCCGGCCCGAGTCGGTGCAGGACGTGCTGGCCTCCGAGGCACGCCGGCGGTTCCGTGCCCCGGACGCCGAGCCCGCCGACATCGTCATCGCCGGCAATCATCCCTGGCCGGGCGATCCGATGCAGAGCTTCAAGGTGCTGCTGCACCACCGCGCGGCCTGCCGGCCCGGCGGGGCGCTCGTCGGCCTCTTCTGGACCGATCCCGACGAGATCGCCCGGTCGTTCCCCGCCTCGGCGCTGCGGGGGATCGCCGCGACCGGGGTCATCGGCTCGTGGGCGATCCGCCGGCTCCTCCCGGCCGCCCAGCACGCCGCCGCCCTCGCGGGCTCGCCGGCCGCGTTCATGATCCGATGGGCCCGCGAGCTGGTCGTCGACCGCACGGTCCTCGTGTATTCCCCGCCCCTGCGCGCCGTCGTCGGTCGCCGGCTGGGCCCGGTCCACCTCTTCGACGACCTGGATTCTCTATTGCTCCGCTGTCCGCTGTCCCTTGTCCGTCGCGAACACGGGCATCCCGGCAACGCGCTCCGCGTCCGCATCTTCCCCCAGGGCGGCCTGACCTACGTCGCGACCTAGCGAGAACCTCCGGAAACCGGCGACGTCCGCCGATCCCAGGCGAACCGGCGACGTGAGTCACCGGGTCTCTCACCCGTGCCGTCGGGAATGTGGCTCAGCAGGACCTGTTCGGGCGAAGACCTCGAGATGGCCTCTGGAATAACGAACCACGGAAAACCGACGAACCGGCAAAAATCCAGAGAAGCCCTTCAGTTCCGCCCGGGCCGAGGACGATACAATCGGTGTCGGTTGGAAAACCGAACCGGTCAGGGAAGACCGAGACAGCCCCGGCATAGCAGTCGCGTCCAGGGACGGACTGGCGGCTCGTGGGCAAGGGCCAGGGACGGCCCTCAAATCACCAAGACGAGACCACCCATGGGAGTCATGCGGTCCGGCTCCGGCGGTCCGGGAGCAAGATCCGGTCGAACCGACTCACCTCGGCAAGATTGCGATCGCGTTCCCTCCGACCCGATCCGGCCGCGAACGGCCGCCGCCCGGCGCGATCGAGGGCCTCGTGCCTGACATCCGCCGGCCGCGGTCGTTTTTTGCTTCGAAGCACCCGGAACGACACCACCCACCCCACGGCGACCCGTCGAGGAGTTAACCGCGAAGACCTCGACGGAGATCACCTCCAGGCCACCACTCGCGCGACGGCGACTCGTCGAAGACAGCACATAACCGCAAAAAACGCAAAAAGGACTGGGAGAGCGAGCCGACGGCGATTCGGATCGTCTTCCCATTTCATTTCACGTATTGGTTTTTTCGCGTTTTTCGCGTTTTTCGCGGTTAAGTCCGACTCTTCCACTCAATCACTCCTCGCCCGCCTCGAGCGACTTCGAGATCAGCCGGCCGTCCTCGGCGACCTCGATCAGGTAGATCCGGTCCTTGACCTGGACCTCGGCCTCGAAGGTCGGATGCAGGATCCCCGCGGAGCGCGTCACGTCGCTGATCGCGCCGCCGCGGGCGTGGTGCTTGAGCGCGGCCTGCACGGCGGCGGGGCATCGGTCCAGCGGCAGCTCCTCGTCGTCGATCACCAGCACCTTCTCGACGAGCGTCCCGTCTTCGGCGACGACCAGCTCGTAGGCGCGCCCGCGGTGGTGGACGACGGTCTCATACACGGTGGTCCCATACTTCATGTCCTTGCCCACGCCCTCGATCTTCTCGCCCATCGCCTCGCGGCGGAACGTGGCCTGCACCGCGGCCGGGCACCGGTCGAGCGTCAGCTCGGCCCCGTCGACGGCCAGGTTCATCTCCACCAGCGTGCCGTCGCCCAGAACGCCGATCGCATAGGTCTTCCCCTCGATCGTCGCGTCGGCCCAGTAGATGGCCTCGTCGCCGTCCTGCTCCTTGCGGACCGCGGCGATCCGCGCGCCCCGCGCCTCGGCCTCGAGCGTCTTCCGCGCCGCGGGCGGGCAATCCGCCGGCTTGATCTCCTGGGCGATGCCGGCCGGCTGCGCCGCGGCGAACAGGGCGACGAGGACGACCGAACCGCAAGCGGCGGCACCTTCGCGAAGCGACGGCATGGCGAATCTCCGACGTGATGGAACCCAGTGCCCCGGCCGGGCGAGCGAGGACCGACAGGCCCGTTCAGTGTCCGCCCGCGCGCCCGGGGCCGTCAAGCCGTGGCCCGGCCGGCACCGGGTCGGTCGATGAACGATTGATCGCGGCGAGTGCGAAGTCGACAATACGACGCCGGCAGGAAAGTCGGTCGGGCAGTCTTTCTTGCCCGACGGGGACCCTTGCGTCAGGCAAGACTGGCCGACCTCCTTGAGGCACGATCATGAACGATCCCATCGACCGCAGGCAGTTCCTCGGCGTGGTCGCGGCGACAGCGGCGAGAACGACGGCCGGCGCCGGCGAGCAGCAGCCGCCGGCATCCGTTGCGCCGGCCGGCGGACCGATCGGCGCGGCCGCCCGGCAGCCGTCGCCGTACCTGACCGACGCCGGCTCGTTCGTGGACGTCAGCCGCGGCAATCCCAAACCCCACCGGCTCCGGGGCGAGGCCCTCGTCAAGGCCCGGCTCACCGCGGAGACCTGGCGCCTGGAAATCGTCGGGGACGAATCCTCGCAGGTCCCGCGCCCCTGCCGGCTGGAAGACTCGACGGCCCTCGACCTCGCCGCGCTCCAGAAGCTCGGCGAGGCGCACGGCGTCAAGTTCCTCAAGGCCATGCAGTGCAACAACATCCCCGCCCCGCTGGGCCAGGGGCTGTGGGAAGGCGTGCCGCTCCGCGAGGTGATCCGACGGGTGGGGACCGTCCGCAATGTGCGGCGCGTCTATTACTGGGGCTTCCACAACGACGACCCGGCGCAGATCTTCCAGTCTTCGCTGTCCTATGCGCGCGCCATGGAGAATCCCCCCTCCGAGCCGCCGGCCATCCTGGCCTATCGTCTCAACGGCCAGCCGATCCCCCTCCAGCGCGGAGGACCCGTGCGGATGGTCGTCCCCTGGTCGCACGGCTTCAAGTCGATCAAGTGGCTCCAGCGCATCGTGCTGACCAACGACTACAGGGCCAACGACACCTACGCCCTCCAGAACAATGATCCGGACTCGTACCTCAAGACGGCCGCCTACATCGGCCAGGGTGAGACCCGATTCAAGGCCGGCCAGCCGATCGTCGCGGAGGGCATGGCGATGTCCGGCTGGTCGGGCCTGAAGCGCGTCGAGTACTGGCTGCGGCGCGTCCCGCCCGGTGCCGATCACCCGCTCAAGAATGACGATCCAGCCTGGGATTCGGCCGCCTGGCATCCCTGCACGATGATGGAGCCGCCCGGCGACTGGTCGCCGATCCTGCCCGCCCGGGTCTCATCCCGGGAGGTCTGGGGCTTCGACCCGGCGACCGGCCGGCCGCAAACCTGGCCGCTGCCGTTCAGCATGGTCCCCTGGTCGTTGCGGGCCCCCGGCGTCGAGGCCGGCTCGTACGAGCTGCGCGTCCGCGCGGTGGACCTCAACGGCTTCGCCCAGCCCGAGCCCCGGCCGTATCCGAAGGCCGGGATGAACCAGGTGCCCATGCGGACGCTCGTGGTGTCGGCGTAAGACTGGCGAGCGGCCCGGCGACCCCGATCGCCGGCCGCGGGGGCTCCGCCGCGCCTCGGCGAGCCGATGCGTCCCCGGTGCGAGCGACCGGCTCCCGATCCCGATCCCGCTCCCGCCCGGGGCTCCGCCCGTCGACATACTGATCCCACGCCGACAGGATCACCTCCTCGCCGGCCGACACGGCGAATTCCTCCTGGTAGAGGACCCGATCGTCCCGGATCATCCGCGCCACGTGGCGGCCGGGGCGCAGCTCGCAGATGATCGGCGTTTCTTCCGGACTGTCGACGTGATAGACGTTCTGGTCCACGACCAGGTCCGCCGGGAAGCTCGAGACGTGCACGAGCGCCCGGCCTCGCGACGGCCCGGCATGCTCGGCCACCTGCCAGAGCACGACCGCCCCCAGCGCCAGGCCCGCGACTCGCCGGCCGATCGTGATGAAGAGGAAGTGTCCCATCTCGCTCTCCTGGCTCCGTGGACATTGATGAATCGGTTCGAAAACGTCATCTGCGGAGTGCGGGCGTCCCGATCAGCGCGCACCGGCTGCCATCCGGCCGATGCGCAGGGGCACATCCCCGCGCGCACGCCGACCGGGGTGCAGTGCGGCTTTCCGATCACGATCTCGCGCGATCCCGTTGCGGGCCGCTCAGAGTCAGTCTCGGCAGGGCGGTCGGATGTCGTCGGGCGGACATTGCCCGCCCGACGAACGGTCTGATGTAGGGTGGGTGAAACCCACCGGGCGAGGCCTCGAATCGGTGGGTTTCACCCACCCTGCAAGACGGTGAGGTCGGTTGGCGCAGGGTGGGCAAGGCCTCCCCGACTCAACAGCCTCTCAGGTCAGCGAGCGGCCTGGAACTCCAGCTCGCCCAGGGTCTCTGGCTCGAAGCCCTTGTAGATCCCGGGCGGCTCGCCCCAGGTCAGGAAGGCGGCTTTCGGTTGGTGGGAATCGCGGTCCACCACGGCGATCTCGAGTCCGATCGTCTTGCCGGGCTCGAGCCGGGTGCGCCTGGCAGGATATTCGTCATAGGGCTGGATCGCCCACTCGTAGGTCGTGACATCGCCCTCGCGGCGGTACTTCATCTCGATGCGGCGATCGCGGGTCGCGGCGTAGAGCAGCGCCGGATTGGCGCCGAAGCGGTCGCCATAGGCCGGGAAGTCGCCGGGCAGCCCGACGTACTGGAGGATCGGCATCTCCTCGGCCGCCGTACCGTTGGGCCAGTCGGCCCAGCTCTTGCCCGTCGGCCTCGGGTCGGGACGGCGGCCCTGGAGGTAGACCTCCACGGCGTCATTGGCCACGACCGAGCTGGACTTCTTCGCGACCAGGTCGTCGTCGCGGACCACGACGGCCAGGTAGATCCGGCCGTCCTTCGGGTCGTAGCCGGCCTGGAACTCGGCGGCGACATCCTCGGGGCCGCCCACGGAGGTGCGATAATCGCTGCTGCTCCGCGAGAGGAGGTTCTGGATCGGATACCGCGTCATGCCGGAGGGCCAGTCGTCGAGCCGGCCGTCGATCGTGATGTCCGACAGCGGCCGGGCGACCGCCCGCGGCGGCCGGCCCGGCGTAGAGGCGGATGCGGAGGCAGACGCGAACTCGGGCCGAACGGTGGCGCGCTCCGTCCGGACGACGGTCACGGGCGTGGGCGGCGTGGGCGCCGGCGCCGGCTCGACCGGCCGCAGGGCGCCAATGCCGGCCGCCGCGATCCCGATGGTGATGACCAGCGCGGCGGCCGCGGTCCCCGCGCCCGCCGTGGTGGCGGCCAGCGCCCGCCCGGCCCGGGAACATCCCGCCAGGACCAACCCGACGACCCCGACCGGCCGGGTTGGAGACGCCACCAGGACTCTCGCGGTCGCCTCGACCAGCGATCGCGGCACCAGAACGAGCCGGGACGGCTCGAGCGCGGCCGCCATCGCCCCGGCCGTTGGCGCCAGGCCGCGGCGGCTCAGCCGCATCCGCAACCGCTCGCGGGCCCGCGACAGCCGGCTCTCCACGGTCCCCACCGGGCAGCCCAGCCGCCGCGCCACCTCGTCGTGCCGCAATCCTTCCACATGACAGAGCAACAGCGGCAGCCGGTAGTGTTCGGGCAGCCGGTGCACCTCCTCGTCGATCACCGCACGCAGGTCGTCCGGCTCCCCACCGGCCGACTCCTGCGGCGCCCGCTCGGCCGCCCGCTGCTCGATCTCCCGCCGCCGCTCGCCCTTTGCCCGCTCCTTGTTCGCGACCCGAAGCGCCACGCCATACAGCCAGTTCGTCAACAGGCCGCCGTCACGCAGGCTCCTCGCCTTCTTGACGAAGACCAGGAACGTGGCCTGAAAGGCGTCCTCCGCCGCGTGCTCGTCGCCCAGCACCCGACGGCAGACCCCCAGCACCATCGGCCCGTGCCGCTGGATCAGGATGCGGAACGCCGCCTCGCTCTCCTCGGCCCCGCCCACGAACCGCTCGACAAGCTGATTATCCGACCAGGAACCCATGGCGCCCCATCCATAGAGCGTCTGGATCTCCCCCAGTGCGGCACCCGAAACGCGAATCGCCATCGGTCTCTCCCCGTCTTCTCCTCACCGCTCTCTCCTCTCATGCTGCCGCGGCGCGGGGGCTTCCTTCCAACTATTTTTGCCGGACCGGCGAATTCTTTCGGAAGCAGAAGGCGGAAGTCCTTTCAGAGAAACAGATTGCGCGTATTCTCGAAACTCCTCGCCGACCACCATCTGGGGCAGGGTCAGCCCATGCGGATCGGCCCTTGCTCCTCCGGCGCGCCTGGCGGCGATGCCCGGCGAGGAGTCTCGGAAATCGACCACGAATCACACGAAGGGCACGAATCTGGTGCAGTCCGAGGCGGTCCCGTTTCGTGGTATTCGACCACGAATCACACGAAGGGTACGAATCTGGTGCAGTCCCAGGCGGTCCTGATTCGTGCGATTCGTGCCCTTCGTGGTGACGAGGCTCCTCCGGCGCGTCTGGCGGCGATGCCTGGCGAGGAGCCTCGTATTTTCCGCCCGACCGATCATCCACGGTCGCCGTGGCGGCGACGGTGCCTGCACCATCGCCGCACGACCACCACCCACGCCACGCCCACCAGGCCCAGCATCCCGGTGCCGGGCTCGGGGACCGACTGCGGGTTGATGGACTTCTGCTCGCTGACGAGGTCCTGGTTGTACCGGCCGCTCGGGTCGTGGGTCGCCGCCCAGAACTGCGCCTGGTACGTCGTCGATTTGTCGTAGCCCTGGAACTTGAGCAACTCGTGGTAGTCCTTTGTGAGCGTGCTGTCGCCGCCGCTGAACGAGAAGCCCTTGAAGTCCTTCGTCCTGGCGTTGTCGGTGACATACCAGATCGCCAGTTGCACGGCGCCCCGGGCGTCGGCCGTGGCCGGGTTCTGGCTCAACAGCCAGGCGATCCGGTTGTCCACGTCGTCGTACGTGCTGGTCGGATAGCTGATGCCCGACACGGGCGTGATCGTGTAGCTCGACCCGATCGTGTTCTCGTGCCAGAGGTCCACGCAGTAATAGATCGGGGCCACGGTCCCGTCGCTGACCATCGGGTCGGCGTAGGTGGACGCCGATAGCGAATGCTCGCCGTCAGCGGTGCTGTAGTGGACCGTCACGACGGGCGAGTGGTTTGTCCCGTCGAAGAGCTGAAGGTTATCGATACTGCCGGCGTGCACGGGTTGAAACATCGACAAAACGGCGAACAATCCAATCGGCGCGAGGCGGTTCCAGGTTTTCACCAAATCGGCTCCAGTACGCCTTCATTTTTGAGAGTCTTTTGATGCTCCGGACGGTCGCCGGCATTCGCGGCGCCGAGGATGGGGCGGGCCGGCGTCGCCCGCCCCGTCACCTCCATCCGAATTACGCCGGACTCGCGGCGCCGCGACTCGGAAGGCCCCGCGAATCGCCGAATCCTCGCCGCGCGACGCCGCCTCGCCACGCGGCGTCGAATCGCCGCAGCACCGCGTCACTCGCAGCGAATGGCGACGTAGCCTGTCGAGACGACTCGCTGGACAGAAGGTGTGTGAGAGGCCCCTGATGTGGGTCGAACGCTGCTGGGCGGATGACGCGAGGAGTGTCGGCCAGCCGTCCCCTTCTCCCCGCGAGCCGCGGGGAGAAGGTGCCCGAAGGGCGGATGAGGGGGCATTCGAGCCGCATCGCCCTTGTTTCGCTCGATGAACGCGCGTGGGCTGCTCCTGCCGACCCTGACCTCGGGGATCGGCGCTCGAGCCGGCCCGGCCTGCTCACGCGTTCGAAGTAGATCGGGCATTCGTGCCCGACGCGGGCCGGCCGGGTCCGTTCCTCCCGACCGATCTACCGCCGATTCCGCCCGCGTCGGGCAGGACTACCCGACCTACGTGACGGCCGTCTCGGTTCGGGGCGCTTCGCTGGACCGATTCGGCCCGTAACCGGGCTGAAAAGCGAGCGGCGTTCGACGGGCCCCGGCATCTCACTCAGCCCCTCAATCCTCCCGCTCCACGATCTCCAGGTCCGAAAACGCCCGGCGGATGATCGTCCAGAACTCGGACTCGGGCCGGGCGAGGGCCTCGGCGACGATCTGGCGGCAGACGTCGCGCGACGTGCGCCCGCCGCCACCGTTCTCCTTCGGGTCCGGGATGACCTCGACCAGCCGGGCGGCCGCCTCGGGATCCGCCAGCGCCAGGCAGGGCAAAACGGCGTAGGCGTCGAAGAACCGCTCGTCTTCCTTCGGCAGCGGCGTTTTGAGGCGGTCGATGATCGGCCCGGCGATGGAGCGCGCCAGCTCGTGGTCGTAGCGCGCCAGGATCGCGGCGAGCGCGGCGTCGGTGCGCATCGCGTCGACCTGGCTGGTGTCGGGGAACGTCGAGGTCAGGTCAATCACCCTGCGGGGAGACCAGCGGAGCGAGATCACGCGATCCACGGCCTCGGCCAGCCGGTCCGGGTCGTCGCGCTCGATGCCGGGCAACAGCGCGGCGGCCATGACCGCCGCCGACCGGCTGCCCCAGACGCCGCCCGGCCCCGACTCGAGCGCCTCGCCGAACACCCGGAACGCCTCGGCACGCAGAGCCCTGGCCGCGGCGCGATCCTTCCCCGCGATCTCCTCGGCCATCCGGCCCAGTGCGTACGCACGCAACACGACGATCCTGATCCGCCCCGCGATCCGACGGGCCCGCTCGAGGTCGACCTTCGCCATCCGTCGACAGGTCTTCACGCTGTAGGTCTCGGAGTTGTTCCACGTCATCGCCCCGATCAGCCGCTCGGCCTCGGCGGGGTGGATATCCGCGATCGCCTGCGCGATCAGGCCGCGAAAGTCGTTGATGGTTCGCTCATCGCCCTTTGATGGGATCAGCGCCAGGGCCTCATTCAGCTCCAGCCGCGCTAGCGGGCCGAGCAGGCCGCGGGTGTATAACCGACTCGGCTCGCCGCCATCGGCCTTGCGGGCGATGGGCAGGGTATCATTCAGGATCTTGCGGGCGTCCTCGGCGTCGCTCAGCGCCAGCAGCCGCCGCGTCGACGCGCCCAGGTGATAGAACTTCCCGCTCTGTGCGGCGGCCTCGAGCTCCTGGCCCGCGAGCTGCTTCAGGATCGCGAGCTTGCGCGCCCGGTGGCGGGCCGGCAGAGCGTCGGCCAGCGCGATTGTCAGGTCCTGGCGCCAGAAGGTGTTCGTGATCGTCGGCAGGATGGCCTCGGCCTCGTCGGGTCGGGTGCCGATGAAGTGCCGGGCGACCGCGATGCGCACGGGGTTGCAGTCCCAGGGCACCTCGCCCGACTGGCATTTGCGCCAGGCTCCGTCGGGATCGATCAGCGCGGCCACGCTGATTGCCCGCGAGCGGGCCTCATTGTCGGTGCCGGGCCGGATGATCCGCTCGGCATACGGCTTCAGCACCGACGCCGCCAGCCGGACGGCCCGCTCGTGCGAGATGGGCGGGCCCAGCGACGCCACGCCGCGCTCGGGCGGCTGGTCCTCGCGGCGGATCACCAGCTCGACCGTGGATTTCCCCGGATCCGGCCGATCGCGGTGGAAGCGAAATCCGGGCGCATCGACGAACAGCCAGGCCGGGCCGCGCGAGAACCCGTCGAGCTGGAACCGGCCCGTGGAACCCGTGACCGCACTCGATAGCGGCGCCGGGTTGCCCCAGCCGAGCACCCGGGCCGCGGCTACCGGGCGCCCCTCGGTATCCACGACGCGCCCGGCGATCGTCCGCAGCCGCGCCACCGAGATCGGCGGCAGCGTGATCGAGTCCGTGCCTTCCGAGACCACCTCGGGCGACGCGGCGATCGCATACTTGCCGGGGCTGACGATCGCTCGGTAGCGGTTCCCCTTCGTGATCCGGCCGGGGTGATGGTACATCCCCTTCTCGTCGGTCACCACCCGTGGCAATGTCATGGTGTTCTGGCTCTGGACGATCAGCGTCACCTCGGCGCCGGCGACGGGCTGGCCGTCGGCGTCGACCACGGTCCCGATCACCTGCGGCACCTCGGGTTTTCCGCTGTTCGCCATTCGGCCGACGAGGTCGACGCGGAGCACCAGTGGCTCGCGCGTGACGATCTGCGCATCGACCGGGTTCTCGTGCTGGCTCGGCCAGACCTGGTAGCTCATCTCGAGCCCGGCCGGGACGTCGGACAGCGAAAAAGCCCCGTTCTTGTCGGTCTGGCCGAATCCGTACCGGCGATCGCCCGAGACTCCGTTGAGCGAGACATCCGCGACCGGCCGATCCTGGGCATCTACCACCCGGCCCGTGATCGTGTGGCCCTTGACGACCTCGATCGCCGGCAGGTCGAAGGTTTGCGCACCCTCGGGCACACGATGCTTCTCGGCCCAGGGCGCGCCGAGCTGCACCAGGCCGTCGGGCATGGAAATGACCTGAGTCGTGACATCGCCGGGCAATACATGCGCCGTGAACCGGCCCTGTGCGTCGGTCTCGACCTGGTCGCTCTGCCGCGGCGAGCCAAATCCGACCGAGATCGAGGCTCCTTTCACCGGCTGGCCGGTCCCCGCGACCCGGATCACGCCCGCGACCTTGACCGCCGGGACCAGCGGGATCTCGACGCGGGTCGTCTGGCCGGCCGGGATATCCAGGTTTTCCGGCAGCCGAGGCCGCACCGGCAGGGCATTATCGACGCCCACCATGATCGACAGCCGCCCGCCCGCGATCGCCGGGACCACGAATGTGCCGTCCGGGCCGCTGGTGACCTGGGCGTTGCCGGCGGTCCGGTTGAACCCAATGTCGTACGGATCGCTGGGGTCGGACGTGCTCAGGTACACCTTCAGACCCTTCGCCCACTCGGGGCGTTCAGCGACGACCTTGCCCTCGATCCGCCCGGCGGGTCGGAGGCGGATCTCGCGCTCGGCCGGCTCGCTCGCCATGTCGCGCAGCCGCAATTGCTGCACGCCAGTCGCCCCGGTCATGACCTGGACCGAGGAGAATCCCTCGCGGGGCAGGGCGGGCAGCGCCGCGCGGCCGCTGGCGTCGGTGCTCGCTCGCACGAGCCACAGCAGGGTGGCCGGGACGAACTCATAAGCCCTGGGCGTCTTGAAGTGATACGGCTCGACGGTCGCGCCCAACGCCGGCCGGCCATCCGGCCCGATGACCCGAAACGCGGTATCGGTCGCCGGGCCGAGCGTAATGTCGACGGGCTCCGGCGTCTTCTCCGTGAGCGTCTTCCATGCCGTGGCCGCGGCGAGCCGGTGGTCCCTGGCATACGCCCACAGGATGAAATTCCGCTGCGGCACAGGCTGGTCCTTCCAGCGAGCCGGCAGGCTCAGGGTGTACCGGCCCTGGGCGTCGGAGGTGGCGTGCGGCGTCATTTCGGGCGTGTCGTCGAACTTGACGGGCAGCCAGACGTCGGCCCCGGCGATCGGCTGGCCCTTGTCGTCGAGCACCCGCCCGGCGACCGTCGCCACCGACGGCTCGTCCTGCTGCTGGCCGACGGCCGCCCACGCCGCCATCGCAAGCGCCAACCCGACCAGTAGCCCCAGCGCCATCCCGGCCGTCCGCTTCAACCGGGTCAACAGGAGCGATTTCAGCACGCCCTGCGCCAGGCCGATCGCCGACCCGCCCAGCCCGGCGGCCCGCGCCGCGGCGAACTGCACCGAGGCGCGGGCGGTGGACTCGGTCAGCGCCGCCGGTACGGTTGTTACGGCGATGGCCGCAGCCTCGACCGACTCGATGCCGAGCGCGGCGAGCCCCGCGGCCGGCGCCAGGCCACGGCGGACCAGTCGGTCCTTCAGCCGCGCCCGGCCTCGGCGCAGCCGGGTCTCGACGGTGCGCTGGGCACAGCCCAGGATGCCCGCGACCTGCTCGTGCGAGCGGCCCTCGAGGTAGCAGAGCACGATCGGCGCGCGGTAGCGCTCGGGCAGCCGCTCGAGCTCCTCGAGCACCTCGGGCATCGGCTCGGGCCGCGCACGTTCCTCGCGAGCCGGCTCGACCCGCGCCCGCTCGACGAGGTAGTGCTCGAGCATTCGCCGCCGGCCGGCATCGGCCCGCGCCCGCGCCGATACCCGGCACGCGACGCCATACAGCCAGCTCCCCAGCGCATCGCCCGACCGGATCGTCCCCGCGCGACGGGCAAGCACCAGGAACGTCGCCTGGAACGCGTCATCCGCATCATCACGGCCGCCCAGCATCGACCGGCAGACCGAACGCACCATCGGCCCGTGGCGGTCCACCAGCGCCTCGAACGCCGCCTCGGCCGATTCGCCCGCCAGGAACCGCTCCAGGAGCTGCCGGTCGCTCAGACCCACCAGCGTCCCGGCGCCGAACAGTCGATCGATCTGCCTGAACCCCGCTTGCCTGGATATCCGCGCCATGGTCCTGGTGCTCCGCCGGCCTGGAATCGGTCCGCTCGCTCCGCGCCGAATGAATGCGCCGTCGGGTCATAGTGCCGGCCGGACGGGTTGGCCCCGTCAGTTTTCTTCCGATTCTCCCGAGGATAACCGGGCCAACCGGCGACGTCAGGCGCCGGGTCCTTCGCCTGTCCCCGCGCGGGCTCCGGCTCAGGGGGCATCAGACGATCACCCGGCGACTCACGTCGCCAGTTCGCCCGATTCCCTCCCGACAACCGGCCGCTCCGCCCCTGCGCCGTCGACGCGGTGAAGCGCCCGTCGCCGATCGTTCAAAAACAGACAGATCACTGGATGTATTTCCGCTTCGCCCGTCGCATCGTCACGAGTGCCCAAATATCCATAACACCATTCATAGTAATAGATTACGCAAAAGGTATTGACGGGGTCCCGTAGAATTAGTAATAATGTTTCAGAGCCCAACGGGGCCAGCCGGCCGACCTTCGCACCGGGTCGAGAACCGCGAATGGTGCGACGAACCCCCTCCAGATGTCCACGATCGACAACCGGGATCGCAAGGCCGACCGAGCCCCCGCGCCGGCCGGTGGCTCCATCGTGATCGAGTGGGCCCGACCGAATCCATGGTATCGCCGAGCGCCGGGTCGCGAGGTCACCCTCGAGAAGGCTGAGACGATCCGCCGGGCGTCGGATCCGTCCCAGCGGACGCTCGAGGCCCCGAAAACCTGCCACCAGGTGCCACCTGCTGCCACTAGGCCCCAAAAACCTGCCACCAGGTGCCACCTGGTGCCAAAATCCGGCCGCCAGGTCCCCCAAAACGGCCACTCGGGGCCGGATGACTGCCACTCCGGGGCCGAAATGCTGCCACCTCGGGGGGCATTACTGCCACAAACTGCCAGTTCTCTCGGGGGCGACGCAGCGCCCGACTCCCCGGACCGGGCTCGCTCCGGGCAAGTCCCGGCCGGTCCCCGAACCGTCCGCGACGGCATCGGAGACAATCCCCGGCGCCGCCGGCGGGTCGATCCGCCCGCCGCCGGTTCGGTTCGGCTCGTCGCGTGCCGCAATGGGAAACTCCCTCGCCGTCCGGTTGCGACGAAACCTTTCGCGCCCAGGCATCGTAGCAAGGATGGCCGCCGTTCCGGCCGGATCTCTCCCAGCGTTCCCCCCCTCGCGCCCAGGAGGACGGCGATGCATTCCTGTGCAATCCTCGCGACGCGGCCGCGCACGGCCGCGACCCTGCCCCTGGCGATCCTGACAGCCCTGGCCCTCACCCCGGCGGCCGCCCTGGCACACGGCGGAGGCGGATTCCACGGTGGCGGTGTCCCGATGGGCGGCGCCCACATGGGCGGTGTCCCGATGGGCGGCGCCCACATGGGCGGTTTTGCCGGCATGCCCATGGGCGGGGGGATGGCCTATCACCAGATGGGCATGGGCGTTCATCCCATGGGCATGGGAGCGACCGGGGTTTCCATGCCCTACGGCGGGGCGGGAATCGGGGTTCCCGGCGCTGTGGGATTCCCCGGTGGCGTGATGACGAACCATGCCGCCGCGATGATGCAACCGGGCGCCGGGATGATGCAACCGGGCCCGGCGATGATGCACCCTGGTCTCGGGATGATGCACCCAGCGGCTGGATTGAACGTCTCGGGACACGGCATGGGGTCGAGCTTGCCGGCCTACCGGGGCACGGGATCGCTTCCCGTCGGCCGGCTTCCCGGGGCGAACGCATCGGTCGCGGGATGGCCGCGGGCCGCCGGGCTGCACTCGGGGGTCGCGACGGCCTCGAACCGCGGCTTCGACGCCGCATCCCGGCAGCGGATCGCTCCGGCTGGCGTGACGGCCTCGGCATCGTCCATATCCCGACGGTGGGCAGGACCCGCCGCCGCCGGCGGCTCGGCGGGCTCGACCTTCACCGGCTGGGGGAGCGGGAACGCTCGCGACGGCAACACCAGGGCGACCACCGGTGGCAACGCGGGCACCAGCACCGGCAACGGCAACGGCAACGGCACCAGCACCAGCACCGGCACGGGCACCGGCAACGGCACACAATCGTCACGCCTGTACGACCAGGATCACCGCTACGGATTCCAGGGCTGGGGATCGGGCCGCGGCGATCATGATCGCGATCGCCGCGACGGCGACTTCCGCCGCGGAGGATATGGATACGGCGACGATTACTACAATAACGCCATCTACGGTTCCGGTTTCGGCCTCGGCTACGGCTACGGCCCGGTCCTCGGCTACGGCTACGGAACGGGCTTCGGCTTCGGATCGGCCCTCGCTTTCGGCCTGGGTCCGGGCTTCGGCCTCGGCGCGGGGATTGGCCTCGGCGCAGGGTTTGGAAATGGGTTCGGGTTCGGGTTCGGCGGTCCGAATGTCTGGGTCTTCGTCCCGGGTGTCGGCTGGGAATTCCTGCCGCTCCAGATGGCTGTCGCCCTGGGTCTCTGGTGAGCCGTGCTCGCGGCGCGACCCCGCAGACGGATCAACCGAGAGGCGGCTTCCCACACTCCGGTCGATCCGATCCTGAGGCGCCGAAGGGGCTGCAACCTTTGCCCCCTCGGCGTAGAATACGGAGGTGCCCACACCGGCCGGAACTCTCCGAGCGATCCGCCTTCGCAACGAGGAGATCGGCAATGCGGACCTGCATCTTCTTCGTCCCAGCGCGGCGGCTCCAGGCCGCCGCTCAGTCCCTGGCCGTTTTGACCATCGTGGCCGTGGCTCCCGCCCCGACCCTGGCCCAGGGCAACTTCGGTGGGTTGAGTTCCCAGCCGATCGGGCTGGACTATCTTCAAGGCGGCCAGCCGTACCCGCAGGGAATCGCCAGGACGCCCGGCGCGCCGGGACTCCCCGCCGGCGCGACGACACGGCGCTCGTCGCCAATCGCTGGCCAGGGCGCCGGGATGACGGGACCCGTCGGCGGCCTCGGCCCGCGGCTGCCGACCTATCGGGGCACCAGCGTGATGCCCGCCGGCCGGGTCGCCCGTCCAGGGACCACCGCCGACACCTGGCCCGGATCGTCCCGGAAGAAGCCGGCCTCACAGCCCGCCCACCGCGACGCCTTCAACGATGCTGCATCAAACCGGGCCGCTGCGATCCGCCCGACGCAACCGCCAGCGCGCCCGCCCGACGCCCGACGCCCGTCGAGCTCGAACTTCCCCGTCGGCTCGACCGTGGTCGGTTCGACAACCGCCCGACGCCGGGGAATGGCCGGCTCGAGCTTCGACGGCTGGCATCGCGGAAGCCCCACGGCCAGCATGCTGGGCAACGCCCGGGCCGGCTCTCACTCGACCAGGCGAGGGACCGGCAATCGCAGCTACGGCTTCGCCGGCTGGAGATCCAGCCGCGGCGACTGACATCACGATCGCGGCCGGCCGGCTCGTCCGCGGCCGGGGCCCCGGTGAGAGGGCCACGGCTACTGCTGCGGGAGCAGGACGTCCCGGAACTCGAACGGGACGGCGACGACCGACTTCTCCGTGATGACGTGGAATTTCGCGACGGGAGCCGCGGAGATCGGGGAGTTGAACGAGAACCCCACCGTCTGCGCGTCACCCATCCCGGCCGAGAAGTGGCCGCCGGGCTCGAGCCGCCTGCCCCGGTCGTCGAGGAATTCCACGGCGACGATGCGGCTTCCCGGGTCCTTGATCGAGTACGAGAGCTGATTCGTCCCGGCCGGTCCCGGCCGCTGGAGCAGGATCTCGACTCCCGCGGCCTTCAGGGCCACGTTCGAGAGCGGCCGGCCGGCATCGTCGGCGAAGCTGGCCGTGATCGTGCTCGCCGGGTCCTTCGATGGGATCACGAGCTCGACGCGGCCGGCCAGCATCCTGATGGATCTCGCGGTGGCGGGCGTGTAGAAATCCAGGACCTGCTCGCCCGCGCCCCCTCCCAGCGTCGGCCTGCGCAGGGGCCGGAACTTGCCGCCGTCGTCGCGGTCGTCGGCTTGCATACCGGGCACGTAGCCCGCCAAACGTCCGGCCCATCGCCGGAGCAAGGCCCCGCCGTCGTCCCTGACATCGCCGATGACCGTCCGGATTCCCTTCGCCCCGGCGAGTCCCGGTCCGCTCAGGGTCAGGAAGACGCGAGGACCGCCGACGGGCTGGTTGTACGGATCGCTCTCCTTCCAGGTCTCGAGCCGGCCGACCGTGACGTCGATGCCCTGCACCCGAGCCGGTGCCGAGTTCCGGGCCGCAGGCGCCCCGGCGCGGCTGTAGGTCAACCGGACCGGCCCGCGCTCGGAGGGAATGAACATGGTCGTCGAGTTGCCGGGTGATGGCCGCTTGTCGACCTCGCGGGGCGCCTCACCGGCGAGGGCGAGGGCAGGCGCGAGCGCGGGTCCGCTCGCGGCGCGGACCCGGACCAGGCGGAACCCGACGTTTTCGGCCTTGAACGGCGTCAGCCCCTCGTGCGGCGGCCCGCCGAAGCGATAGGCCGCCCGGCACTCGGCGCCGAGGTTCTTCCAGCTTCCGCCCCGAGCCATCGCGGGCCGCCGGCTCGAGCCGGAGAACAGGTCGGCACACCATTGCCAGACGTTCCCCTGCATGTCGCGCAGGCCCAGCCTGTTCGGCGGGTAGGCGCCCACACGAGTCGGCCGGTGCAGCGACTTTCCCTTCAACTCCCGGCTATGCGGAGACTGCCCCTCCTGTTGAGCGGCACCGAACCGGATCGAGAGCCCCTGGCCTGGGGGCACCGGCGATCGCCCCGTCTCGACGATCGAGGGCCGTTCGCCGTCGAAGTTGGCCTGCGCCGTCGACATCTCGAACGCCGGCCGATCGAAATAGAATTGATACGAACAATCGTCCTCGGAGGTCGCCCCCGCGCGGCAGGCGTACTCCCACTCGGCCTCGGTGGGCAGGCGGTACAGCCATCCCTTGCCGCGCTCCCGGTCATTCAGCTTCCTGACGAACTCCTGCGCATCGTCCCAGGTCACGGATTCCACCGGGAACAGCTTCAGCTCCTCGTCGGAGATGTCGCCGATGAAGACCGACCCGCCGCCGTCGCGCCGGAACCAGCTCGGGTTGTTGCCCATGACCGCGCGCCACTGACCCTGCGTCACGTCATGGACGGCGATCTCGAAGTCCTCGCGGATCTCCGTCCGGACGCCCGGCGTCCGGCCGTCCCAGCCCATCGGGAAACTTCCCTTCGGCAGCCCCACGAAGGTCATCAGCGGGCTGTCGTCGCGCTCGAGGATCGCGTCCGGCGGTTCGCAGCCGGTCCAGTCGACGGCCGCCGATCGGCCCGGTCGGATCCGCTCCTTGTGGAAGTCGGACAGGAAGACAAGCTGGACGCCGGCATCGGGCGGGACGGTCAGCCGGTCGTCGAGATTCACCAGCCCCTGACTCACGGCCGCCCGGTCGGCGCCGGCGGCCGATTGCAGGCGCACCGCGCCGCCGACCTCCAGGATCATCGCCTGGGGCGTGGTCCGCCCGATTCCGCGCTTCACCTCGGCGATCGTCGTTTCCAGCTCCGCGCGCAGTTCCGGCTGGCCGGCGAACCGGATCGGGATGCTCGTCTCGGCGTCGGCCAGGATCTCGCGGGCCGTGCGGTTCCCGCCCCGATTGCCCGTCCCGGGAAGCTGGAGGATGCCGATGAGGAAGTCGCGGGCCTTTCGCGCCTTGTCGGCCTCCTGCCGCGCCTCGTTTTCCCGGGCCAGGGCAATGCCCTTCTGGGTGTCCGCGTCCTGGCGCTTCACCTCGGCGATGCCCCGCTGCTCCTCGGCGTCGAGGTACTTGAGGTAGCTCACCGTCGTGCCCGCCGCGAGCGCCAGCACGACGGCCGCGGCCGCCGCGGTCACCACCCGGTTGCGCTTCACCCACTTGGCGCCGCGCTCGATCGGCCCGACCGGCCGGGCGAGGATCGGCTCGCCGCCGAGGAATCGTCGCAGGTCGTCCGCCAGGGCCGCCGCCGTGGCGTATCGGCGCTCGGGCTCCTTCTCCAGGCATTTCAGGCAGATGGTTTCGATGTCTCGATCGAGCGCGGGGTTCAGCCGGCGCGGGGGGACCGGCTCGTCGTGGAGCATCTGGCGGATCGTCTCGATCGGCGTGGCCGCCTGGAACGGGGGTCGGCCGGTGACGAGCGCGTACAGCGTCGCTCCCATCGCATACACGTCGGCGGCCGGCCCCACCGCGTCCCGACGCCCGCTCGCCTGCTCGGGCGGCATGTAGCTGGGCGTGCCCATCACCTGGCCCGAGCCGGTCAGGCCGCTGTCGCTGGCGAGCTGCTTCGCCAGGCCGAAGTCGGTGACTCGCGGGGTGTTGTCACGGTCGAGCAGGATGTTCGCCGGCTTCAGGTCGCGGTGGACCACGCCCCGACGATGGGCGTACTCCATGGCCTCGCTCACACGGAGCATCACCAGGGCGGCCTCGCGCCCGGGGAGCGGCCCTTCGGCCAGCCGGTGGCCGAGGCTCTGACCCTCGACGAATCCCATCGAGAAATAGTGCTGGCCCTCGTGCTGGCCGACCTCGAAGATCGGCACGATCCCGGGGTGATCGAGCCGCGCCGCCGCCTCGGCCTCGACGTGGAATCGCTTCACGTCGCTGTCGTCCGCAAGCTCGCCGGCGCGGATCATCTTGAGGGCGACCACCCGGTTGAGGCTGACCTGGCGGGCCTGAAAGACGACGCCCATGCCGCCGCGGGCGATCTCGCGAAGGATCTCGTAGTCGCCGAAGTAGCGGATCGTGGCGCCCATCGACAGAGAGTGTGCGGCGCTGTCGTCGTCGGCCGGGAGAGTCGTCTCCTCGGCGTCGGCCGCCCAGTCGCTCGTCAGGTCGGACGGGTCCGTGGACGGTCCGTCAGCCGTCGAGAAGGCATCGACGTCGGGCCGCCATGGTTCGGCAACGTCGCCGGAGCCCGGCGTGATGAGGCTCGTCGGCGCCTCGAGTTCGGCCGTCTCATCGATTCTCGTCCCGCGCGTCGCGCAGCGAGGGCAGGGGCCCTCCGGTGTGTCCACGGGGCGTTCCGCGCCGCAGATCGGGCATTTGCCTGCACCGGCATCCATGGTCGGCCTCCGTCGGGCACGCGGTCTTCCGGTTCGAGAAGCTTGCGGTCGGCGATCCGGACGTCGGCTCGCGTGGCGCTCGTCGCATTCTCGCACAGGAATCCTGCTGCCGGCCATGGACCGTTCTCCGACCAGTCGCGGCCGTCGAGCCGTTTCCGTGCCTGGGCACCCACGGCCGCTGACCGGCCCCGGGGGATTCGGCTAAAATCCATGGTGTCGGCCGGCAATTCGAATCCTCGAGGAAAAACCTGTATTGGCGGACCCCCTCTCGCGGCACTACCAACACTGCTGACGAGGTTCTCGGCCCCCCGCGGGGTTGAATTCGGAAGAGAGGGAGTCCCACTCATGGCGGGCCTGGCGTTGAGCGTTCCCCGTTCGCTGGATGCACTCTTTGACTCGGGCGTGGTCGGCAATCTGCCGGACGGGCAGTTGATCGAACGATTCACGTCCCGGCATCGCGAGGCGGCCGAGCTGGCCTTCCACGCGCTGGTCGACCGCCACGGGCCGATGGTGCTGCGGGTCTGCCGGCGGGTGCTCGACGACCCCAACGACGCCGAGGACGCGTTCCAGGCGACGTTCCTGGTCCTGCTGCGCCGGGCGGGATCGATCCGCGAGTGCGAGTCGGTCGCCTCGTGGCTGCACGGCGTGGCCCATCGGGTCGCCTCGCGGGCCCGGGTGGAATCGGCCCGCCGCCGCCGGATCGAGCGCCGAGGCATTCGCCCGGAGGCCGGCCATCACGACCAGGCCGAGCGCCTGGACCTGGAATCGCTCATCGACGAGGAGCTGACCCGGCTGCCCGAGAAGTACCGGGCGCCGGTGGTTCTCTGCTACCTCGAAGGGCTGACCCACGAAGGTGCCGCGGCCCGGCTGGGCTGGCCGGTCGGCACGGTCCGCGGCCGGCTGGCGCGGGCCCGCGACCTTTTGCGGTCGCGGCTGGTCCGCCGGGGCATCGCGGCGCCGTCGGCCGTCGCCGCGATCGGGGCATTCGCCGCCCCGCCGGCCCGGGCGAGCGTCCCGGCCGCGCTGGGCGAGGCGACCGTTCGGGCCGCGACCGACGTCCTGATGGGTCGGGCCCTGGCGGCATCGACGTCGGTCCGGGTCGCCACCCTGGTCGAGGCCGCCGCACGCGGCGGGATGGCGATGGGGGCGAAGGTCGCAGTCGCAACGCTCGTGGCAGCCGTGGGCCTGGCGATCGTCGGTCGCTCTCCTTCGCCGCCCCAGGCGCCTCGGGCGCCGGCGCAGGCCCCGGCCGCCCCGCGCGAGGCGATCCGTCGCGAGATGCTCCAGCTCAAGGGCACCTGGACCACCGAGGTCGACGTCCAGGAGTCCGTCAACGGCGTGCTCGCGCCGCCCAGGAACGTGAAAATAACCTGGTCGATCGACCGCGACAGGATTACCGAGTCCGACGGCGAATTCGCGGGATGGACCTATCGCTACTCCCTGAATCCCGATGGGAAACCTGCCACGATCGACCTCAGGTCGCTGAATGTCGGCGTCGATCTCAAGGGTCTCTACAAACTCGAGGGCGACACGCTGACTGTCTGCTACGGCCTCGATCGCCCGAACGACTTCGAGCGCAGGGCGAACGCGAATGTGACGCATCAGGTTTTTCGCCGCAACAGCCGGACGCCGACGAGGCTGGCTCCCAGGTTCTCCAACGCCGAAGGGTGCTACTGGGCCATCTCGCCCGACGACGGTGGCTTGCCGACTTCGATGGCAAGCGGCAGCCTTAACTTCATCATCGAGAAGCCGGCCGACGGGGCGATGCGGATCTCCCTGGCCAGCCAGGCCCGGCTCGTCGACGGGGAGCCCGACGCCGAGTATCGCCCGGTCGCGTTCGATGCCGACAAAAAGCGATACGACTTCAAACTCACCGGAGGAGGCGGCTGGAGCACGTCCGCCTCGTTCCGCGATGTCGTGCTGGCCCACGGCGAATTCCGCCTCGATCCCGCCGAGCTGCCCGCCAATCGGGTCAAGTCCTTGGGCATCGAGGTGATCACGGCCGAGGGAAAGCGAGCGGCCCGCGCGTCGGCCTCGAAGCAAGCCATGCAGGAGGCCCGCGATTCCGGGACCGACATCCTGCCCTGGCCCGAGATCGGCAAGCCTTTCGAGTTCTCGCTCAAGGATTCCCGGGGTCGCGTGCTTCGCTCGGCCGACCTCAAGGGCAAGGTCGTGCTGATCGACTGCTGGGCCAGTTGGTCCTCCCCCTGCATGACCATGATGCCGGGGCTCAAGGCGCTCGATAATCGCCGGCACGGCGACGGCCTCGAAATCATCGGCGTCAACTTCGACCGCCATCCCGCGCGGACCGACGAGTTGGTCAAGCGGCTGGCCTTGCCCTGGCCCGAGGTGATCGTGCCGGCCGACGATCGCAGCTTTTCTCTCTGGCAGGACGCATCCGGCATTCATGACCTGCCGCGCCTGCTCCTCATCGACCGCCAGGGCATCCTCCGCTGGGACGGCCCGCCCGCCGAGCTGGAGAAGCAGGTCGAGGCGATGCTCAGGAAGTAATCGGCGGTCTCCGCACGCGATACAGGACATGCCGCCGTAGCGGATGCCCTTCGGGCAGGGCGGGGTGGTCGAAGTCGTCATCGGGCGAGCGGGTCATGCCGATCCGCTCCATCACGGCCCGCGAGCGCCGATTCTCGACCGCGGTGAACGACACGATCTCGTCGAGCCCACGCTCGCGGAAGCCATGATCCAGCGCGGCAAGGGCGGCCTCGGTGGCATACCCGCGGCCCCAGTAGGCGCGGGCGAGCCGCCAGCCGATCTCGACGCAGGGCGTGAACGGCGCCTCGAACCGCGGGATCGCCAGGCCGACGAAGCCGATGAATCCGGCCACGCCCGGCACCTCGACCGCCCACAGGCCGAAGCCCTGGCTCGCCAGGTGCTCGCGAATCCGCGCGACGGCCGCCTCGCTCTCGGCCCGCTCGAGCGGCCGCGGGAAGAACTCCATCACCTCGGGATCCGCGTTCATCGCGGCGAACGGATCGAGGTCGGCCTCGCGCCAGTCGCGAAGGAGCAGACGCGCCGTCCGGAGTGATGCAGGAGCGATCATCGCGACCTCTCGCGTGCCGCGACCCGCTCGAAGAAGTCCCTCAGCGGCGGGATGCAGACCTCCAGGCTGTACGATTCCTCGATCGTCCGCCGCGCGGCCCGGCCGAGCGGGGCATACGCGGCCGGGTCGTCCAGGACGGCCAGCGCCCTTTCGGTGAGGACCTCGACGTCAAACAGCGGGGCCACCAGGCCATTCTCGCCGGGACGCAGGACCTCGCGCACCGGCGGTACGTCCGAGCCCAGCACCACGCAGCCGCTGGACATCGCATTGAGCATCGACCACGAGAGCACGAAAGGCGCGGTCAGATAAATGTGCAGGTCGCTGATCCGCAGGATGTCGGCGAGCTTCTCCGGGAGCACCCGGCCCAGGAAGATGAACCGCGATAGGTCGTAATCGCCGCGCGACAGGACCCACTGCTTGAAGCTCGGCGCGCCGGTGTGCAGCTTGTCCCAGCCGTAGTGGATCTCCTCGCCGCCGACCAAGACGAACAGCACGTCGCTCCGAGCTCGGGCGATCCGGTCGGCGGCCCTCATGAACAGGTCGAAGCCCCGGATCGATTCCAGCCCCCGCGAGACAAAAGTCACCACCCGCGTCCCCTCGGGGATCGATCGATCCCCGATCGTGCGAGGCGCCGGGCCTGGGCGATAGAGGGTCGTCTCGATCCCGTCGAAATGGACCTCGATCTTGGGATGGAACCGCGCCGGGAACGACGACCGCTGCCACCCGGTCGCCGAATATCCCGCGTCGCAATCGACCAGCGAGGCCAGGGTCGGCGCGTTGATGCACCGGGGGAAGAAGGGCGCCGGCTCGGCCGGCGGCAGGTCGATCCGGTACGAGATGTCCCGATGGCTGGTGGCGAAGAAGTATTCGCAGTAATTGATGATCGGGCAATCCACCACGTCGCGGAGGAACAGCGTCGGCGCGCCCCGGCCTCCGTGGGCGACGACCAGGTCGGGCCGGAGCTGCGGACGCGCCTTGATGACCTCGTAGACCGACCGGCACTGGTCCAAAAACTGGCCGTAGATCTGCGGCCAGGGGATGCCCTCGCCGGTGCGATGCTCGGCGGTCAGAGGCGCCTGGATGATCTCAACGGCGCGGAGCATCTCGGGGGTCGGGGTCGGGCAGCTCGAGAGGCTCTGCACGATGAACGTGCACTTCCACCCGTGCCGCGTGGCCAGCTCCTGGCCCAGCCGGCCGAACTGGGCGGGAAACGCGTCGTGGAGGAACAGCACGTTCATGGCCGTCCTCCGCCCGAGCCCGGCAACGCCAGGCGATGGAATGTCTCCGCCAGCCGGGGCAAGCAGGCGTCCTGGCTGTAGGACTCGCGCACCCGCTCGGCCGCGGCGATTCCCAGCGGCCGATGCCCGACCGGGTCGTCCAGCACCCCGATGGCCTGTCGCAACAATCCGTCGGAATCCGTCGCATCCGCCAGCAGGCCCGTGCGCCCGTGCTCGATCACCTCGCGGTGCGGCGCGTGGTCCGAGGCCAGCACGACGCAGCCGGCGGCCATCGCCTCGAGCGTCGACCGCGCGACCGGATAGGCTCGCCCGGTCGCGACGTGCAGGTCGCTGGCGGACAGCAATTCGGCCACCGTTCGCGGCGGCACGGCGCCCAGGAACCACAGGCGTGTCGGGTCAACGGGCGGCCGGGCGGCGGTCAGGTGCGCCAGGTAATCCTTGTTGTGGAACGTCACATCCAGTCCGCGGCGGACGATCGGGTCGCCCGCGACGACGACCACGACATCCGGCCGGGCTCGCAGCAATCCGTCGGCCAGCGTCAGGAACCGGTCGAATCCTCGCAGGCGGTCGAGCGAACGGGCCACGAAGGTGACGACCCGGGCCGAGTCGGGGATGGCCCGCCCGGCGATCGATCGAGCCCGCTTCGCCGGGCCGGTCCGTCCCTCCGGGGCGAAGCGCGACGTGTCGATCCCGTCGTGCAGGACGAATAGCTCGTGCCGGTACTCAGCCGGGAACAGACCGCGCTGCCATTCGGAGGGCGTCCAGCCCAGCGTCGCCTGTTCCAGGTCGAGCAGTTCGATCGCGGTGGTCGACCGCCGCCAGTGGAAATACGCCGACGGCGTGTCGGGCCCGGCCTCGTCGGCGAGGTCGTTGGCGCGGCCGTGGAAATAGTAATCCACGAAGTGGACGACCGGCGGGGCGCGGTCGAAAACCGGGGCGAACAGCGCCGAGCCCAGCCCGGCCGAGCGTCCCACGATCAGGTCGATCGGCCGGGGCCGTTTCTGCTCGAGGACCTCCCAGCAGCCGTAGGCGTAGCAGAGGCTGCGCTCCAGCGCCCGCGACCAGCCGACGGCCGACTCGCGGGCGACGCCGCCGACGCCGAAGACCTGGACCTCCAGGCCCCGTCCGACCGACGCCGGCCAGTGGGCCCGGGGCTCGAGGGTGTGGCAATAGAACCACGCCCGATACCCCCGGCGCCGGACCAGCCAGTCGGCGGCGGCGCCCAGGTGACCGGGGAAGGTCGGTTCCACCCAGATGACATTCAGCGGGTCCTGCGGCATCGCCGGGCGCCACCCCTCGTGGGACCGCCGCCCCGCTCGCCCGTTCGACGAGCGCTCGGCGCGTCGGGCTGGCCATGGAAGCTGACGGTCTGTTCCGGAAGGGGACCGGGGTGTCGCAGGACGACCCCGGGACATCCCGGACGGCCTGTCGGCCTGCTCACCACGCGAAGTGCGCGAACGCCTTGTTGGCGTCGGCCATGCGATGGACGTTCTCGCGGCGGGTGATCGCGGCGCCCTCGCGGTTGTACGCGGCGACCAGCTCGTCGGCCAGCTTGACGGCCATCGGCCGGCCCTTCTTCTCGCGGGCGGCCATGAGGATCCAGCGGATCGACAGGGTCTGCTGCCGGTTCTTGTTGACCTGCATCGGCACCTGATACGTCGCACCACCGACGCGCTTCGACCGCACCTCGATCATGGGCTTGACGCTCTCGACCGCGCGGGTGAACACGTCGATCGGGTTCTCATTGGGCAGGCGCTTCTGCACCAGCTCCATCGCATCGTAGAAGACCCGCTGCGCCACGCTCTTCTTGCCGTCGTGCATGACACAGTTGATGAACTTGCCGGCCAGCTTCGAGCCGAACCGGGGGTCCGGGCGAAGCTGGGTCTTACTGGCGGTGAACTTGCGAGCCATGCGGTTATCGTCCCTCGGGTGGCGGCCGGTGGAGAGGGCCGCTCGCTCCTAGTCGGATCCCTGTCTGTCGGTGTGTTCGGAAAAGCCTTCGATGATGGCCGGGCTGGTCACGCGTCGATCGGAAGGTCGAGACCGGGCCGGGACGATGCGAGGCCGCACGATCCCGGTCCGATGGACCGATCCGATCGGATTCGCGCCGAGCCAGCCGGCGGGGATTACTTCTTCTTGGCGCCGGCCGCGGCGGCCTTCTTGCGGGGGGCGCCGTACTTGGACCGGGCCTGCTTGCGATCGGCCACGCCCTGGCAGTCGAGGACGCCGCGGACGATGTGATACCGGACGCCCGGCAGGTCGCGCACGCGGCCGCCCCGCACCAGGACGATCGAGTGCTCCTGGAGGTTGTGCCCCTCGCCGCCGATGTAGGCGGTGATCTCCTTGCCGTTGGAGAGCCGGACCCTCGCCACCTTGCGGAGCGCCGAGTTGGGCTTCTTGGGGGTCATCGTCTTGACCTGGAGGCACACGCCCCGCTTGAACGGCGAGGCCTCCAGCACCGGCGCCTTGGTCTTGTACTGGACCGGGCGGCGCGGCTTGCGAACAAGCTGGTTGATCGTGGGCATAAATCCGTCGTTCCGTTCCCTTGTCCTGCGGAGATCCGGGCCGTGGCCTGGCGACCCGAGCGGTTCCGGGGCCTGTCGCGATCCGTCGGATCCGACCCGCCGCCGGCCCATCATTCCCGGCGGCACGACGCGCGGGCGTCCCGGCCGAGGGTGTTCCGTTCGGTCGGTTCGTCACAACCGGGTGCATCCCCCGGGCACCATCGGCACGGCGCGCAGCAGCATACCAGCCCAGGGGCGAAAGTCCCAGAATACCCGATGGCGGTCGATTGTCAAGCGCCCGCACGCTCGCGAAATGGCGAGCGATGGCCAGCGCGAGCGGAGCCTCGCCGAGATCCCACGCAGAGGACCCGCGCCGGGTCATGGGGCATCGAGCTCGCGCTGGACCTGCTCGCGGCTGCGGGTGTAGGCGTCGATCAGCCGGTCGAAGTCCGAGCGAATCCCTTCGGTCGACTGGAGCCGCCGCAACTCCTCCAGCACGCGATCGATCGCCCGGAGGAGCTGCGGGCCGGACTGCTGGATCAGGTCCTTGCGCTGGGCCGGGGAGAGCGTCGGCAGGGCCTTCCCGCGATTGGCCGAGGCGCGGAGCAGCACGGCCCCGCGGGCGACCTGGTCCCGGCCCGCCGCGATCGAATTGGTGTCGCGGATGCGGGCGTATCCGTCGGCGATCTGGTTGTACGCCCGGATCAGGTCGTCGACCGTCTCGCGATGCCGGGACGCCGCGGGACTCGCCGTCGCGGCCGGCGCAGCCTTGGGGGCGGCGGCCGGTGGAGTCGTCTCCTCGTTTCCGGCCGAGACCGCCGGGGGAGCCTGCTCCTCTTTCGGCTCCGCCTTGCCGTCGGGGTCCATCGTGGAGCGGACCGCCCCCGAGACCAGGTTGTACATGACGACCCACATGACCGAGCCGACGCCGATGCCCGCGGCGAGCGCACCCGCCATGACCCACTTGCGCCGGTTCGGGGATGCGGCGGGCTGGGCGGCGGGTCGCGCACCGACCCGCCCGATCGGCTCGTCGTCCGCCGCGTCCGACTCGTCGAGCGTCGCCCAGTCGGTCGCCGCCGGCACCGCCGCGGCCGCCGCGGGCGGCACCGGGATCGCCTCCGACGAGTCGAGCTCCCACCACCCCGACTCACCCGCGGTCGCACCGACCATCGCCGGAGCCGCCGC
>DAIDHB010000334.1 GCA_027452145.1 Planctomycetales bacterium
GGCGGGCGCGTCGATCGCATCCCTGCCCTGCCCTGCCCTGCCCTGCCCTGCCCTGCCCTGCCTTCGCCCGCGCCCGCGCCCGCGTCTCGACGTGACCTCCCCGCGATCCTCCGGGAATACCGATGTCGGATCATGAACAGCTCCTCGTGGTGGTTGCGGTCATCTACCTGAGCGACTGCGTGTTCTGGGCGTCGCGGTGCGCGGTGGTGTTCCGCGACGCGTTTCTCGCCGGCAAGTACCGGTTCGCGCACGCCTCGACGCTGCTGGGGAGCGACCGCGGCGGGATCGTCTGGCGCAACCCCCTGCCGCCCTTCGGGATGACCCTGGTCTGCCCGGATCGGCCGATCTCACTCACCCCCGAGCACGCGTATGCTTATACGTCGGCCTCGGCCGTGTTCGGCGGGCGGCCGGACCACCGCGGGCGGCTCGTGGCCCTCGACGAGGTGAAGTCGGTCAAGGTCGACGGCAAGGACGTGCGGGTCAACGGCGAGCCCTTCGTCCGGGGCGACTCGCACGCCCAGGCGCGGCAACTGGCCGGTACGCTGGACCGGATCGCCCGCCTGCCGAAGCCCGAGAGGGCCGCGGCCATTACGGCCGACATCGAGCGTTCGCTCGACACGGCGGCGATCGAGGCCCGACTGACCCAGTACGACGGGATCTCGTCGAATATTCGGCTGGTCTGCACGTGCCTGTTCCTGCTGCTGTTCCTGGCGCTCCCCTGGATCGTCCTGCGCGACCTGCTCGCCGGCTACTGGCAGCCCCTGCTGGCGGGCCTGGTGCTCTGCGTGATCTTGATCGCGGTGCTGTACCGGCGGGCCCACCGGGTGCTCTATCCCGACGATCGGGGCGACCGGGCGAGCGGGCTGGCGATGCTGCTGCTCGTGCCGCCGGCGGCCGTCCGGGCATGCGACGGCCTGGCGCGCAACCTCGTCGCCGGGTACGACGTCCTGGCGGTCGCGCGGGTGGTCTGCGACCGCGAGACCTTCGCGCGGCTGGCCGGGCGAGTGCTCCGCGACCTGACGTACCCGGCCCGGCCCGTCTGCCCGGCCGGAGAAGCCGGTTCCGCTTCGGATTCCGAATCCCTGCGCATCGCGACCGAGGCCCGCCACCGCGCGGACGTGCTCGCCCATTACGTCCGGTTCCTCGAGCGCGAGGGCGAGCCGGTCGACACCCTGCTGGGCGCGCCGAAGCCCGACGAGGGGGCGCTATCCTATTGCCCGCGCTGCCACGAGCAGTTCCTCCTGGCCGGCGGCGAGTGCACCGCGTGTGGCGGCATCCCGCTGGTCGAGTTCCCCCGGGCGGGCTCGGCCGAGGCGGAGGCGACCCTTCGCCTCGGCGCGTGAAAGGAGCACCCGGGAGGGCGAGGCTCCCGCCGAGCCGGGATTGTGCGACGGCTCTCGCGCAGGCCGGCTCGCCGGGAGGCTCGCCCTCCCGATGAATGAGCCGGCTCGCCGGGAGGCTCGCCCTCCCGATGAAATACCGTTGGTACGGATCTCAACCGTTGCGCTGGCTCGGCTCCCAGCGGAAGGGGTGCCGGGCCTGGTCGAGCGATAGGCCGATGACCTCGATCTGCTTCGGGTCGTTCGTGCCCAGGCCGAGCGCGGCGGCCATCGCCAGGTGATTGTCGCCGGGGAACGGGCCGGTGGCCGCGGCGGCCATCGGGTCGTAGCCCATCACGGCCGTGCCGATCGAGTCGGTGCACACGGCGTTCCGCCCGGCCAGGAGCAGGCCGGGGGCCTGGAGCGCCACGTCCTTGCCGACCCACGGGCCCTCGCCGCCGGAGATCGTCTCGATCCCGTCGATGATCGTCAGGTCGATCGGGCGGATGCCGATCGAGTCGACCGTGTGCCGCGGCACGCGATAGGTCGGCCGCCGCGGCGACTTCGGATCGAGCTCCTGCGGCAGGCCGTCGGCCGGTCGCTCGAGCCCCGTGTGGAACGTCGCCAGCCGCGCCGAGGTGGGGTGCTCGTTCGGCTCGCGGTGGGCGTAGAGCGACGTCGGAGTCACGCCGAAGTTGTTCTTGATCCCCAGCGTGACGCCCGCCGTCGCGTGGTTCTTCAGCTTGGCCAGCGAGATGTACACGTCGCAGTCGACATACGAGTGGTTCAGGTGATACGCCGGGAACAGGCAGCCGCCCCAGGGCACCTTGACCTCGTGGTACTTCTTGCCGGTCCCGAGGTTCCGTGTGTCCTCGTACTCGACCTTCGCCCGGTGAGCCGCCAGGGCGTCGAGGTTCCAGCCGGCCCCGTGGAGGTATTTCTCGAACGGGCCGTCCTGATAGGTCCCTTCGAGGAACCGGATCCGTCGCGCGCCGGCACGGTCGAGCAGGTCGGCGAGCGCCAGCACGACATCCGGATGGACCTGGTACGTCCGCGAGGCGGGCAAACCCAGTGCCTTGCCGCGCGGGTCGCCGGTCAGATTGACCTTCACCGCGACCGTCTTGCCTCCGACCAGCGGCGCCAGGCCGCCGAGCTGATCCATCATCGTCGACAGGGCGGCGGAGATCGCCTCGCGGCGGTACTCCCTGCACCGGGCGATGCTCACCGGCGCACTCGGATTGGCGGCGGCGGCAACCGACGCCGCGACCCGCGACGACGGGCCGACCAGCGCCGACAGGACCGAGGCCCCGGCCATCCCCAGGAATTCGCGGCGGCTGCGATTGTGAAGAGGTGCCATGACGATCTCCCCCGGCGTTCATGGACTGAGCGGCTCGCTGTCGAGGACGAGGATCCTCGCCCGACCCCGATTATCCTAATCACCTCGACCGGCCCCGGCCAACCCACTGGATTGAGCCTCGTCGGAGCGGCCCAGGCAACGGGGAAGCGGAGATTCCTCGCGAACGGCCACAGCCGCAGTTCGCATGCCGGCGGCCGGCCCGGGCCGGGACCCGGGGAAATCGAATCCCGGAACGTATCGGACCCGCGGGAAAGGACGCGCGACCGCCGCCGCGCGCTTCGCGGGATTCGCGGCCCGGGTCGGGGTTCGAAATGGCGATATCGGCCGCTGTTCCCCCTCCATTGGTGGAACGCGGCAAAGGGGCCGGTCCGGGCGAGCGAGAGGGGCGCGTGAGCCCCCTGCCCGGTGGAAAAGCGAGGGGGCTGACGCCCCCCGCTCGCCTTCCGGAATCGACGCTCAGATCAGATGGGGTACAGGCTCTTGAGCCGCTCGCGGGCCGCGGCGCTCCCCTTGGCCGCCTTGATCAGCGGGAAGGTCTGGAGCTTGCCGTCGACCTCGAGGGTCAACTGGCCGCTGCGGATCACCGACGTCGCCACGCGGACATACCGGGTCGTGCCGTTCGGCAGCCAGATGTGGATCCGCTGGAGATTCGGCTTGAACGTGCGACGGCTCACGCCGGTCGTCTTCTTGCCGACGCCGCCGAGGTACTTGGCCTTACCGCGCTCGGTCTTGTGGTTGCCGAACGAGGTCTTCTTGCCGCTGACAGGACATTCGCGACCCATCGTGATCCGTCCCTATTGCATTGCGTTTCCGGTGATCTTGACTGGCCTGGCCCGGCCTGGACCGGCTCGGCTCGCGACGGTCCCTTTCCGGATGGCCGTCGCGTCAACCCGGTGCCTGTGTTTCGTGCGAGCGAGCGAAGGGAGGAAGGTCGGGCGGCATCCCTCGGCCGCCCCGACGACGTCACTCACTTCTTGGTCTTCTCTTTCTCCCGGCGCGCCGCCGGCCGGTGGGTCTTGCTCCGCTGGACGTTGCCGCACTCCTCGACCAGGTCGCAGACCTTGTGCGGAGGGACCGCCAGCTTGCATTGCGGGCAGATGTTCAACGCGGGAGGTTCCAGGAAGTCGTGGCTCCTCCGCATCCCTTGCCGTGATGGTGATTTACGCCGTTTCGGTACAGCCACGACCGCGCACTCCAATCCGAGCCCGTTTTCGTCGGTTTTCGGGGAAAAGTCTCATTATCCGAATCCGCGGTGGCATTTCAAGAGCGCCTGGCCCTCGAATCGCGGCGCCGGGCCGATTGGGCGGGCAAACCGGCCTGTCTCTCAGGGCAGGATGTCGTTCACCGCGAGCCTGCCGGCCTCCCGGCCGTCGAGGATGACCGGCACCACCCGATCGCACCAGCCAACGCCGAAGGCCGGCGATGGCCTCGACAACACGCGTTATTCTGACCCGCGACCGATCGGGCCGTTCAAGTGGTCTCGGACAGCGATCGCCGGGCATCGACGCCCGCCCAGCAGAGCGCGCCCAGCCCATAGCTCGCGGCCAGGATGAGGAACGGCGCGACGAGGTTGTGCGACTCGAACAGCCGGCCGATGATCAGGACCTCGATCGCCGCCATGAGGCTGCCCATCATGTTCATCGCGCCCGAGAGCACGCCGCTGTACCGCTCGCCGATGTCGGCCGCCGCCGCCCAGCTCGGCGCCATCGCCATGTCGTTGCCGAAGAACGTCAGGATCAGGAGGAAGCCCAGCGGAACGACGCCCTCGACCCACGGCACCGCGGCGATCGACAGGCCCGCCAGCGCCAGCCCGGCGGCGCCGACGGTCCGGCGGCCCCACCGCTTGCCCCACCGTCGGGTCACTGCGTCCGAGATCCGCCCGCCCAGCAGGCAACCCACCACCCCGAGAGCAAACGGCAGCGACGTCAGCCAGCTCGTGGTGTCCGAATCCAGGTGCCGGTGCGCCTTGAGGTAGGTCGGCAAGAGCGTGAGATAGAAGTTGCCGCTGAAGCCGAGGAAGCCGTACATCAGCCAGAGCGCCCAGACGCTCCGCGACCGCAGCATCCGGCCCCACGGGACCCCGGCGTGGCTGGAATCGTGGCCCTGGCCGTGATCGTCGCCGGCCTTCGCCGGGCGGCCGGCCTCGATCAGAGTCCGCTCGCCCTCGTTGACGCCCGGCATCTCGTCGGGCCGGTTGCGGAACCACAGCCAGAACCCCGCGCACCAGGCCAGGCCGATCGAGGCGATCAGCGCCCAGGCCATGCGCCAGTCGCCCAGGAAGGCGAACAGCGCGACCACGATCCGGGGGGCCAGCGCGCCGCCGATCCGGCTGGACATCCAGATGGCCCCCTGCGCCGAGCCGCGCTCGGTGATCGGCATCCAGTCGGCCATCATCCGCGAGAAGGCCGGGAACGTCCCGGCCTGGAAGGCGCCGAAGAGGAAGCGGACGACGATCAGGAACGCCACGATTCCGCCGATGCCGCCGGGCAGGAACATCACGAGCGAGACCGAGGCGGTCAGGATCGAGCCGCCCAGGACGATCACCGCCAGGACGCCCCGCACGCCGAAGCGGTCGGCAAGGACCCCCCAGGGCATCTCGAACAGGCCGTAGCCGATCATGAACGCGGCCATCAGCCAGCTCATGTGCGTGTCGGTGAGCCCCACTGGCTCCTTGAACTCGGCCGAGGCCATGGCGAACCCGACGCGGTGGATGTAGGTGATGACGGCCAGGCCGCACGCCACCGCGAGCACCCCGTAGCGGACCCGCGTCGGCCGGGTCGAGTTCGGGTCGAGGCCCGCGGCGGGCTCCGTGTCGGCGACCGGCATCGGCCCGCCGGGTATCCCGTGATTCATGCGTCGATTTCTCCGGGTAGGCACCTGGCCGCGAGATCGCGGGGCCGCCGGGGCGGAGGTGGATCGAACCGCCGATCGCTCCACTCCCGCGGCGCCCCGCATGGCCGGCCGGAGGCGCTCGCCCGCCCCGCCTTGCCCCGCCCCGATCCGACCCGGGCCGAATGCAGGATACGGCCGCGACCGGCCCGACGCCAGACCCGCATGGGGCGGGTTCGTCGTCGCGGCCCGCCCGCCCGTCCGGGGGACGGCCGGGCCGGATGGCGTCGAGCGACGAGTCTCCGGGCGGGAGCTACCTCCGCGCCGGCCCGCGCCCCAGGATGCGGTCGAGCGCGTCGGAGGTCTGCTCGATCAGGGCCTCGGGGTAATGCAAGAACGTATGGAAATACTCGAACGTTACGAAACCATCATATCCGGTTGATTCGAGCGCGTCCATGACGGCCGGCCAGTTCGTGCTGCCGTCGAGCAGCGTGCGGAAAGCATTCAGGCTGTGGTCCGAGCCCTTTTTATCGAACTCCTTGAAATGCACGTTGCGGATGCGCCGGCCGAGGATCGGGATCCAGTGTTCAGGATACTGGAAAAGCATGACATTGCCGGTGTCGAAGTGCACGGCCAGGTGCTTGCTGGCGAAGCTGTCGATGAACGCGTTCATCTCGGCCGGCGTGGTCAGATAGCCGTTGAACCAGATGGTCTCGACGTTGAGCGAGACGTTCCGCTTCTCGGCCAGCGGGAGCAGGCTGCCGATCGCCTCGCGGGCGCGGCGCTCGCAGACGTCGATCGGCACCGGCGGGCGCTCGGGGAGCCAGGGGATGTACGTCGAGCCGGCGATCGTCAGCAGGTTCTCGGTGCCGAGCTCGTGCGCGGCGTCGATCATCGAGCGGGCCAGCTCGAGGCCCCGCGACCGGCGGGCGGGGTCGCTGTCGGTCAGCGAATAGGGCCAGTACAGGAACGAGCAGAGGCCGCTGATGGCGATGCCGATCTCGTCGGCCATCTTGCGGATCGCCCGGTACTGGGCCGGCGACGTCTTCGGCGAGAGGTCGTTCTCGAGGTCGTAGTTCAGCTCGATGCCGTCGAAGCCGGCGTTGCGCGCGAGCTGGAGGCACTCGCGCAGGGTCATCCGCGCGGGATAGGGGAACGCCCAGAGGTTGATGGATTTCTTCATCCGGTACGATTTCGGCGAGGCGCGGCGGTCGTCGGCCGGGGCGGGCGGAGGCACGGCCGGCGCGCCGGCGCTGGCATCGGCACCGGCACCGGCGGCGACCGCGGTGGCGAGGGTGGCCCGCATCGCGTCCCGACGATGGACAGCGAGCGGGACCGGGGCGTTCCCTCGCGGCGGGCGGGGCGTCATCATGGTGGGGTCCTCCTTCGGCTCGGTTCGGCCCGGTTCGACGATCCGGATGGGGTGGTGACAGCAGGCAGGTCCAGTGAGTTCAGTCCCTGTTTTAGCGGAGCGGACGCCATGTGTCGAAAGCTCGGTCGGGTTTTCCTCCTCGTCGCGATGGCCGCGGGCATCGGGTCGGCCGTCGGCGCCGGCATGGTCCGGGCGGATGAGCCGCCGGCCTTCGACCGCAAGGAGGACATCATCTACGGCCGGAAACCCGGCCTGGCACTGACGATGGACGTCTTCACGCCGAGGTCGGGCGCCAACGGCGCGGCGATTGTCTGGGTGGTCAGCGGCGGGTGGTTCTCGGCGCACGAGGCGATCAACGTCGGTCCGATCGCCGAGTTCCTCCGGCGCGGTTACACGGTGTTCGCGGTCGTGCACGGCAGCCAGCCGAAGTACACGATCCCCGAGGTGCTCCAGGACATGCACCGCGCCGTCCGATTCATCCGGCATCACGCGGCGGACTACCACATCGACCCGGACCGGATCGGCATCACGGGGGGCTCGGCGGGCGGACATCTGTCGCTGATGCAGGGAACCGCCGGCAACGCGGGCGACTCGGGCGCGAAGGACCCGGTGGATCGCGAGTCCAGCCGGGTGCAGGCCGTCGCCTGCTTCTTCCCGCCGACGGATTTCCTCAACTACGGCAAGCCCGGCGAGATCGCGCTGGGGTGCGGCATCCTCAAGGACTTCCGGGCCCCGTTCGACTTCCACGAATTCGACCCGACGAAGAAGGCGTTCGTGCCGATCACGGACGTGGGCAAGATCCTCGAGATCGGCCGGCAGATCAGCCCGATCACGCACGTGACGCGTGACGACCCGCCCACGCTGATCATCCACGGCGACAAGGATTTTCTGGTGCCGATCCAGCAAGCGCAGATCATCGTTGACAAGCTGAAGGAAAATGGCGTCGAGGCCCGGCTGGTCGTCAAGGAGGGCAAGGGACACGGCTGGCCCGAGCTGAACAAGGACCTGCCGACCATCGCCGACTGGTTCGATGCGCACCTGAAGGCGAAGGACAGGGACAAGCAGGCGGAGAAATGAGGACGCCGGAGGCCAGGTCGCGGGCAGTCCTATTACGCCGGTATGAACGTAGGTCAGGCTTTCCAGCCGGACGGGGCTTGAGCGTCAGACAGGAAAGCCTGACCTACCTAAGATTTTATCTCACCGGTGTAATAACACTCATACTGTCGATGGAGACGAATCGTGGCCGTGGATCCGGAACCTCTTGCCTTCACCTTCGCGCCGGATGATCCCCTGGCCGGGGAACATGCCGCCGTGCTGGCCTGGGTCGAGGAGGTGCTCGGGGCGCTGCCCCCGCACCTTCTCCACGGCGACGTGGACCTCAAGACGCTGCCTTCCGGCCGGAGGCTGCTCGACGCCTCGCCCGACCAGGCGCGGCGGTACGTGCTGGCCGCGACCGCGCAGGCGAGTTACTGGGACCGGCAACGCCGGCTGGTCGGCTGGATACCCACCCTGGGGCATCGGAAGCAGACGGCGGCGGTGATCTTCGCCCTGATGCGACGTGTCCTGCCGTTCGAGGCGGCCGACCTGATCCTCCTGCTCGACTGGTGCGAGGGCATCCAGCCGTTGATCACGCAGTATGCACCGATCGGGGCCATCGTCCGCGCGGTCGAGCGATTCGCCGCATCTGGTCCGATCGATCCCGATCTGCTCCGGGCGATGAAGGTGTTCGCGGCGCGATTGCGGGAGTCGTACGACAAGGACGTGAAGCGATACGCGACCGCGGTTCAACAGCTCTGCGCCGGCGAGGAAGGCCAGCCGGGCGGTGAGCCGGCAGCCACCGCGGCGACACAGCCGCCACCGGCCCCCGCCCCGGCGGGCTCGCCGGGCATCCTCCAGGCACTCAAGCGGCGGCTGGGGATGCTGCCCTCGTCGCGGGAGGCGGAGCCTTCCCAGCCGCTGGAGCCCGACGGCTTTCCCCTCGCCGCGGATTCGCCGCTGCGGGACGAGCACGAGCGCCTGAGCGCGCTCTTCGAGTCGCTCGTGGGGACGCCCTCGTACCATTCGCCGGACCTGGCGAGGCTCCCGGCCGGTCGGGCGCTGCTGGCGCTCGATCCCTTGCTGCGAGCTCGCGTGGTCCTGGCGGCGGCCGAGCGCCACGTTCATGCGCTGCTCGCCTCGGCGGACTATAACCAGTCGCGCATCTGGCAGTCGCGGGCCGCGGCGGCGGCGATCGTGGCCCCGCTGCTGAAGACCCCGCTGGAGCTCGATCGTAACGACCTCTTCGACCTGTTGCTCTACCTGGCGACTCGTTCCACCTACGAGCGCGCGGCGATCGGCGGATTGACGACGCGGCTGATCGAGCAGGCCGCGGGCGAGGCGGCGCGGTCGCCACTGTCCGAGGGCGAGCGGTTCGTGCTGTCGCTGCTCCGCACCGCGATGATCCCCGGGCCGACGATGGGGACGCGCACCCCCGAGGTCGAGCCACTCACCCGCCTGATCGGCGACGACTTCCGCGCGTTCCTCGCCCCGGGCGAGGCCTGGAGCGAGGCGGTGAACGCCGAGCTGGCGCGGCTGGCCCCGGAGCGGCGCGAGCCCTGGACCGCGCTGCTGGAACATGCCCTGTCGGCCACCTCGGCCCGGCCGTCGGCGCGCTGGATCGCCGAGGCACGGAAGCGCGTGCAGGCCGTCGGCGCCGATGAGGTGCGCGCGGCCCTGCTGCGCTGGCTGCCGCTGGTTGCCCGGGGCCGGACGGTCGAGCAACTGCCGTTGTATCCCGGCGACACCCGAGGCGCCGGCGACGTGATGAACGACGAGAATGCCACCTGCCTGCGGGGGCTCCTCTGGATGACGCAGCTCCTGCCCGATCGTGACGAGCTGGCGAGGGCGATCACGGCGGTGGCCCTGTCGGCGTACAGGAAGGTGCCGGGGATCGGTCCGCGCGCGGTGAAGGTCGGCAATGCGGCCGTCTATGCCCTCTCCGAGATGGGCACGACGCTCGCCGTCGGCCAGCTTGCGATGCTCAAGGTCCGGGTCAAGTTCGGCACGGCGCAGAAGGAGATCGAGAAGGCGTTCACCGCGTCGGCCGAGGCCCTGGGATTACCCCGCGACCAGATCGAGGAGATGGGCGTACCCTCGTACGGGCTGGAAGAAGTCGGCCTGCGCCGCGAGTCGTTCGGCGAGCACCGCGCCGAGCTGGTCGTCACCGGTTCGGATGCCGAGATCCGCTGGTTCGACGCGAAGGACAGGCCGCTCAAGTCCGTTCCGGCGAAGGTCAAGGCCGAGCACAAGGAGGAGCTGAAGGACATCCAGCAGGCGCTCAAGGACATCCAGGCGATGCTGCCGGCGCAGCGCGACCGGATTGATGCGATGTTCCTGCTCCAGAAGACCTGGCCGATCGCCGAGTGGCGCGAGCGCTATCTCGACCACCCGCTGGTCGGCACGATCGCGCGGCGCTTGATCTGGTGCGTTGATGGCACGCCCGCGCTGTTCGTCGACGGCCGCGCGACGGATGTTTCCGGCGAATCGATCGAGCACGGCCAGACGGCCGAGATCACGCCGTGGCATCCCGTGGGACGCCCGGTCGAAGAGGTCATCGCCTGGCGAAGTCGGCTCGAGGAACTGGGGATCACCCAGCCGTTCAAGCAGGCGCATCGCGAGGTCTACCTTTTGACGGATGCCGAGCGTAATACGCGGACCTACTCGAACCGGTTCGCCGCGCACATCCTGCGGCAGCACCAGTTCAACGCCCTGTGCGCCGCCCGCGGCTGGAAGAACAAGCTGCGATTGATGGTCGACGACACCTATCCGCCCGCGACGCGCGAGCTGCCGGGCTGGGGCCTGCGCGCCGAGTTCTGGGTCGACGGCATCGGCAACGACTATGGCACCGACACCAACGAGGCGGGGGTTTTCCTGCGGCTGGCGACCGATCAGGTCCGGTTCTACCGGACCGAGGCGGCGCGGAACATTGCGCAGGTCGGTGGCGGCAATTACGAGAGCCTCGCCACTGGGCCGGGCGAGGGCAACATCAACGAGCCGATCCCGCTCGATGAGGTCCCCGCGCTGGTCTTCTCGGAAGTCATGCGCGACGTGGACCTGTTCGTCGGCGTCGCGTCGGTCGGCAACGACCCGGCCTGGCAGGACGGCGGGCCCGAGGGCCGATACCGGGCGTACTGGCAGGATTACTCGTTCGGCGAGCTGTCGGGCACGGCCACGACCCGCAAGCAGGTCCTCGAGCGGCTGGTCCCGCGGCTCAAGATCGCCGACCGCTGCCGGCTATCGGACCGGTTTCTGATCGTCCGGGGACAGTTGCGCACGTACAAGATCCACCTCGGCTCGGGCAACATCCTGATGGAGCCGAACGACGAGTATCTCTGCATCGTGCCCGACGCGAGGGCGCGGGCCGGCGGCCAGGGCGAGCTGTTCCTGCCCTTCGAGGGGGACAACACGCTCTCGATCATCCTCAGCAAGGCGTTCCTGCTGGCCGCCGACGACAGGATCAAGGACCCGTCGATCACGAGCCAGATCCAGCGGTCGTGAAGCCGTCCCGTAGGTCAGGCTCTCAGCCTGACTCCGGAGCCAACCGTCAGGCTGAGAGCCTGACCTACGAACTCGGAGGCGATCGATGCCCGTGACCCTGACAATTCGCGATGAGACCACCGCGGGCGACGTCTACGGCGAGCGTCCGCTCGAATTCCCGACGGAGCGGATCACCGTCCGCGACCTGATCCGCGAGCGGGTGTATCAGGAGGTGCAGGATTACAACGTCGGCACCGGCGAGCGGGTCTTCCGCGGCCTGGTCCAGCCGACGGGCGCCGAGCGCGTGCTGAACGGCAAACCGACCGAGTACCGCCTGCGCGAGAATCGCCAGGTCGACTGGAAGCCGCAGTTCGAGAAGGCCCTCGCGGCCTTCGAGCAGAACGGGTTCTTCATCCTGGTCGACGACCGGCAGGTCGAGGGCCTGGACGAGGAGTTCGTCATTGGCCGCGAGACGCTCGTGAGTTTCGTCAAGCTGACGCCGCTGGTGGGGGGATGAATGTCATTCAATCCAAAGGGACTCCGACGACCTTGGTCTTGCGGCGTTTTTGCCAGGGAACTCCTGGTCGGTTAAGATGGCTGGTATGCCGACCGTCTTTCGCTCAGGCCCTTATCGGTTCTTCTTCTACTCGGGGGATCGAGACGAGCCGCCTCACGTCCATGTTGAGCACGACGCCTGCGAGGCAAAATTCTGGCTCGATCCGGTTCGCCTTGAGCGGAGTCGAGGGTTCTCTGGCAAGGAACTTAATCAAATCCAGGAGATCATCCTGGACCACCACGAGACTTTGATGGAGAGCTGGGATGATTTCTTCGGCAACTGAGACCCGTGTCCCCTCAGCTCGGGACGTCGTTATTACCGAGGATGCGCTGACCGTTTCCCTGGACGACGGCCGGACGTTGTCCGTCCCGTTGACCTGGTATCCCCGCCTGTGGCATGGGACGACTGACGAGCGAGGCCGCTGGCGGCTTATCGGTGATGGCCGGGGGATTCACTGGCCCGATCTCGATGAGGACATCAGCGTGGAGGGATTGCTCGAAGGGCGACGCTCCGGTGAGGCGCAGTCCTCCTTGAAGAAATGGCTTGAGCGGCGGGCTGGGCCGGCACCACGTCCGTAATACAACGATGGGCCGCGCCCGCCGACACCGGGCGGCTGAATCACACCGGCCGCGACGGCACGCGGGTCCACGCCCGCTTCCATTGCAGGAACCGGCGCTCGTATCCGTAATACGAGGCCGCCGCCAGGGCGATCGTCAGCGCCAGGGCGCCGATCGACAGGAGCTCGGTCTTGTTGGGGAACCAGGGGAGTTTGTTCATCAGGCGGTCGCGGGTCCAGAGCGCGATCTCGTGGTACATGTACAGCCCGTAGCTGATCTTCCCCAGCCAGACGAACCGCGAGTACGCCAGCGCCGACCGCAGCCACCCCTTGCCCCAGACCGCGACGATCACGATCCCCACCCCGCAGAGCCAGACCCAGACGAAGTCCCAGGTCTGGTGCAAGATCGAACCGTGCCCAAGGTGCGGCCAGGTCATGAGCCAGCCCGCGGCCAGGTAGAGCGGCCACTGGAGGATGCGCAGGGCGAAAGTCAGCCGCGGCCGGTCGCGGTTCCAGCCCAGTATCATCGCCAGCAGGACGCCCGAGAGCAGCGTGTCAAACTGCGCGAACGTGTTAAAAACGATCATGAGCTGCGTTGAGTAGTGATGGGCACACCAGGCCCGCGCGGCGATCGAGCCGGCCATCAGGGCCAGCACGAGCGGGACGCGGAACCGGCGCGACACCAATGCCACGAACAGCGGCACGACCAGGTAGAACTGCTCCTCGACGCAGACGCTCCACAGGATGCTCAGCCAGTCGGGCGCCGGCTGGATCAGCGCCATCGACCAGTTGCCGCCGAAGACGAGGAACGGCAGCAGATGAATGCGCAGGAGCTGGCGGTGGAACGGACCGCCGAGCTGGCCGTCGAGCCCCGGCAGGACGAAGAAGCCAATGAACACGATCAGGTAATACAGCGGCCAGATCCGCAGGATGCGGCGGACCCAGAACGCCCGGAGCGCCACGCGCCCGTAGCGCGCCTCCTCGCGGAGCAACAGCGTCGTGATCAGGTAGCCGCTGAGGATGAAGAAGAGCTGGACGCCGTACCCGCCGTTCTCGCGGAGAGCCCGGGCCGCGGTGCGGCCGAGGACCGTTCGCACCATGCTCTCGGGGAACCCGCCATGGAACAAAAAGACCATCAGGAAGGCGATGAACCGCAGGCCGTCGAGCTCGGGGAAGTAGATCCGCTCGGCGGGCTCTTCGGGTGATGGTGCGGCGGCCGGCTCCGGCGCCGCGGTCAGTGTCTCGGTCTCGTCGTGGGGCATGGCGGCGGGTCCGGTCATGATGGAGGTTCCGCGCCCGGCTGGCCTCGGCGGGCGGCCTCGGCCCAGGCGATGATGCGCGCGACCAGCCGGTCGGCCAGGTCGTCGCCGGGCGCGAGGGTCTCGGGCCTTTCGCCGGGGCGGACCAGGTGGAGCGTGTGCTCGCCCCGGCGCAGGGTCTGGAGGTCGTTGGCCACCGTCAGGTCGGCGCGATTTGTGCGGTTCGCTTCCTCGGCGCGGCCGATCAGCTCGGGCTCGCTCGCGCCCGAGAGCAGCTTGAACCCGACCAGGTAGACCGACGGCGACCAGTCGCGCACCGATCGAATCACCTTCGGCGTCGGCTGGCAACGAATGACCAGCGACGCGCTGTCCGAGCCGATCTTGCCGGCGACCGGGTCGGGCTCGAAGTCGGAGACGGCCATGGTCAGCACGGCGACGTCGATCGGCCGATTCGCGAGGGTCGCGCGGAGGGTCTCGGCATAATCGGCGACCGTGCCTTTCTCCAGCGGCACGAGGTGCAGGCGGTCGCGCATGCCCAGCCAGCGGGCGCGCAGCCGTGTCAGCCGGTCCATCTCGGCCGTCGGATCCGCCGCGTCGAGGTCGAACCGCGCGTGGCGATGGATCGGCACCTGCGCCGACGGGGCGTGGACGTGCCACACCGAATGCCCCCGGTCGAGGAACGACTCGGCGATCGCCGCCGCCAGCCGGCCCGACGACACATTCGTCAGGAGCCGCACGTCATCCACCGGCGCGATCGTTCCGCCGCCGGTAACTATCACCTTCATTGGCTTGTCCGTTGTCCGTTGTGGGCCGGGCCCGGAATTTCTAGAGTGGTCTCGGGTGCGCTGGCCGGATCGGGAGGCCGGGCGCGGTCTGGGCAGTCGTCTCGCCGGTTCTCATGAGATCTCGGATGAACAAGGACAATGGACCGATGACCATCGAGGGTGAGCTCTTCGCGGAGATGGCGCGCTGGCCGATCTACGACCCGCATTCGCACATCGACCCGCACCGCCCGGCCGCCCGGCACCTCGATGAGGTGCTGGGGTATCACTACTATACCGAGCTGGCGCACTCGGCGGGGATGCCGGCGGATCTGGTCGCCCCCGGGCTCGATCCCGAGACCCGCGCGCGGAACCTCGCCATGTGGCTCGACCGGATCGACACCACGGTCCAGTACTCCTGGCTCATCGAGATCGCCCGGACGTTCCACCGGTTCCCGCACGACCGGATCACGCCGAGCTCGATCGGCGAATTGCTCGACCTGGCCGATCATCGGAAGGACGGCGACGCGTGGGACCGCGAGGTCTGGACGGCCACCCGGCTCGAGGCCGTGTTCCTGACGAATGACTTCGACGACCCGCTGGAGGGCTGGGATACCTCGCAGTACGTGCCGTGCCTGCGGACGGACGACCTGGTCCTGCGGCTGCACGAGCCGCGCACGATCGAGCGATTGCGGGCCGCCACCGGGGTCGAGGTGCACGACCTGGCCGGCCTGCGCTCGGCGATCGGCAAGCTGTTCGAGCGGTTCGTCGGCCGAGGGGCCCGGGCCTGCGCCATCAGTCTGCCGCCCGATTTTCTTCCGAGGCGCGCCACGCCGCGCCGGGCGGTCACGCCGATCCGCAAGGCAATCCACGGCATGGACCTTCGCCCCGACGAACGCGAGGAAATCCGCTGCGCGGCGTTCTGGACGCTCGCCGAGTTCTGCGCCGACTACCGCCTGCCGTTCGACCTGATGATCGGCCCGGTGCGGAACGTCTACCCGGCCGGAGTCGCCGGCGGCCGGGACCTTTTCGACCGGCGGGTCAGCCTGCACGACTATCGCGAGCTGTTCAACCACTTCTCCGGTGTGACCTTTCCAGTCTCGACGCTTTCCCCCGACGCCGCCGCCGAGCTGGTCGCCTATTCCTGGATCTTCCCGAATGTCCTGCCGATGGGCCACTGGTGGTACTCGAACGTTCCGGCCTTCATCGCGGCGGATTTGCGTGCGAGGATCCAGGCGCTGCCGAAGGTCAAGCTGCTGGGGTACTATTCCGACGCGTACAAGCTGGAATTCATCCTGCCCAAGTTCAACATGTACCGCCGGGTGCTGGCGGGCGTGCTGGCGGATGAGGCGATCCGCGGGCGCGGCTGGACGGCCGAGCAGGCGCTCGAGGTCGCGCGGTTGATCCTGCTGGACAACCCGCGGCGGGTGTTCGGGCGCGGGGATGGGGCGGCGAGTTAGAGTCTGTCCGGGAAGGGCCCCGAGCCCCCGTCAGGGGGCGATCGGACGTAGCCGGGGGGCGTCAGCCCCCCGGGGTCGGACCGTAGCGTCACACACCGAATCCTCCCGACGGACCCTCCCGGCCGCGACCCCGCGTGGCGGGGTCGCGGCCGGGAGGGTGACACGATGGCGGGGAGATGAGGGTTCGCATGGCGGTCCGGGGGGCTGACGCCCCCCGGCTACGTCCTTGCGCCCACTTCGTGGGCTCCTGGGACAGACTCCGACCTGCTGTCCGAGGAGGAGTTCCGGCTGTTCGCCGTGTGTGCGCGTCGGCCCCGGTACCTGCCGCGGGAGGTGCCGTGGCAGGAGCGTGGACCCGGGGTGTATGATTGCCTCTGGGGAACGGACACGATCCGCGTGGTCGTGGCGGGGGAGCTGCCGCGCGAGGCCCACAACGCGCCGTTGCACCTGTTCAGCGCGTCGCCGAAGCTGGTGCAGTTTGCCGGCGGCACCTACCAGCGCCGCTCGGAGGATACGAGCGAGTTGCTGGAGCAGCTATTCCAGCGTTTTCGTGCGGAGGGGATGACCGTGTCGTACACGATGAAGGACTTCCGCCGCGATTACATCAAGGAGCACCTGCACGAGCTGCCGCCGAAGGAGTTGGCTGAGGCCGTAAGGGCATTGCCGGTGGAGATGCTGCGCGCCCTTTCGGCGGAGGTGCTGCCGGTTTTGCCGGAGGAGGAAATTCGCCAGTATCTGGAGCGGCCGAGCGCTGCTCGGAAAGCGCCGGCTCGCAAGCCGCGCCGGAAGAAATAGACGGCTGCCAGGCGGTCGGCGCGGTTTTTGCCCTTCCCAAAGCCGAGTTTCTCTTTACGCTGGGCAGGATCGGGTTGCCGGCGTGTCGTGTTCGGATGGGTCATCGCGATAGGTTGCCGATTCCGCCCATGTCCAAGGTTATTGTTTCGGGTCGATCGTTCTTCTACGAGGAAGTGGGGACCGACGGCGCGCCGCTCGTGTTCCTGAGCGGGCTGGGCGGCGACCATCGCGCGTTCAACCGGACGCAGCGGCACTTCGGCGCGCGGTTCCGGACGCTGGGCTTCGACGCCCGCGACGCCGGGCGGAGCGACCGGGCCGACGGGCCCTATACCACCGCGGACATGGCCGAGGACGTGGCCGGCTGGCTCGACGCGATCGCCGCGGCGCCGGCGCACGTGGTCGGCCAGTCGCTCGGCGGGCTGGTGGCGCAGGAACTCGCGCTGCGGCATCCGGAGACCGTCCGGAGCCTGGCCCTGGTGTCGACCCACGCCGGCGCGGACGACTGGCGCAAGGCGGTGCTCGAGTCCTGGGTCACGCTCCGGCGGACGCTCGACGCCGGCGGGTTCACCCGCGCGGTGCTCCCCTGGCTGGTCGGCCCGGCGTTCTACCGCCAGCCGGGCCAGGTCGAGGGGATGATCCAGTTCGCCGAGCGGAACCCCTGGCCGCAGGATCCCGAGGCCTTCGCCCGGCAGGCGGTCGCGGCGTCGGAGCACGACAGTCGGGGCCGGCTGGGCGGGATCGGGGTTCCCTGCCTCGTGCTGGTCGGCGAGCTCGACCTGGTTAACCCGCCTCGCGTGGCCGCCGAGCTGGCGGCGCGGATTCCCGGGGCGCGGATGGTCGTGATGCCGGAGGTCGGCCACATCCCGCACGTCGAGGACCAGGCGGCGTTCCGCCGGGAGCTCGAGCGGTTCCTTGCTGATCTGGAGGCATGAGCCTCGCATGGGGACGGCCTGGCCGCACCCCCATACCCTGCCCTGTCTTGCCCTGTCTTGCTCGTTGCGTGTTGCCGGGTCCCCGCTCGCGGAAGGAAGGATCAGGAGAGAACGGATCATGGAGCTCCCCCGAGCCAGCGGCATCCTGCTGCATCCCACCTCGCTGCCGGGCCGATACGGGATCGGCGACCTGGGGCCCGAGGCGCACCGGTTCCTCGACTGGCTGGCGGAGACCGGCCAGACCTGGTGGCAGACGCTGCCCCTGGGGCCCGTCGGGTACGGCGGGTCACCGTATCAGTCGCCGTCGTCGTTCGCGGGGAACCCGCTGCTCATCAGCCTCGACGGGCTGGCCGAGCGGGGCTGGCTCGACCGCGACGAGCTGGCCGCGCTGCCCGACGTGCCGCCCGGCCGGGTCGACTACGACGAGGCCGCCCGGATGAAGGAAAAACTGCTGCGGCGGGCGTTCCGGGGATTCGTCGCTGCCGGGAATGATCCGGGCTTCGACGCGTTCTGGACCGAGCACCGCGCGTGGCTGGACGACTACGTCCTCTTCCAGGCCCTGCGCGACGCGCACGACGGGGCGCCGTGGTACGAGTGGGAGCCCGAGCTGGTCCATCGCCGGCCCGAGGCGCTCGCCCGGTGGCGCGACCGCGTGGCGGAGGGGATCAGGTATCACGAGTTCGTCCAGTACGCCTTCGAGACCCAGTGGCAGGAGCTGCGCGCCGCCGGCAAGGAGCGCGGCATCCGGTTCATCGGGGATGTCCCGATCTTCGTGGCGCATGACAGCGCCGACGTCTGGGCGCATCCCCAGCTCTACCACCTCGACGAGCACGGCCGGCCGACGATCATGGCGGGCGTGCCGCCCGATTTCTTCAGCGAGGACGGCCAGCTCTGGGGCAACCCGCTCTACAGGTGGGAGGCGCACGAGCGGGAAGGGTTCGCCTGGTGGCTGCTGCGCCTCAAGGCGCTGCTCGGCCGCGTGGATGTGGTGCGGATCGACCACTTCCGCGCCTTCGAGGCGTTCTGGGCGGTGCCGGCCGGCTCGAAGACCGCGGCGACCGGCGAGTGGCGACCCGCCCCGGGGCGGCGGTTCTTCCAGGCCGTGCGCGAGGAGCTGGGCACCGTCCCGCTGATCGCCGAGGACCTGGGCGTCATCACGCCCGAGGTCGAGGCGCTGCGCGACGACTTCGGCCTGCCCGGCATGGTCGTGATCCAGTTCGGCTTCGACGCCGATCCGGACATGGAGAAATACCTGCCGCACCGATATATCAGGAATTGCATCGCCTACACGGGTACGCACGACAACGACACGACCTACGGCTGGCACCACTCGCAGGAGGCGACGACCACGCAGCCGCGCGAGGAGGTCGAGGGCGCCCGCGCCTTCGCCCGTCGGTATGCGAACTCGGACGGGAGCGAGATCCACTGGGACATGACGCGCGTGCTCTTCGCCTCGGTTGCCGACACCGTGATCATCCCGATGCAGGACGTCCTGGGGCTGGACAGCGACGCCCGGATGAACTTCCCCGGCAAGGCTCAGGGGAACTGGTCATGGCGGTTCAAATCCGGGCAGGTGGACGGGGATGTCACCGATCGCCTGGCCGAGCTGACGGCGCTCTTCGGCCGATGGAACGGACCGATCCCGGCGGAGCGGAACCCTCGGCCTCAGGTAGGGGTTAGGGATTAGGGGTTAGGGGCCAGGAAGGCAGGAGGCTCGGGGTGATTCCCTCGGCGCGATTCTGCTCGGCGCGGGTCTCCGACCCGGCGGGAAGCCGGCCCTGTTCGGCGCGGGTCTCCGACCCCGCCGGGAAGCCTGACCGAGGGTCTCCCGCGCGACCGAAGGCCTGGGGAAGCGCGGGAGACCTGTCCTCGGCCCATCAGACGGTCCCATGGATGTAGGACATCAGTTGGTGGTTCTCGTGCTGGAGGTTCTCGTGCACGGCCTTGATGACGTCGCCGACCGAGACGATGCCGATCAGCTCGCCGTCCTGGGTAATGGGGACCTTGGCGATCCGGCGATCGCTCATGAGGCCCATGACGTCCTCGACGCCCTCATCCGGGCGGCAGGTGATCGGGTCGCGGGTCATGACCTCGCGGATCGGCAGCCGGCCGAATCCCTCGCCGCGGTTGTGGATGACGCGCAGGACGTCGCGCTCGCTGAAGATGCCGACGAGATGGTTGTCCTCGTCGACGACCGGCAGCGAGCCGATGTTGTTCTGCACCAGCCTGGCCACCGCCTCGCCCACGGTGGCCTCGCAGTCGATCGTGATGATCCGATGCCCCTTCGCTTGCAGCACGTCGCGCACCAGCATGGGAGTCCTCCCTCCGCACAAAGACAGGCTCGGAGCGAGCGCGGCCCGCGAACTGAGTGGATGCCGTTCCCTGGACCCACGCTCTTGACCGGAAATGGGGAAATGGGACGATGCCTCATCGTGGCAAGTTCCGGGGGCGATTGCAAATAGATTTTCGCCCGGGAAGATCGTACGTGTGAGAGCCTCTGGCTTCTGCTGGCGCAACGAAATCACGAAGGAATTCGGCGGGAACGGTCCAGGGAGGGGCGCGGTGATGCGAGCCGGCGATGAGGCGTGCGGCCGGGTCGAGGGGCGAGCGGTACGCTGGGCGCTGGCGGCGATCCTGGCGGCGGCGTTCGCGGTGCGCGCCGTCGGCCCGGGCCAGCCGATCGTCGAGAACTACGTGGGACGGCAGATCCCGACGGCGATGGTGGCGCGCAACCTCGAGCGGGGCTCCGGGGTGCTGTGGCCGCGGCTGGATACGGCGCCGTCGCCGAATTACTTCCTCGTCGAGCCGCCGCTGTACGGGCTTGGGGTCGTCGTGCTCGATCGGGCGACGGGGTCGATGCTGGGCCTCGAGTCGTCGGGCCGCGTGCTGTCGGCGATCGCGACGGCCGTCGCGGCCTGGGGGCTGTTTGTCCTGGCGGCGCGGCGAGGCGGCTCGAGGGCGGCGCTCCTGGCCGCGGGGATGTTCGCCGCGTTCCCGGTGACGATCCGGTATGGCCGGGCGTTCCAGCCCGACATGGCGATGCTGGGCGCCGTGCTGGCCGGGCTGGCGTGCTGGGATCGGGCGATCGACGCGGCGCGACCGTCGGGCCGGCGGGCGTGGCTGGGCGTGGGCTGGGTGCTGCTGGCCGTCGGGCTGGCGCTCAAGATCCTTATATTGCCGGTGGTGGCGGTGATGGCCTGGCGGCTCGAGACCCGCGGGCGGGCGGCGCGCCTGATCGCGGTGGTGGCGGCGCTCGTGCCGGCGCTTCTGTGGTACGCCTGGGCGGCGCACGTGGTCGCGGCGGGGGGCGGGTCGCGGGCGTCGGCCGATAACGGGGCGATCTGGATCGGATTGATCGCGGGCTCGGCGCGGGCGCTGCTCGATCGCGGCACCTGGGCGATGGTCGCGCGATTCGTGGCCGTGCGGGCGTTTACCCCGATCGGCGCGGTGATCGCGGCGGCCGGGCTGATCGCCGCGCGGGGCGCGGGGGCCTGGCGCGGCTGGAGCCTCGCGGCCGGAGTCACCCTGGCGATGCTGGCGCCCAAGCTGCATCACGAGTACTATTTCCTCCTGCTTGCGCCGGCCGCGGCGGCCGGATGCGGGCTGATGCTCGATCGGCTGGCGCGGGGCCGCCGGGGCGCCGTGGCCGCGGGCGCGGTCGCGGCGGTGCTCGTGGCGATGGGTCTGGTCCAGGCGAGGTCGACCTGGCGCACGCCGGATGAGTGGGCGGGGCTGGATGCGGCGTCGCGGGCGGTGGCGGAAACGACCGGTTCCGATGACTGGGTGGTGGCGCCGGAGGCCCTGCTCTTTGCCGCCGACCGGCGCGGCTGCCGGCTGGAGTGGACCGAGGCGGCCGCGCGGCGGGCGGCCGGCGAGTGGGGCGAGGCGGAGGCCCGGGCGGTCCGCGGACCGGACGAGCTGGTCGCCTTCTACCGGGATCGCGGCGCCCGGTACTTCGCCGACCTGGGGGATCGTCGGAATGACCCGCGCCGAATGGCCTTGCACGACGCGGTCCGCCGACGATACAAGGTCATTGTGGACCGTCCCGAGGTCATCATCGCCGACCTGGAAGCGGTCTCTACCGCCGGGATGATGCCGCATGCCAACTGAAGTCCGGCCCGTCACGATCCCCGATTTCGCCGCGTGGAAGGCCCAGCGGCGCCGGATCAGCGTGCTGACGGCTTATGACTTTCCCACCGCCCGGCTACTCGACGAGGCGGGGGTGGATTGCCTCCTCGTGGGCGACTCGCTGGGCACCGCGGTGCAGGGCTGGGAGACCACGCTGAAGGTCACGCTGGATCAGATGGTCTACCACGCCGAGATGGTCGCCCGCGCCGCCCGGCGCGCCCTGGTCGTGGCCGATCTGCCGTTCATGAGCTACCAGGTCTCGCCGCGGCAGGCGCTCCGTTCGGCGGGGCGGATCCTCAAGGAGACGCACTGCCAGGCGGTGAAGCTCGAGGGGGGCGCGCGGATGGCCGCGACGATCCGTGCGCTGGTCGATGCGGGCATCCCGGTGATGGGCCACGTCGGGCTCCAGCCGCAGGCCGTGCGCACCCTCGGCGGCTACAAGGTCCAGCGATCGGGCGAGGAGATCCTCGCGGATGCCCGCGCCGCGGCGGCGGCCGGGGCGTTCGCCGTGGTCGTCGAGTGTGTGCCCGGCAGCCTGGCCGCGCGGATCACCGAGCAACTGACGGTGCCGACCATCGGCATCGGCGCCGGGCCGCATTGCGACGGCCAGGTCCTCGTCGTGCACGACATGCTCGGCCTCATCGAGCAGTTCCGGCCGAAATTCGTCCGCCGTTACGCCGAGCTCGGCCCCCAGATTCGCGCGGCAGCCGCGGCCTATGTCGCCGATGTCGCCGAGGGGCGATTCCCGGGCGAGGCCGAAAGCTTCCGGTAGCCAGCCAACGGATCAGATGAGGAGAACCCGATGGACGCGCCCACCCAGGACGAGCTGAGCCGGAGACGCTGCAAGCCGTGCGAGGGCGGAGTTCCCGCGCTCTCACGCGAGGAGGCCGAGGCGACCGTGCGCAACGTCGAGGGCTGGGCGCTCGATCCTGACGCGAAGCGGATCACCCGCTCGTGGACCGTCGCCGATTTCATGGCGGGCATCGACTTCTTCAACAAGGTCGCCGCGATTGCCGAGGAGCAGGATCACCATCCCGACCTTCATCTCGAAGGGTATCGCAAGGTCACGATCGCCCTGTCCACCCACGCCGTGAAGGGCCTCACCGAGAACGATTTCATCCTGGCCGCCCGGATCAACCAGGTGCCGGTGCGATTGAAGGGATGAGGCCCCTGGGATCGGCGGACGTTCACATCAAGGCCGTTTCCTCCGGGCAGCCGAGCATCAGGTTGAGGTTCTGCACGGCCACGCCGGCGGCGCCCTTGATCAGGTTGTCGAGGCAGGCCAGGACCAGGATGCGGCCGCGGACCACGCGCACGGTGATGTCGCAGAAATTGGTGTGGGCCGAGTCCTTGGTCGCCGGAAGGTGGCCGACGACCCGGACGAACGGGCTGCGGGCGTAGAACGACCGGTAGAGCTCGATCAGGTCGTGCTCGACAGCCGTGCCCCTGGGCATCGCGTAAATCGTGGCGAAGATGCCGCGGTCCATCGGGACCAGGTGGGGCGTGAAGATCACCTCGACGGGCCCCGAGCCATCGCGGCCGACCTCGGTGAGCACCTGGTCGATCTCGGGCGTGTGGCGATGCCGGCCGACGCCGTACGCGGAGAAATTCTCGTTGCACTCGGGGAAATGGTACGGCAGCTTGGGCGAGCGCCCGGCGCCCGAGACGCCGCTCTTGGCGTCGATGATGATGTTGCGGCGGTCGATCAGGTCCTCGGCGATCAGGGGCGCCAGCGCCAGGATGCTGGTCGAGGTATAGCAGCCCGGGTTGGCGATCAGGTGGGCCGGCGGGATCCGGTCGCGGAACAGCTCGGGCAGGCCGTAGACGGCCGAGCGCAGGCCCTCGGCGTCGGTGTGGGCGTGGCCGTACCAGTCGGCGTAGACCTGCGCGTCGGAGAGCCGATAATCGGCGCTCAGGTCGATGACGCGGACGCCCAGCCGGCGCAGGTCGGGGACGACCGCCAGGCTGGCGGTGTGCGGCAGGGCGAGGAACGCGAACGACGCCCGCTCGGCGATCCGCGCGGCGTCGAACGGCTCGCAATTCAGGTCGATCCGCCGGGCGAGGCTGGGGTGCAGCGCGTCGAGCCGCGGCGATTCGTCCTGGCGCGAGGTCGCCGCGGCGATCCGCACGTCCGGGTGGTTCAGCAGGATATTGATCAGCTCGCGGGCCGCGTAGCCCGACGCGCCCACGATCGCCACGCCCGTCCCCGTTTTCGTCTTCGTCATCGCTCCGGCCCCATCTCTTCCGGTTCCGTAGATCGTGGAATCACCGCCGGCCGCGGCCTCCGGCGGAGCAAAACGGCGATCGCGCCGGCGGTCCAGCAGGACCAGGCCAGAAGCGAGATCACGACGCCCTCGTGAAGGTCGTCCGGCACGTACCTCAGGCGAAGCTCCCACCGGCCGTTGAACGGGGGCTCGAGGTACTGCCAGCCCCCGTGGATTTCGCCCGGCATGCGGAAGGCGGGCTTGATCGGTTCGTCGAGGTAATCCCCCTTGCCCTCCCGGCTGATCCAGTGCGCCCGCCACTGGGGATCGGCGAGCTGGGAGACGATCACCCAGCCGGGCTCGACGGCCGGGACGCGCACCCTCAGCTCGTCGGGCCGGTCGGACGCGAGGACCAGCGGCGAGGCCCGTTCGAACAGCGGCAAGATGTCGCGCGGGTCGCCCTTCCAATCGTCCAGGATGGACTGATCCGTCTTGCTGGTCAAGGGGAGGAACCAGGCCCGGGCCGGCCGGTCGTTGCATCGCCAGACGAGGAAGCGATTGATCCACTCCCCTTCCTGCTCGGCGACCCACGAGGCCCCGTAGATCCAGCGCGCCAGCGCCGGGTCGTCGACGGGCTCGCCGGGGAGCGCGGGCAGCCGGGCCATCCGGGCCAGCCGGATCTCCAGCGGGTGGAAGATCCGCAGCCGTGTGCCGGTCGCCCACAGCGCCGCGCGGGTGATCGGCTCGTGCATCGAGCTGCCCATCAGCCCCTGCGCGACCGTGGCGAGCGAATCGGCGGCGGGCAGGCTGAGCGTGCGATAGGCCAAAATCGGCGCGGCGTGCTCGAGGATCGGCAGGTTGCCCAGGTTCGACGCGATGCGCGAGCCGCGGGGCTCGCCGGCCAGCCGTGCGAGCACCGGGCTCTGGTCGGCCAGGCGGCCGATCGGGCCGACGTCGAGCAAGCGGTGCCGGCCGAGGACCCAGAGGTCGAGGAACGCCAGGAGCAGCAGCAGGGCCGGTGCCGCATGGGTGCGGCGGTCGCCCTCGCGATCGGTTCCGACGACCATCGCGATCACGATCAGCGCAACGGCCGTCTCCCACAGCTCATTGAGGTACAGCGAGCCGCGACGCTCGACCAGGCTCCGGTTGTCCACGGTCTTCCGCAGCACCACCGACGGGGCCAGGTCGGGCGGCACGTGGGGATCGCCGGCGGGCCGCCGCGCCCTCGCCATGACCTCGGCGAAGCTCGGGTCCTTCCGGAAGCTGGGGTCGCCGTACCACGGCATGGCGCGGAACGCCGCGTCGAACCAGCCGGCGACGCGGGGCGATCCGGGCTTCGAGGTGCTCCAGATCGCCAGCTCGAGCAGGCCGATCGCGGCGAGGATCCAGATCGCGGCGACGATCGTCAGCCGTCGGATCGAGCGGCCCGGGCGCGTCCACTGGCGCCAGCAGTCGAAGCCCTTGCCGGCCAGGATCGCCAGCGCCAGTGAGGTCGCGAGGCTCCATCGCGCCGCGGCCCGGAAGAACGAGAACCCGGGGACGCCGATCAGCATCCGGAAGCCCGGGACGTAAGGGCCCAGGCTGAGGAACAGCGTCGCGGCGGCCAGGATCGTCAGCAGCCGCACGGCCGGATCCCGGCGGAACTCGCGCGCGATCGTCATGACGGCGAGGAACAGCGGCACGAGCCCGATATAAGTCAGGCATTCCTCGGGCGAGGTGTGGAACGGCTCCCAGACGATCGGTTGCCACGCCCACGAGCGGTGGAACAGCCCCGGGGCGACCAGGTTGACCAGGTGCAGCGGCGTCTCGGCGAAGCCGCAGAGATATTCGAAATCGCGGCGATTGCTGGCCATCCCGGCCAGGCGCGCCGTGGGGACGAGCTGCACCGCCGCCATCGGGAATACGACCGCCATCGCCAGCATCACAACGCCGGCACGCCGCAACGTCGGCCAGGCTCCCTCCGGGGATTCGGCCGAGCGGGTTCGGACCCGGCGCAGGTCGGCCCACCATCGGCCCAGGATGGCCCAGGCAACGATCACGACCAGCGTCACGTGCGTCTGGAACGCGAGCTGAAAATGGCCGGGCAGGATCTGCATCACCAGCACCAGGCCGAGCAAAAACGGCGCGGATCGCGAGGTCCGGCCGCCCGGGCCGGGCCGCACGATCGACCAGCCCAGGCCCCACGCCCAGGGCATCCAACCGCCGGTCGTGTATCCCCAGGGATGCGCCAGGTGCACCACGAAGAACCCGCCGGTGGACCAGGCGAACGCCGACAGCGCCGAGCCGGCCGCCGAGACCCCCATCCGTCGCGACGCCCAGAACGCCCCCAGTCCGCCCCAGATCGTGTGCAGCACCAGGCTGGCGACATAGGCCGTCTCGGTGGACGGGCCCTTGCCGCCGATCAGCCCGGTGAACGCCGGCCCGTAGAGGAACAGGTGCGGCGGGTAGAGCACCCCCATCTGGCTCTCGCCCAGCCCCGGGAAGCCGAAGCCCCACAGGTCATTCCAGACGGGCATCTCGCCTCGGTGCAGCGAATCGCTGAGGAACCCCATCAGCCCCAGGAAGAACTGGGTGACGTCGCCCCCCACCGGCATCTTGCCGCCGGCCCCGATCGGCCAGAGCCACGCCAGCAGCGCGAGGGCGACCATCAGGGCCGCCGCCAGCCGCGTCCCGATCGATCTGATCGTCCACCCCGAGGCTATCCACCGCATGGGCCCGCTCCACTCGTCTCGACTCCCAAAGATCCCCAGCCCCTCCAGCTTCCCGAGTCGGAGGACGATTTTACAAGGGAGGCGTCCGAATGGGACTCGATGCCGCGGACTCCAGGAAATCTTTTCAATTCGCGACGATTTTACATCGGGTTCTGGCCAATCGGCGCATTCCGGGCAACCCTTGCGACGGTGCGGCTCGTCACCGGCCCTCGATTTGACGCGATTCGCCGGGGATTCCAGGAGATGAGAAGCATTGGCACGAAAGGTGCTCTTTCCAACATCCAGAGCACTTTGGTTGCTGAACGGTGATGACCAGGACGTCATCCCGGTCGTTGCGAGACGCCTCACGGAGGAGGAGATCATGTTAGTCCTGAGCAGGAAGCTCGGCCAGAGTTTTCAGATCGGTCCGGACGTCCGCGTCACGATCGTGAAGATCGACCGCAATTCGGTGCGGATTGGGATCCACGCGCCGGACGACGTGTCGGTGAAGCGAGACGAGATCGTCTTCGAGCTGCCGCAGTCGCAGGCACCGGCGCGGTCGTACGAGGCAGGCGCGGCCTGAGCGGGCGACACGGATCATGGATCGACGAGCCGTCGGGCGGACCGCGCTTCCGGGCATCCGGGAGCGTTGACGGTCGCGGGCCGGGCTCATTAAGCTCGCTGGGGCGTGAGAGGGACGGGCGCGGCGATCGGCCACGTCACGGACCAGGACCCAGCCGAAATCGACCCGGGCGAGGCATGGCGCGGCAACGATGCGGGTGGTGATCGCCCCGGACAAGTTCAAGGGAAGTTTGTCGGCGTCGGCGGCCGCGGAGGCCATGGCGCGCGGCGTGGGCCGGGCTGCGCCCGGGGCCGCGATCGACCGGGTGCCGATGGCGGACGGCGGCGAGGGGACCGTCGCGGCCCTGGTGGCGGCGACCGGGGGATCCCTGCGCCGGGCGATCGTGCACGGCCCGATGGGCGAGCCGGTCGAGGCCGCCTTCGGCCTGCTGGGCGACGGCCGGACCGCGGCCATCGAGATGGCGTCGGCATCCGGCCTGGTGCTCGTCCCGGCGGATCGCCGGGATCCGACGATCGCCTCGACGCGAGGCACCGGCGAGCTGTTGCTGGCGGCGATCGCCGCGGGCGCGAGGCGGGTGATCGTCGGCATCGGCGGCAGCGCCACCAACGACGGCGGCGCCGGGCTGGGCCAGGCGCTGGGCTTCCGGCTGCTCGACGATCATGGGAGCGAACTCGGCCCCGGCGGCGGCCGGCTCGAGGGCCTGAGCCGGATCGACGCGTCCGCCCGGCGTCCCGAGCTGGCGGGCGTGGAGATCGCGGTGGCCTGCGATGTCACCAACCCGCTTTGCGGGCCGACGGGCGCGTCGGCCGTGTATGGACCTCAGAAGGGCGCGATGCCCGCTATGGTCGAGCGGCTCGACGCGAACCTCGCCCACTTCGCCAGGATCGTCGAGCGTGATCTGGGCGCCTCAGTTCGCGACATTCCGGGCTCGGGCGCCGCGGGGGGCCTGGGCGGCGGGCTGGTCGCGTTCGCCGACGGGCGGCTCCAGCCTGGCATCGAGCTGGTGATCGAGGCCGTCGGCCTGCGATCGCGGCTGGAAGCGGCCGACCTCTGCCTGACGGGCGAGGGCGCGCTCGATGATCAGAGCGCCTTCGGCAAGACGGCGGTGGGCGTCGGGCGGCTGGCGCGAGCGTTGGGATGCCCCGTCCTGGCCCTGGCCGGCTCGATCGGGCCCGGCGCCGAGGCGACGCTCGCCCAGGGGCTCGACGCTTATTTCTCGATCTGCCCCGGGCCGATCGCGCTCGAGACGGCCATGGCCCGCGCGGCGGAGCTGCTGGAAGCCGCCACGGACCAGGCCGTTCGGGCGTTCCTGGCCGACGGGCGCAGCGGAAGGGCGGCGAGTCGACCCTGAAGGCCGACGGCGCCGCCCCTCGTCTCGTCCGATCAGTTCAGTTCAGGTAGTTCAGTTCATCTCCGCCTTGACGGTACGCACCTGGCCGTCGCGCTTCGAGCGGAGCTTGATCTGGAGGACCCGG
>DAIDHB010000335.1 GCA_027452145.1 Planctomycetales bacterium
GGCGTCATGGTCTGGGTCACTCAGCCCACTGGCGAGCCGACGCGGGGCCCCCAGGCTGCTCAACGCCCGAGGGCGTCATGGTCTGGGTCACCCCGGGCGACGAATACGGGCTCTGCGCCCACGTGATCCTGCTCAACGCCCGAGGGCGTCATGGTCTGGGTCACCGCCCGGCTGTAAGTCCTTGCAGAGTAAGGCCTGGTGACGGACCTTTTCAAGGACCTGCGGCCAACCCGATTTGAGCGGTACAAAACTTATCCTCAACCGCCCAATGATCGCCACAACCGGTGCGATTTCAAGGCGTTCTGCGGTTTCAACCATCTTCCGTATTGCCAAATAGCCGGAGACTCCTGAAAGAACACACTTTAACGTCGATCACGATGGCTCACCACGGGCACGTCCGCCGGTGCTTGATTCCGGCAGAAACTGAGCTCAGAGGATTCGGAAGCCGTCCGGGGCCTCCGGCCAGTCGGGCCGCCGGTGGGCCGTGTGCGTCGTCTCCATCCCGGCCACGCACCGCGGGCATAGCGGGATCAGCAGCACCTCGTCTTCGGGCTCCAGCACCTCCGTGAGCTCCCAGCGCAGCCGATGCATCTGCGCCGGCGTCATCCAGCAGCGGAAGACCGAATACTGCATCCGCTGGCCCGAACCCTCCAGCACCGCGGCGCAGCGCCTCAGCCGCACCGGGTCGTGGACGTCGTAGCAGACCAGCCACCATCGGGCGTCTTTCATCGGACGGACTCCCGCCGGCTCAGCGGAGCCGCATCCGGGCGAAGAGGCCCGGCTCGCCGCTCCACTCCTTCTCCAGCAACCGCGCCTCCAGCTCCAACGCTCGCGCGTACGACAACGAGTAGCCCAGGATCGGATGCTTCCACGTCTCATCCAGTCGGGCCTCGAACAGGCTGATCGCCTTGCGCCGGCCAGCATCGGAGAGCCAGACCTTGGCCTTCGTGGCGACGAAGTCGGCCTCGGGATCCCACTGGCCGCGGTTGAGCGAGCCGATCAGGGCCATGTCCCAGAGCGGAACCCGCCACAACTCCATCAGGTCGAGCACCAGCGGGTAGGCGGCGCTGCGCGGGGTGTGGAAGAAGCCGAGCGCCGGCTCCAGGCCGGTAGCCAGGATCGCCCGCATGACCGCCGTGTGCAACAAGCCGTAGCCGAAGCCGAGTAGGGCGTTAAAACGGTCCAGGGGCGGTCGGCGGTTGCGGGTCGCATAGCGGAGGGAGTCGGGCACCGAGGGGTTCAGGAGCCGGGCCAGGCCGCGGAAGTAGCCGACGGCGGCCGAGCCCTCCAGGCCGCGGAGGCTCTCACGGTCGGGCGAGGTCGGTATCTGCGCCAGGGCCGATCGGAGCAGGACCAGGTCGGGGAGCATCGCGTCGCGGGCCGAGGCATCGCCGCGCGAACCGCGGAGCAGGTAGCGATGCTGACTCTCGACCTTGGCATGCGCCAACGCCCGGGTCAGCCGGAGGCAGGTCGCCTCGTCGGCCAGCGCGCGATATTGGCGGAGCCGACGCTGGACCTGGCCGGCGGTGGCGGTCAGGCTGGCCGTATGATGGCCCGACCGGGTCAGCCAGTGGACCGGCACGTTGTACTCGGCACAGAGGGCCAGAGCCTGGGTCGTGGCCTGCGCCGGGCCGTGGAGCAGCAGGGAATCGATCTCGCGGATCGCATGCCGGCTGGGGGGCTCGCCGTCGGGCGGCGTCACGACGAGGGTGGAGCCCGAGCAGCCGACGCGGGCCCCCGCGGTCGCGACGTGGAGGTTGGCGCCGTCGCGGTCGGGAGGGAAGAGCCGGGTCGGCTGACGATCGGGGTCCTCGGCCTGTCGGGTCTCCTCCGGGAGGCAGACCGGGGCGAGCGAACAGCGGGCGCAGAGCCGGTCGTTCTCGGCGACCGGGGGCCGCTCGGTCGAGTCGCGGAGCCGGCGCGCCTCGGCGATCGCGGCGGCCAGCTCGGAGCGGGCAGCATCGTCGATCGGCACGCGGACAGTGATCTTGTCGGCATGATAACGGACGCGGCCCTCGGGGATTACCTGGCCGGTGGCCGACTCGATCAGGGCGGCGTAGGCGACGACCTGGAGTCGATCGGAAGGCCACGCCTCGGCAAGCTTGCCGTCCTTGCGGGCGCGGCCGCGCTTGTGCTCGTAGGGGATCAGCGCGCCGTCCCGGCGCCGGATCGCGTCTACCTTGCCGATGAGGCCGAGCCCCGGATCGGCCAGTTCCAGCTCGGCCCGCTCGCCGTCCTCGTCATCGGCCAGCGCGGCGTGCAGCTCGCGGCCGGCGTAGACGCGGGCATCGGCGACGCGGATCTCCTCGACCTCCTCGAGATAGAAGAGGCGAGGACAGTAGGCCAGTGCATGGAGCGACATGACGCGCAGGGGCGGGTCGGCGGCGGATCCGCCGCCGGCGAGTTGCCGTT
>DAIDHB010000336.1 GCA_027452145.1 Planctomycetales bacterium
CTGCCGCTCGTCGTCGGTGAGGGTCAGCACGGGCTTGGGGCGACCACCTTTATTCATCATGTTTCTCCTTTATTGGATTATATGATGAATCCTGCGATAGAACAAGGTTGGTCGGCGAATTTCTAACTCAGGACACTAGGGCGCTGCCGGGAGGAAAGCAACTTGCGACGCGATGAATCGGCCTGGGCCACGATCCATGACCGCCGGACGACGTCGGACTGGTACCGCTCGAGGGCTACCCTTCGCATTCACATGGTCGGCCCGCCCGATTTCGGGTGCGTAGGCTTCATCTCGACCCCGAGGAGGGAGTCGCGATTCGGGCGTGGTTCCGAAGTGCTGCCGCGACGAAGTGCGGGGTCTCCCGGCCCCGATCAGTGCTTCAGCGAAACCGTGCGGGATCGCCCGGTCGCTCGGGCACCGAACATGGCCGGCGCCATCGCCTTGGCGAGCATCCCGATCAGCCCGGCCGGCCGGGGTCGCGGCCGCGCGAGGGCGCAAGGGGCGCGGGCGCGGAGTCCGCAACGACCGACAGCGGGCGGTCGGCATTAGCACACGCCTCGCCGGACCGGTCCGGTGAGGCGATCCCGGGTAGCACGGGGGTTGCCGGACCGGCATCGGCGGGAGCGGCCGCCACGACGGAGGCGGTGCCGGGCCCCGCGACCGCGACCTTGCGTCGCAACATCCCCCGGAGCGCCTCGGCCAGGTCCCCGGCCGCCTGGAATCGGTCCGCGGGGTTGCGGGCCAGCAGCCTGTCGACCACCTCCACCAGCCGCGCCGGCAGCCCGGGCACGACCGCCGCGATCGGCGCCGGCGGCTCGACGATCCGCCGGACCAGGCAGTCCATCGACGACTCGCCCGGGAACGGCAGGCGGCCGCTGATCAGGTGGTACATCGTGCAGCCCAGCGCGTACAGGTCGCTCCGCCCGTCGATCTCCGACATCCGCGCCTGCTCCGGCGAGATGTAGTGGGGCGTGCCGATGATCATCCCGGCGGTCGTGAGGGAGGCATCCCCGCGCTCGCTCGCCAGCAGCCGGCCCAGGCCGAAGTCAAGGACCTTGACTCGGCGGTCGGCGGTCAGCAGGAGATTCGAGGGCTTGATGTCGCGATGCAGGACGCCCCGGTCGTGGGCGTGGGCCAGGCCGTCGGCGGCCTGGGCGGCGTAATGGACCACGTCGGCCGGCGGGAGCGGGCCGCGGAGGGTCAGGAGATCCTTCAGGGTCAGCCCCAGCAGGTACTCCATGGCGAGGAAGGCCACCGGCCCGATGCGGTCGGCGTCGAGGGCGCGGACGACGTTGGGGTGATCCAGGCGACCCGCCAGGAGCATCTCGCGGCGGAATCGGGCGGCGGAATCGCCGCCGGACGCGAGGCTCGGGTGGAGGACCTTCAGGGCGACGACCCGGCCCATCATCCGGTGCCAGGCCCGGTACACTCGGCCCATCGCGCCGTGGCCGAGCGGGTCCAGGAGCACGTAGCGCCCGACGGTCAGATCCCGCCCCCGCCCGCGCAGCAGGCGGCGCGCCTGGAACGCGGTGAGCAGCCGATCGCGGACGAGGATGTCGGCAAGCGGGGCCGGCTCGGCCGGATAATCCCCGCTCGCCACCAGGCGCCGGATTCCGTCGAGCCGTCGATCGGACATGAGGCGGGATTCGCGGATCGCGCCCACGAGATCGCTCGATGCGGGCGCGGGCGTCGTCGGCGGACGGGGAACCCCCATGATGCACCATCCTCAATGCTAGAGAAGGATCGGACTGGCCTCGGATCGCCGGCGGTCGGGTGTCGCTCGGCGACGGGGGATACCGACCGGGCATCTCGCGATCACGTCGCCGAATCCCGGCGACTCCTTGGCCCCTCCCGCGCCGGGACGGCCGCGTGCCGCCGCCATCGCGCGGCGCTTCGGAGGGCCGGGGAAGCCGAACAGGCGTGCAAGGTGGCGCCGAAAGTGGGCCTCCGACCACACCTCGTGCGGCAGGCCCGCCGCCGTCATGGCCCCGATGAACGATGCGCCGCCCGACCGTCGGTTGAGCGTCAGCACGCCATCGCCCGACCCCGGCCGGCGGCCGGTGGCAGCGGACCCCCGGCGGATCATCCGGGTCTCGCAGTCGAACAGGAAGAAGTCGGCGACGCGCTCCGTCTCCCGCCGGCCAATGGCGCAGGCGACCCACGAGCCGGTCGGGGAGGGGATGCGGCTGTCTGCCCAGCCGGCGTCGGCCTGGAAGAGCTGCAACGTGCCACCCCGGACGGCCGGCGCCAGGCCGCCGCGGGAGCAGGTGGCGAGCGGCCGCTGCTCGGCCGCGGCGTCGGGCGTGATGAGGCAAGCGAAAAGGGTCAATTCGGGCGGGATCGTGATCAGCCCGCGGCCCGTATACCGGGCCTCTCCGGTCGCGAGGCCGAAGTGGAGTGCGAAGCGGCGTCGGCCACGGCGGTGGACCGGCCGTGCGGGCGGCGATCCGACCCGCGGGACGTGGCCCTCGCGACCGGCCGGATCGACCAGCCCGTCGTTGCGGGCTGCTGAAATACTCGGTCGAGGCGGTGATTCGGCGTGATGATCCATCGGGCGGGGCATCCTCCGGACCGTTTCTCGGATCGCCCATCCCGGCGGCCGGGCCGGCGTTCGTCGGGCCTCGAAGGATCCTACGGCGCGGCGGCCCGGAGTGTGAACTCATCGGCGGCCAGAGCCGGAGGCCCGCGAGAACGAGCGGCCCCCTGAGCCCTCGCTTTTCGCCCCTTCGCGGCCCGGCGCGCGGGATGGCGCCGCGCCCGTGTCCCGTTCGCCCGGAGTCGACCGCGCCCGGCCGCTCGCGGACCTCGGTCAACGAATGCGATCGCGCCGTGCCGTGGGCCCGCGGCCGGCCCTGACCGTGCCGCGGTAGACGCGGACCTGGACCCGCACCAGCGTCCACCCCGCGTCCTCGCACTCCGCCCAGGTCTGACACCCCTCCCGCCGCCTCGCCGCCTCGGTCGCCGAGCGGACCGTCGCGCCGATCGTCCCGGGCACCAGCCGGCCCCGGCACCGCGCCGCGTAGCCGCGCATCCGTAGCGCCACCGGGCGCTCCGCCTCGGGGGGCACGGCGACCGCGTCCGGCAGCGGCCCGACCCCGCGGTCGGCGGGGACGTACCGCGTGTGGCCGCCGGGGGTTTTGGTCGCGGCCAGGTATCCCTTCTCGGCCAGCGTGCGCAGCGCCGATGCCGCAGCGCTGGCGCTGGTCGGGCTCAGGCCCGTCGCCTCGCAGAGCTGGTGCAGCGTCGGCGAGAGGCCGGTGCGGGTATAATGCCCGCGGATCGCCCCGAGCCACTCGGCCTGCCGCCGCGTCAACCGACCCGGGTGATCCTCGGACCGGCCCGATCCGCGCCGCCGCCGGCCGGGTCCCGGGAGTTGCGGGTCCGCCGGAGTGACCCCCAAGTCCCGCCGCTCGGCGCCGGCGGGCGGGGCGTTCGCCGCGACCGGTGAGGCGGTGCCGCCGTCGCCGGATGGTGCGAGGCACCGAGCCTGGTCGGGCGGTCGGTCTGGGATGATCATGATCGTCCCCCCGCGATCCAGCGTGTCAGGCCCGGCTCCGCGGCCTTGCGGTAGCCCAGCCCGGTGAGCACCTCGAGGACCTCGCTCCAGGTCGGGAACATCCGGCCGCTCTGCTGCTTGTATTCCTGTATGGCCGCCAGGAACTCCAGTTCGGCGGGCGCCAGGCCCGCGGCAGCGGGGGTCGGGTCGGCCGCCGGCTGCCGGGCGGGCCGCCTCCCACGCCGGTGCGCGGGGCCGGCGCGGCGACCGGCCGGGGCGGCCTCGTCGGGGCGTTGGGTCGGGGGCGCCGTGGGCGGCCCGGCGGCGGGTCGGGGCAGGGTCGATGCGGGGGCGGGCATGGGGCGGATCTCCTCGGGAACGACGAGGCGGTTCGCCGCCTCCTGCCGGGGATATAGCACGCCGGAACCCGATGGGAGAAGCCGGGCCACCGACTGCCGGGGCCGCCGGCCGGCGCGCGGCGAGGATCGGCCTCCAGCGGGATCGGCCGCACGCCCGGAGGCGCCCCGCTCGCTCGATGCACAATTCAAATCGACATTCCGATTGAAGATAACATGTCGTTGACGCCGCGCGGGGCGGCCCCGCTCGGGGCCCGAGGAAGGTCCTCCGGCGCTCGCGGAGATGTCCGGCGGGGCAAACCCGGAAGGCGACGCAATCTGCTTCGCGAGGACAATTTGTGTTAACTGTGCTGCCCATTCCGGGGCAGCGCCAGGTCAGGCGTTCCGGCTCGTTCTGACTCTTTTCTTAGGAGACAGGTGAATTCCGCTGCTTAAAAAATTTGCTACACCCTTGCATTAGACCGGCCGCCGGCTATCATATGCTGCTGACCGCCAGCGAGGATGCTTTGAGTAGACGCCAGGATGCGTAATCACGACGCCGCGAAGCCCGCGGCGATGGCGAAGTGGCAACGATCCGACGACCTTACAAGACGGGCGATGGCAGGGTGAGGGCGGCGGCGATGTCCGCTGTCGCGACATCATCCCTCGACCGGCAGTCGTCTCGGCGACGACGGCCGGACCGTCCCCCGTGCGCGCCGCCGGATCGAGAAAGGGGACTCCGATGGGCACCGCGACGACACTCGATCGACCCCGGGCCAGGGCCGCGACCCCGCCGACCGG
>DAIDHB010000337.1 GCA_027452145.1 Planctomycetales bacterium
GGGCCTGAACCTCCAGATGTTCTGCTCAAACCTCTTCCACCACGACATCCCCTGGAACCCCGCGCGGCTCGAGCAGCGGAACGGCCGGATCGATCGCAAGCTCCAGAAGGCCCCGGTGGTCCACTGCCATTACTTTCTCTACGAGAACCGCGAGGAGGATACGATCCTCCGCCGGATCGTCGAGAAGACCGAGACGATCTATCGCGAGCTGGGCGGGCTCGGCACCGTGCTCGACAAGGGGCTGATCCAGACGCTGCGCCGCCGCGGCATCGAGCGCTCGCGGGTGACCGAGACCGCCCGGATGTTCGACTTCGAGGCCGCCGATGAGAAGGAGCGCGCGGCGGCCGCGCAGGCCGAGGTGGCCGGCGATGACGGCGAGGACACCGAGACCGCGGAGAACGTCGGCGAAACCTCGGCGAAGGGGACCCTCCGCGAGCGGGCCGACCGCCGGCGCCGGGCCCGACTGAGCAGGAGCCTCGAATCGCTCCGCCAGGTCATGGAGCGGAGCAAGGCCTGGCTGGCGTTCAGCGAGTCGCAGTTCCGCGCCGCGCTCGATTGCTCGCTCCGCCTGATGGAGATCGAATCAGGCCTGCGGCCCGAGCCGGTCGAGCGGCCGCGGGCGCGCCGTTACTTCTTCCCCACCGAGTCGCTCGAGCGCAACCCCTCGTGGCGCGAGACGCTGAACAGCCTGCGCGCCCCCCGCCATCGCGGGGAGCACCTGGGCACCTGGCACGCCCGCTGCCCGATCCGGCCGATCGTGTTCGAGGACCCGTGGGAGGTCCCGCTCGGCTCGATCGAGCGCGAATTCGACCGGCAGGCCCGGACCGAGCCGGTGCACATCCACCTCGAGCATCGGATCACCCAGCGGCTGCTGTCGCGGTTCCAGTCGCAGGGCTTCATTTACCACGACCTGTCGCGGGCCTGCCTGGCGAGCACCGAGGGCTCGCTGCCGCTGGTCTACCTGCTGGGGCGGCTCTGCCTGTATGGCGAGCACGCGACCCGGCTGCACGAGGACATCCTCGGCGTCTGCGCCGAGTGGTCGGCGCCCGAGACGCGGCGGGGCGCGCTCCGGCCGATCGAGGCGAAGAAGATGCCCGAGGTCGAGTTCATGCGGCGGCTCGACGAGGCGCTGCTGGCGGGCGACTCGCGCCCCATCGACGAGGTCAGGCGGAGCGAGCTGCTGGCCGCGGCGGGCCGCGACGTGGGCGAGCTGCGGGTCCACCTCGAGCTGCGGGCCAGGACGCTCGAATCAACCCTCCGCGACGAGCTACGGACCGCCGGCGAGGCCGAGGCCGCCCGCACGCTGGCCCTGCTCGCCGGGCTGAAGAAGCGCATCGAGCAGGAGCTCGACCGGCGGACCCGCGACGACGAGCGCGCCCGGGCGCGGGCCACCGAGCTGCGCGCCCGGGCCGCACCGGCGCTGTTCGACACCGGCGAGGGCGAGGCGCCGGCCGAGGACGAGCGCGTCCGCCGCGAGAAGGCCTTCGAGAAGCGGTCGATGGAGAAGCGCCTGGTGGAAATCGACCGCGAGATCCTCGAGGAGCCCGACCGGATCCGCCGCCGTTTCGAGGTGCGGACCGTCCGGCTCGAGCCGGTGGGGATCGTCTACCTGTGGCCGACGATGGGATAGCCCTCGTTCGATTTCGGGACATCGGCCGGGCATCGAGGTTGTGAGGGGAAATCGACCCGTGGCGAAAACGCGATCGGCGACAGTACGCGGCACCACCTCGCGGCGCGGCTCCGGCGGCAGGAGCGGCGACAACGACCGCGCCGTCTATACCCATAACCTCTGGCTCAACTATCTGAAGCCGGTCTCGCTCGGCCTGGTCTTCTCGCCCAACGCCCTTCGCGCGGCCCAGGTCGAATTGCCGCTCAACGCCTCCGACGCCCAGAACGCCCTGGAAACCGTCACAAACCGGCTCCCGCCCGGGCCGGACGACGACCCGGACGAGACGCCGCGTATCCTCGCCGATCCCCGCGCCTTCCTCGCCGAGTTCCTCGGCTGGAAACCAGCCCTGCTGGATTTCTACCGCCCTCGAGCCAGCGCCCGGATGTTCGCGACGCCGGGGACGGCCACCGAAGTCGGCCGCGGCGACCGGCCCGAGGCTCCCGAGGCGCTCACGCACGTCATGCCGCAGAGCGACTACGACGACGTCCTCGAGCCGTCGTTTGCCTATCGCTGGGCCTCGCCGCCCGCCGAGGCGGGCTCGCCGTATGCACTGGTCGGCCTGGAGGTGCCCCATGATGTCGACCTCGATCGCAAGCCGGCCGATGGCCTCGCTGGCGACTCCACCTGGGTCGAATCGCCGCAGAAGAAGTTCGAGCGGCTGCTGTATGAGACGAAGGTCCCGCTGGGGCTGATCCTGCACGGCAAGGGGGTACGGCTGGTCTATCGGCCCGAGTCGCAGCAATCCGGCTACATCAGCTTCCCGCTCGAACCGCTGCTGAAGCCCGCCGGTCGGCTGGCGTGCTCGGCGCTGCGGGCGCTCCTGAACCACCAGAGGATCCAGGTCCTGCCGGCCCGCCAGCGGCTGCACGCGATCCTCGCCGAGAGCCGGAAGTATCAGAACGAGGTCTCGACCCAGCTCGCCGAGCAGGTCCTCGCCGCGCTGTTCGAATTGCTGAAGGGCTTCGAGGCGGCCGATGCCGAGTCCCACGCCCGGCTGCTGGATGGCCTGCGCAACCGGCCCGACCGGACCCACGTCATCTACGAGGGGCTGCTGACCGTTTTGATGCGGCTGGTGTTCCTGCTCTACGCCGAGGAGCGCGAGATCTTCCCGGCCGACGACCTGTTCGTCCGGAATTACTCGATCGCCGGCCTGTTCGCCCGGCTGGTCGAGGACGAGAGCCGGCACCCCGACACCATGGACCTCCGCTACGGGAGCTGGGCGCAGCTCCTGGTCCTGTTCCGGATCGTCCACGGCGGCATCGAGTACGAGGACCGCGGTCGATCGGCCGACAACCGCGTCAAGATCCCCGCCCGGCGCGGCGACCTGTTCGACCCCGACCGCTTCCCGTTCCTCGAAGGCCGGACGCCGAGGAATGCGGAGGCGGATGCGGAAGTAGCCACCGATCCGGCCGGCGATGCCATCCCGATGGTGTCCGACGGCACCATCCTGCGGGTGCTGCGCAACCTGCTTTATCTCAGGGACGAGCGGCTGAGCTACCGATCGCTCGAGGTCGAGCAGATCGGCTCGGGGTACGAGGCCGTGATGGGCTACCGGGTCGAGACCGCGACGGGCCGGTCGGTCGCGATCCGGCCCGAGAAGCGCCACGGGGCGCCGATCACCGTCGACCTGGATGAGCTGCTCGCCACGCCGGCCGGCAAGCGGGCGGACCGGTTCAAGAAGCTTTCCGACCGCAAGCTCGCCCCGGCCGCCGCCGCGGCGCTGCGGTCGGCCCGGACCGAGGCCGACCTGGTCGCGGCGCTCGACCGCCTGATCGATCGCCGGCTCACGCCGTCGCCGGTGCCGCCCGGGTCACTGGTGTTCCTGCCCAGCCCCGAGCGGCGGCGGACCGGCTCACATTACACGCCCCAGACGCTCACCGGTCCGATCGTGACAAAAGCCCTGGAGCCGATCCTCCGCCGGCTCGGGCCGGATCCGACGCCCGAGGCCCTGCTCGCGCTGAAGGTCTGCGACCCGGCGATGGGCTCGGGTGCGTTCCTGGTCGAGGCCATGCGGCAGCTCGCCCGGCTGCTGGTCGCGGCCTGGAGCCAGCACGGCAAGCTCCCGCGGATCCCGGCCGACGAGACGCCGATCCTCTACGCCAGCCGCCTGATCGCCCAGCGCTGCCTCTACGGGGTGGACAAGAACCGGATGGCCGTGGACCTGGCCAAGCTCTCGCTCTGGCTGGCCACGCTGGCAAAAGACCATGCCTTCACATTCCTGGACCACAACCTCCAACCCGGCGACTCGCTGGTCGGCCTGTCGCTGGCTCAGATTGAGGCCTGCCACTGGTCGCCCGACGTCCAGCAGGCGTTCGTCTCGCCCAGCCTCCGGCGCCGGGTCGCCGAGGCGATGAAGACGCGCCAGGAGATCCTCACGGCCGGCGATTTCGTCAGCTACGAGAAGCTGAGCGACCTGCGCGTCGCGGCCGACAGGCCGCTCGATTTCCTGCGTTTCCTGGGCGACGCCGTGCTCGGCGTGTTCTTCGAGGGCGGCACGGCCTCGGCGCGCGAGAACCGGCGGAAGGACCTGAGCCACACGATCCGCGACTATCTCAACGAGTCGATCGACCTGCCCACGCGGCTGGTCCTCAGGCGCGACATCGAGGGGCCGGTGGCTGTGCTGCGTGGGCTCGAGCCCTCGCTCGAACCGTTCCACTGGGAGGTCGAGTTCCCCGAGGTCTTCCTGAAAGTCGGGCCGGACGGATCGCTCCGCCGCCGGGCGGACGGCGGGTTCGACGCGATCGTGGGCAACCCGCCGTTCGCGGGCAAGAACACGATGGCCGAGGGCCACGCAAAGGGCTATCCCGACTGGCTCAAGGCCGTGCACGCCGAGTCGCACGGCAACGCCGACCTCGTCGCCCACTTCTTCCGGCGGGCATTCACCTTGATCCGCCACGAGGGTGCGTTCGGTCTGATAGCCACCAACACGATCGGCCAGGGCGACACGCGCTCGACCGGCCTGCGCTGGATCTGCCAGCACGGCGGCACGATCTACGCGGCCCGCAAGCGGCTCAAATGGCCGGGCGAGGCGGCGGTGGTCGTGAGCGTCGTCCATGTCCACAAGGGGCCGATGGCCGGGCCATTCGACCTCGACGGCCCCGCCGTTTCGCTGATCTCCGCCTTTCTGTTTCCAGGCGGCGACCATGATGATCCGGCCCGCCTGCGCGCCAATGAGGGGAAAAGCTTTCAGGGAAGCGTGGTCCTCGGTATGGGTTTCACTTTTGACGACACGGACAACAAGGGGGTTGCGAACCCTGTGACCCGTGATAGGGCCGACCAACTGGCTCGGGCTGGTGAACGTCGCATTTCGATGGAGGAGTTGATCGACAAGGATCCGCGCAATAAGGATCGCATCTTTCCTTACATCGGAGGGGAGGAGATCAACGACCAGGCTGCTCAGGTCCATCATCGTTTCGTCATCAACTTTGGGCAGATGACCGAGTCGGAAGCGCGGCAATGGCCCGATCTAATGGCTATAGTTGAGGAGCGGGTGAAGCCGGGCAGGATGACGAACAATCGAGAAGGATACAGGCGATGGTGGTGGCATTTTGCGGAGAAGCGAGTTGAACTCTACAGAGCGATTAGTGGACTGCACCGCGTCATGGCTTGCTCGCTGATAAGCAAGCATATAGCGTTTGCGCTGCTACCGAATGGGATGGTATACAGCCACGGGACTGTCGTCTTCCCAATCAAGTCAATCAGCACGTTCGGCGTAATGCAGTCAAAGGTGCACATGGAATGGGCTTCTTTCTTCGGCTCCACTTTTGAGGACCGTCGCATCTATACACCCACCGACTGCCTTGCCCCTTTTCCCTTCCCCGACGGCTGGGAGACGAACACCGCCCTGGAAGCGATCGGCCGCGAGTATTACGAGTACCGCGCTAACTTGATGCGCGAATCCAACAAGGGACTGACGAAGACCTACAACCGCTTCCACGACCCGAAGGAGAAGTCGCCCGAGATCCGCCGGCTGCGGGAGCTGCACTCGGAGATGGACCGCGCGGTTCTGGCGGCCTACAACTGGTCGGACATCGACACGACCTGCGGGTTCGACCTGGACTGGTGCGAGGACGAGGCGGCCGATGATGCCTCGCCCGAGACGATCGAGCGGCTCGAGACCGGGCGGTACTTCTTCGAATCGGCCGAGGAGGCCCGGGCGTTCGCCGCGGAGCTGGTCGGTTTGGGGAAGAAGCTGCCCTGGCGCTACCGCTGGCGGCCCGAGGTCCGTGACGACGTGCTCGCCCGATTGCTGTTGCTGAACAAGGAACGGGCCGAGCAGGAGCGCCGCGAGGGCCTGGGTCCGCTGCCATCCGACGCGACGAGCGACGAGGACGACGAGATCGATACCGAAGCCGAGTTCGACGAGGATGCCGACGACGAATCCGAGGAGGGCGACGATGAATGAGGCCCCGATGACGTCCGCCCAGGTCCGCGCCCGGCTGGTCGAGGCCCTGACCCTCGACCTGGTCGGCCCGATCGCCGATCCCTCCCGCGCCGATGAGCGGCTGAGGGAGAGCCCCTCGCGCTGGTATCTCACCGGCTTCCTCGTCACCCGCGACCGGCCCTCGCGCGACCTGCCCCGCGACGATGACGACGACAATGACGATGACGACGAGGCCGAACTCTTCGGCTCCGACGACGACCCGATCGAGGACCCGACCGCCGACACGATCCCGATCGACGACTCGGATAAGGCCGCGACGACGGTCACCGTCAAGCGCGCGGGTTTACCGTCGTCGCTGGGCCTGAGCGTGCTGGTCCCCAGCGCCACGAAGACCCTGGAAGTCACCGCCTGCTGGGGCGATTACGTGCCGGAGCACGCCCGCGGCGGCGATGACGATGATGCCCCCGACGAGGAGGACCGGTTCGCGCTCAGCTCGGCCCGGCCCGCGACGAAGCCGAGGAAGCGCCGGAGGATCCGGGCCTGGGCGCGGGTCCCGCACGCCGAGACCCTGACCATCTCGCTGGAGGGCACGTTTCGGGCGGGTCCGCGCCGGCGGGCGATCCCCGGGTCCAACGGGCTCGTCCTGGTCTGGATGAGCCGGCCGGCGCCGACGGACGCACTCGACGGCCGGCTCGTCCCGGACGGGGCGCACACGGTCAACGTCTACCTGGTCAATGAGCGCCAGGGAATCCATGGCTCCGAGAAGGACCGGAGCATGGCGTTCCAGGCCGAGCTGACGGTCCGCTGCGCCGAGGGATTCGCGCCACGGCCGAGCCTGAGCGGCCTGAAGTCGGGCGAGCCCGACGACCGCCAGGCCGATTTGCAATATCGCGACGTCTATGAATACGCCGTGGGGCACAACGTGTCGGCGAGGTCGGACCTCGACGCCGACGGCCGCTGCCGGGTCGTGCGCACGGCCTGGATTCCCCGGGCCGAGGTCGAGCGGGTCGAGCCGGCGCGGCTCGAGGGCGTCACGCTCGGCATGGAGACCCTCGGTCGGCTCGCCGGCTTCGACGAGGCCCGCGCCGCGCTCGTCGGCCTGGCCGAGCAGTACGAGGCGTGGATCGCCGATCAGGACGATTGCCGGTCCGACCTGCATTATCCCGAGCGGGTCGAGACCTGCCACGACATGCTGGAAAACGCCCGACTCGCCGCCCGGCGCATCCGCCAGGGGATTGACGATCTGTGCGACCCGAAGGCGTTCCGGGCATTCACGCTGGCGAACCAGGCCATGGGCATGCAGGCCCGGCGCCGCGAGGCATTGAACCGAGGCAAGCGCGACGACGAGGTCGGCGAGCCGACGTGGCGGCCGTTCCAGCTCGCGTTCCTGCTGGTGAACCTCCGCGGGATCATCCGGCCGGATGATCCCGACCGCCAGACGGTGGACCTGCTGTTCTTCCCCACCGGCGGCGGCAAGACCGAGGCCTACCTGGGTCTCGCCGCATTCACGATGATCTACCGGCGGCTCCGCGTGGGGGTCGGCGGCGTGGTCCCCCGTTATGCCGGGGTCACGGTGCTGATGCGGTACACCCTGCGGCTGCTGACGCTCGACCAGCTCTCGCGGGCCACGGCGCTCCTGTGCGCCCTCGAGCTGATGCGTCGGCGGAATGAGAAGGAGCTGGGGGCGTGGCCGTTCGAGATCGGCCTGTGGGTCGGCTCGGCCGCGACGCCCAACTACATGGGCACGCCCGGCGATCCAAATGGAGTGGTTGCCAGGGTGCTCGAGTATAAGATAAAGGAGTTGAAGCGCCCGCCCGTCCCGCTGGAAAAGTGCCCCTGGTGCGGCCATGAGTTCTCGCGGGATTCCTTCTCTCTACATCCGGATCGCGACAACCCCCGCGAGCTGTCGATCGCCTGCGTGGCCGACGGCTGCGAGTTCACCGGCGACCGGCGGCTGCCGATCCACATGGTGGATGAGCCGATCTACAACCGCCTGCCCGCCTTCCTGATCGCCACGGTCGACAAGTTCGCGGCGATGCCCTGGAAGGGCGAGGTGGCCAAACTGTTCGGCAAGGTGAAGTCGTACCAGCGCAACGCCGGTTTCCTGGGCGACTGCGACGAGGCCGGCGGGATCGAGCTCGACGATCCGCTGATTCCGCCGGAGCTGGTGATCCAGGACGAGCTGCATCTGATCTCGGGCCCGCTCGGCACGATCGCCGGGCTGTACGAGACGGCCATCGACCACCTGTGCCGCGACGGCCGGGGCCGGGGCCCGAAGCTGATTTCCTCGACGGCCACCGTGCGCCGGGCGGTCGACCAGATCCGCGCCCTGTTCGGCCGGAACTCGGTCCAGATCTTCCCGCCGCCCGGTCCGGACCGCCGCGACTCGTTTTTTGCCCGGACGGTCGGCGATCCGGATACGGCCCGGATGTACCTGGGCGTGGCGGCCCAGGGCCGCAGCGCCAAGCGGGTGCTGCTGAAGACGTATCTCGCGCTGATGTCGGCCGCGGCCCGGTTCTACGCGGATTGCGGCGGCCACGAGGCCGCCGACAACCCGGCCGATCCGTACATGACGATGCTTGGCTACTTCAACAGCCTGCGCGAGCTGGGCGGGACCCGTCGGCTGGTCGAGGACGAGGTCCGCAGCCGATTGAGCCAGTACGCCAAGCGGCGTCGGATCGGTGAGGGCGAGGCCGAATCGCCGTTCGTCGACCGCCAGATCGGCGAGCCCCAGGAGCTGACGTCGCGCTACAGCACCTCGCAGGTTGCCCGCACCCGCGAGGCACTGGGGACACCCTTCCGCGCCGAGAGCCGGCTGGACGTCGCGCTGGCGACCAACATGATCTCGGTCGGCCTCGACATCCCCCGGCTGGGCCTGATGGCGGTCTTCGCCCAGCCGAAGATGACGTCGGAATACATCCAGGCGACGTCGCGGGTCGGCCGGCAGGCGAACAAGCCGGGCCTGGTCGTCACGATCTTCAACATCAACCGCTCGCGCGACCGCTCGCACTACGAGCGGTTCCGCTTCTTCCACGACACGTTCTACCGCAACGTCGAGGCGACGAGCGTCACCCCGTTCTCGCCGCGGGCGCTCGACCGGGCCCTGTTCGCCGTGACGGTTGCCCTGGCGCGGCTGGGCCACGACTTCATGATCCGCAACGAGGACGCCGAGAAGATCCTCGAGCACGGCCGGCACCTCGACGACGTGGCCCGGACGATCGCCGAGCGGGCGCGGTCCCTCAGCCTGCCCGAGGCCGGGGCCGGCCCGATCGAGGAATCACCCTACTACATCAAGACAAGGCGCCTGCTCGACGAGTGGTCCCGCTTCGCCGACAAGCTGGGCCGCGACCAGGTCCGGCTGCGGTACGAGGTCCGCAAGTCGGACACCGGCCGGGTCCGGAAGCTGCTCCACGAGATGCTCGACCCGGGCCTGGTTGCCCTCACCCAGGCCGAGCAGCAATTCAAGGCGCCGCGGTCAATGCGCGAGGTCGAGCCGAACGTCGCCGTACTGCCACGGCGGTTCGACGCGCCCACGGGGTGGATCAAGGTCAGGAACGAGAGCGGCAAGTCGGAGATCGCCATCTCGTCGCTGCGGCAGAGCCAGCTCGTCACGACCTACGGGCCGGGCGCGATGATCGACCTGCCGTGGTTCGCGGCGGTCGTCAGCGGGCTGGACTACTGGACCCGGGGCACCACGATCCCCGAGCCCCGGCTGGAGGCCAAGGCGCAGGCGATCCTCGGCGGAACTTCGGTCGCCCTGGCGACGCCGAAGCCCTACGAGGGAAATCTCGTGCCCGAGACCCAGGACGGCGTGCGCGCCTGGCGTTTCCCGAGCTGGTCGATCACCCAGGAGACCCGCCGCGTCGAGGAGCCCGGCCGCGAGCCGTTCGCCACCCGCCGGATGGTCCGCGAGGCATGGCTGGATCCGGCCACCGGGCTGTACAAGGGGCTGGACTCCGACAAGCCGCAGGCCGTCGTCCCCATCCGGTTCATCCGCGCCTGCACCAGGGGCCACATGGGGGACATCGACTGGGGGTACTTCGTCCATGGTGGCTCCTCCAAGTGCACGCTCACGGAGCTGTGGCTCGACGACCTGGGTGCCACCGGCGAGCTGACCGACCTGCGGGTCCGCTGCGAGGAATGTGGCCAGTCGCGGCTCATCAACGAGGCCGCGGGGTCCGACAACCACGCGCTCGGGCTCTGCGACGGGTCGCGGCGCTGGCTCGGGCCGGCGGATGAGTCGCGCGAGCCGTGCACCGAGTGGAACCGCCTGTTGATCCGCACCGCCAGCTACGCTTACCTGGCGCAGAAGCTGAGCGTCATCTCGCTGCCCGACCGGAGCCGGAAGGTCCACACGGCCGTCGATCAGCACTGGCAGACCACGCTCCAGCATGTCCAGAATCTCGGCACCCTGCTGGCCTTCAAGAACCTCCCTCAGATCGCCGAGGCCCTGGAAGGTTTCAGCGACGACGAGGTGATGGCGGCCATCGAGGAGAAGCGAGCGGGCCTGACGGGACCGCCGCCCCGGAAGATCAAGGTGGCCGAGTTCGAGCTCCTCACCTGCGGCCAGCCGGTGATCGGCAAGAACGAGCACGGCAGCGAGTTCCACGCCGAGGAGTTCTCCATCGCGCACTGGTCCGGGCGATACCGCCGGCGGGTGGAGCGGGTCCTGGTCGTCCATCGACTGCGCGAGGTCGCCGCGCTGGTCGGCTTCACCCGGTTCGACTACCTCTCGCCCGACATCGACGGCGAATACGACCTGGAGCTGAGGACCGGTCAGCTTGGTCTCAACACGAACTGGATTCCGGCCTTCGAGAACAAGGGCGAGGGCGTCTTCATCCAGTTCAACAAGGAGCAGGTGGACGCCTGGAAGGATCGGGACGAGGTGCGCCGTCTGGCGAACGAGCTGGCTTCGGGCCTGGCCAGGTGGTGCGAGGATCGCGGCGTGGGCGAGCGGACGTTCTTCGGCGCGCCGTACGTGATGCTCCACTCGCTGTCGCACATGCTGATCAACGCGATCTCGCTGGAGTGCGGCTACCCGGCCTCGTCGATCAAGGAGCGGATCTACGCCAACCCCGATCACGGTTACGGCATCTTGCTCTACACCGCGGCGCCGGATTCGTATGGGACGCTCGGCGGGCTCGCCCACGCCGCGAAGCGGCTCGATCATTACCTGGATGAGGCCCTGAAGGGCTCGCAGCTCTGCTCGAACGACCCGGTTTGCGCCGAGCATCGGGCGGACGACCGGAATCAGCGGCGCTACCTCCAGGGCTCGGCGTGTCACGGCTGCCTGCTGATCAGCGAGACGAGCTGCGAGATGTTCAACGACTTCCTCGATCGCGGCCTGGTCGTCCCGACCGTGGCCTGCCGCGGGGCCGAGTTCTTCACGGAGTCGTAGCGGTGGACGAACGTGGCCGGCTCGCCGGCATTCTGGACGTCTCGGACGAGGAGATCGACCGGCTCGTCGCCGGCCTGGTCCAGGGGAGCATCGACCCGTCCTCGAGCGCGGCGCAGCTCCGCCGGGCCGGTCTGCTGACGCGCGCCGAGGCGGTGCGTACCTGGCTTGGCGAGGCCGCCGAGGTCTTCGGCTCGACCGAGTCCGTGATCGCAGCCCTGGGGCTGATCCGGGCCGAGAGGCGGCAGGCCGCCCGGGAGGCCGCGACGGCCGAGCTGATCCTGACGGGCCCGGACCTCGAGGCGCCGGAGGCCCGCGAGACCCGGGTCGTCGTCCGGGAGCTGTTCGAATCCGCCCGGCGGTCGGTGCTGATGGTCGGCTATGCGTTTCACGGCAGCGCCCACATCTTCGAGCCGCTGGCCCGGCGGATGTCGAGGAGGGCCGAGCTCCGCGTCCGGCTGGTCGCGAACGTCCCGTACGCGCGAGGCGTGCCGGCCGACGAGACCGCGCGGCGATTCGCCCGGGCCTTCCTTCGGGATGCCTGGCCCTTCGAGCCGCGGCCCGAAATCTACTACGACCCGCGTTCGCTCGAGAGCGCCGGACCAGGACGCGCCGTCGTCCACGCCAAGCTGATCGTGGTCGACGAAGAGGTTCTTTACCTGGGATCCGCGAACTTCACGACGGCGGCGTTCGAGCGGAACATCGAGGCCGGTCTCCGCGTCCGGAGCGCGACGCTCGGCAAGAGGGCCTCGGACCACTTCGACCAGTTGATCCGCCGCGGCGATCTGGTTGCCCTGCCAGCCGGGTAAGGGGCGGAGCCAATCCAGAGTTGCTCGTCGCACACGTCGCCGGCATGCGCCGCC
>DAIDHB010000338.1 GCA_027452145.1 Planctomycetales bacterium
CCCGCGGCCCGCGAGGCCCTGGCCGAGCTGTGCTCGGCCTACTGGTATCCCCTCTACGCCTTCGTCCGTCGCAAGGGACATCCGCCCGACGAGGCCGCCGACCTCGTCCAGGGCACCTTTCTTACCATTCTGGATCGCGACGGCCTGGCCGCGGTCGCGCCGGAACGCGGCCGATTCCGCTCGTTCCTGATGGCCGCCTGCGCCCACCACCTGGCCGATTGCCGCGATCGCGACCGGGCCGCCAGGCGGGGCGGCGGTGCCGTGCCGATCCCCATCGATCGCGTCGTTGCGGAAGGCCGGTATTCGGCCGAGCCGGTCAATGACTGGACGCCCGAGCGGCTGTTCGACCGGCGATGGGCCACCAGCCTGCTGGAGAACGCCGTCGCGCGCCTGGAGGCGGAATCGACCGCGGCCGGGAAGTCCGCCCTGGTGTCCCGCCTGCTCCCCACGCTGACCGGCGGGCGGGGCGATCTCCCGCTCGCCGCCATCGCCGCCGAGCTGGGGATGACCGAGGGGGCCGTCAAGATGGCCGCCTCGCGGCTGAGAAAACGATACGGCGAGATCCTCCGCGAGGAGATCGCCCGCACGGTCGCCGACCCGGCCGACGTCGAGGACGAGGTCCGGGCCCTGTTCGCCGCCCTCGCCCGATAAAAAGCGGGCCGGGAAGGACTTCCCGATCTGGCGTCCCGAACGGTCCGTGCAGGTCAGGCTTTCCGGCCTGACTGACTCCGTCCCGGCCGGACCGCGTAGGTCAGGCTTTCCAGCCTGACTCCGTCCCGGCCGGACCCGCGTCAGGCTGGAAAGCCTGACCTACGTTCGGCCGGATCGGACCGACGCCGGAGGACAACGCCGGGAGGTCATTCGCCGCCCTCGCCCGATGAATCCGCGCGGATATGTGTGACCTTCGGCGGGAACGGCGACGCCCTCCCGAAACGACCCGGGGCGGTCCGATCATCGCACGCGGCTCCCGGATGGATCGATCCTCCGGATCATGCTCGCTTCGTGGCCCCCCTGGCCGGCACGAATCGGATCTCCACCCGCTTGCCGAGCGCGGCGGCGATGCGCCGGAGCATCGCCAGCGAGTGACCCCGGTAATCGGCGTCCTCGAGCCGGCTGATCACCGAAGCGGTCGTGCCGACACGATCGGCAAGCTCTTTCTGGCTCAGCCCCGCATCGATTCGCATGTCGTGGATCCTGCGGGCCAGCTCGGCATTGATCAGCTCTTCCTCGAAGGATTCCACCCGCGCGGGATCGGCGCCGATGTATCGGTCGAAGGCGTACTGGAGGGCTTCGGACTGGAAGCGAGTCTTCCGGCCCATGGCTAGGTCTCCGGCGAGAAGGTGTGGCGTTTCGGGTCGGCCTCGAATCGCTTCCGACGCTCGACCGCCCCGTCGATCTCGCGGGGCGGAACGACCCGCTCTTTCAGCAAACCGTGCGAGATCACGACCGCTTCGCGCCCATGGAAGAAATAGAGGATGCGATAGTTGAGCCCACGCAGGCCGATCCGGAGCTCGTAGATCCCGTCGCGCAGGAGATCCGCTTCCGGTCGCCGCAACTCATGTCCCAGGTCTTCAAGCCGCTTCAGCCTGGCCAGACATTTGTCCTGGGCCTTCTCCGACAGCTCGTCGAGCCAGTCGATGACAGGGACTCTCCCATCCTCCTCCAGGAAGAAGATGACCTTGACCCTGGGCATTCATCTCCTCGTCCCGATGGTTGCCCACGCCCGATCACGCTGGTCTTCATTCTTCGCAATTCTGCGATCACGGGTCAATAGAGCCTGCCGCTCGTGGTAGCCTCGAAGTCGGCTCAGAGGGCCAGCCGCCAGGGTCCGCAGTGGTCTGATCCTGGACGTCGGCTCCGCGTCGCGACTCCTCCGACTGGGGCATTTTGGCCTTCCCCTGAGCGCTGACGCCCCCGGGGCCAATGCCATCCGGCTCGTTCCGTGGGCAGAGCGGCCTCGCCTGACGGACTCGAATTCCGCGCGGATTGATGTGACCTCGGGGGCGATTTGCCGTTCTCATGGGTAGAGGCCGACGACGAGGGGTCGTCGAGAAACCCGGGGAGGACTCCGCCATGAGACCCGAACGATCGTGTCCGGATTGCGGGGCGACGCTGCCCGCCGACGCCCCGCGCGGGCTCTGCCCGAATTGCCTGATGGGGGCCGCGCTGTCGGGCACGTCGCCCCCGTCGCTCGCGGCGACCGGCGCCTTCGAGCCGGCCGGCCCCGGCGTCCTCGACACCATCGCCCAGAGCATCGGTCCCGTCCCCCGCGTGCTCCTGCGCGACACGGCGCCCGGCGAGACCCCGGGTCCGGTCGTCCGACCCGACGCGACCGACACCGACCCGTCGATCCGCTACCGGATCGACGGCGAGATCGCCCGCGGCGGCATGGGCGCCGTGCTCAAGGGCCGCGACCCCGACCTCGGCCGCGACGTCGCCATCAAGGTCCTGCGCGACGACCTCCGCGAAAACGCCGACCTGGTCCGCCGCTTTGTCGAGGAGGCGCAGATCGGCGGCCAGCTCCAGCACCCGGGCGTGGTGCCGATCTACGAGCTGGGCACCTTCGCCGACCGCCGGCCGTTCTTCAGCATGAAGCTGGTGAAGGGTCAGACGCTGGCCGATCTGCTCGCGGCCCGCTCGGGGCCGGCCGACGACCTGCCGAGGTTCCTGTCGATCTTCGCGGCCATCGCGCAGACGATGGCCTACTCGCACACCCGCGGGGTGATCCATCGCGACCTGAAGCCGTCGAACGTGATGGTGGGCAGCTTCGGCGAGGTGCAGGTGATGGACTGGGGGTTGGCCAAGGTCCTGCCGCGGGGCGGGGCCGCCGCCGATGAGCGGGCGGGCAAGGAACCGCCCCCGGAGACCCTGATCGCGACGGCGGGGAGCGGCCTGGACCGCGACCTCTCCCGCGTCGGCTCGATCATGGGCACGCCGAGCTACATGCCCCCCGAGCAGGCGCGGGGCGAAACCGACCGGATCGACGAGCGGTCCGACGTGTTCGCGCTGGGCTCGATCCTCTGCGAGATCCTCACCGCGAAGCCGGCGTTCACGGGCCGGTCGGCGACGGAGATTCTCCGCAAGGCGGCCGCCGGCGGCACCGATGACGCCCTGGCGCGGCTGGACGCCTGCGGGTCCGAGGCCGAGCTGATCGGCCTGGCGAGGGCCTGCCTGGCGGTCGAGCCCGAGGATCGGCCGCACGACGCGAATGTCGTGGCCGAGCGGATCACGGCGTACCTGGCGGGGGTCCAGGAGCGGGTGCAGGCGGCCGAGCGCGAGCGCGCCGTGGCGGTTGCGAAGGCCATCGAGGAGCGGCGGCGGCGAAAGCTCCAGCTCGGCCTGGCCGCGTCGCTGCTGGCGCTCGTGACGCTCGGCGGACTGGCGTCCACCTACGAGCTGCACCGGCGGCAGGCCGCCGCGGCGCGGGCCGACCGCCTGCTGGCCGAGGCCCGGCTGCTACGCGACCAGGCGCGGGACCAGCGCGAGGACGTCGCGCGGTGGGAGCGCGCCGGCGAGGCCCTGGACCGGATCGGCGAGGACGTCGGCGCGTCGGCGTCGGCGGAGCTGGCGGAGCTGCGCCGCGAGGTCGAGGCGGGGCGGCAGGCCGCCGAGGCCGACCGCGACCTGCTGGCGCGCCTGGTGGACATCCGCTCGGAGCGGGCCGACGACCCGGACGGCTCGGCGACCGATGCGGCGTACGCCGACGCCCTCGCCGCCGCCGGGATCGACCCGGACCGGGGCGACCCGGCCGCGGCCGGTGCCGCGGTCGCCCGCCGCCCGAAGCCGGTGGCCGCGGCGCTGGTCGCGGCGCTGGACGACTGGGCGGCCGTCCAGAGCGGCCGCTGGCCGCGGGTGCTGGCCGCGGCCCGCGCCGCCGACCCCGACCCCGACCGCGACGCCCTCCGCGCCGCGTTGCTCGTCGAGGACAGGGCCGGGCGGCTGCGGCGGCTCCGGCCGCTGATCGAGCGGGCCGACGCCGGGTCGTGGGCGCCGGCCAGCCTGGTCCTGCTCGGCGGAGTCCTGGCCGGCGCGGGCGACGTGGAGGCGGGCCTCGCTGTGCTGCGGCGGGCCTCGTGGACCCACCCGGAGGATACCCGGGTCCACTACACCCTCGGCAGCGTGCTCGAGCGGGCGCGGCCGCCGCAGCCGGAGGAGGCCATCCGCGCCTATTCGGTCGCCTGGGGCCGGCAGCCGGAGCTGGCCGGGCACGAGCTGGCGCACGCGCTGGAGCGGCGCGGCCGGGGCGCGGAGGCCGAGGCGGTCTGGCGCGACCTGGTCGTCCGCCGGCCCGACGACGGCCGCCACCTGGGCTGCTACGGCCGCCACCTGAAGAAGCGGGGCCGCGGCGCCGAGGCGAAGGCGGTACTGGCCCGGGCGGTCGCGGCGCTCCGCGAGGCGATCCGCCTCAAGCCTGACCTCGCCCTGGCCCACTCCAACCTCGGCCTCGCCCTGGACGCGTCGGGCGACGTGCGGGGAGCGATCGCGGCGTACCGCGAGGCGGTCCGCCTGGAGCCCGACCTCGCCATGGCCCACTCCAACCTCGGCTCCGCCCTGTTCGCGTCGGGCGACGTGCGGGGAGCGATCGTGGCGTCCCGCGAGGCGGTCCGCCTCAGGCCCGACCTCGCCCTGGCCCACACCAACCTCGGCAATGCCCTGCGCGAGTCGGGCGACGTGCGCGGTGCGATCGCGGCGCACCGCGAGGCGATCCGCCTCGAGCCCGACTACGCCC
>DAIDHB010000339.1 GCA_027452145.1 Planctomycetales bacterium
CCGGTCGGCGAGGGGACCGGGCTGGGGCTCTCGATCAGTTACGGGATCGTCGAGGAGCACGGGGGGACGATCGAGGTCCATTCCACGCCCGGGTCCGGCTCGTGCTTCACCGTCCGGGTCCCGCTCCAGGGGCGCCGCGGCGGCGAGACCGCCCGTACGGCCGAGCCCGCGCAGGCGGCGGGGTGAGGCGACATTCGGACCGCTAGGGAGGCGAACTCTCATGAAACTCGGCCTGATCAACTCGGCATGGGTCCAGTCGGGCCGCGGGACGGCGTTCGGGATCCACAAGACCCGCGAGATCGGATTCGACGCGATCGACATCTTCGCCGATCCGCTCGACATCGACGCGCGCGAGAAGCGCCTCATCAAGAAGGAGTGCGACGCGGCCGGGCTGCCGATCGTCAGCGTCGCGTGCGTGGCCGTGGGGCTGGTGGACTTCAACCCGAGCGTCCGCAGATTCCACGCCGAGAGGGCACGGGCCTATCTCGACATGGCGTACCTGTTCGAGGCGCGGAACGTGCTGCTGGTCCTGGGCGAATACATCTGGCAGAAGGAGGTCATCCCGCCCGAGGAGCAGTGGCGCGCGGGGGTCGAGCAGGTGCGCGAGCTGGGCGATTACGCCGAAAACCTGGGGCTGGAAATCGCCCTGGAACTGGAGCCGTTCGCCCTGTCGCTGCTGAACGACGTGCCGAGCATGGCGCGGTTCCTCGACGACGTCGGCCGTCCGTCGGTGAAGGCGAATCTGGACATCTCGCACCTGGCGCTGGCGCATCAGCCGGCCGACTCGATCAGATCGCTGACGGGCCGGGTGGCCCACGTGCATATTTCGGACTGCGACGGCCGGGTCCACGGCGATCTGCCGCCGGGGCGGGGGGTCGTGGATTTCCCGCCTTATCTCGAGGCGATCCGGCAGCTCGACATCCCCGAGGCGACGATCTCGATCGAGCTGGAGTATTCGCCCGAGCCGTCGCGGATCGAGGAGTGGGTGGCCGAGGCCTACGAGCGGACGGCCGCGCTGATGCGTGCGGCGGGACTGCGATCGTGAGCCGGTTCGCCGTGGTCGGCGGGAAGCTCGTCCTGACCGCAGGGCTGCTGATGCTGATCGGCTGGCCGGCGGCGGCGACCGTCATCGAGGCGACCGCCTCGCTCTGGCGATCGCCGGAGGCCGGCGCCGAGGAGCTCCCGGGCGCCGCGCTCGACCCGGCCAGCACCGCCTCGGTGATGAATCAGAATCGCGGCCTTTCGCGCCCGGCCGCGCTGGCGATCGAGACGATCCGGCTGGTCGCCGAGACCGAGGCGATGGCGATGCCGATCGGGATCATCCTGGCGGTCTTGCTCTTCCGCACCGATATTCCCGGGCGAAGGCTGGTCCTGGCGATCCTCGCCCTCTCGGCGTTCGTGCCGATGCCGCTGCACGCCACGGCGTGGCTCGGCGCGCTGGGGAACGTCGGTCGGTCGCAGGTGCTGGGCCTGCGGCCGATCCTCGTCGGACGCTTCGGTGCGGCGGTGGTGCACGCGATCGCCGCGTTGCCCTGGGTGGTGCTGCTGACCGGGGTCGGCCTGCTGGCGGTCGAGCCCGAGCTCGAGGAATCGGCCCGGCTGGAGTACGGCGCCTGGCGGGTCCTGTGGATGGTGACCCTGCGGAGGGCGGTGGGCGCGATCGGGGCGGCCGCGCTGGCGGTCGCGGTGCTCACGGCCGGGGACATGACGGTGACGGACCTGCTCCAGGTGCGCACCTACGCCGAGGAGGCTTACGTCCAGTTCATCCTGGGCCGCGGGCTGGCGGACGCGGCGGTCGTCGCGCTGCCGCCGCTGGCGGTACTGGGGCTCGGGATCCTGATGGCCGCGCGGGCGATGTCGCAGTATGACCCCGCGCGGCTGGCGTCTGCCGGGGCGGGCAGGCGGTC
>DAIDHB010000340.1 GCA_027452145.1 Planctomycetales bacterium
ACGTCTCCTTCCTCGTGATGCGCCGTCTTGGCATGACCCGCGCCTTCTCGAACGATGCCCACTTCCGCGCCGCGGGATTCCAGACGCTATTCTGAAGCGTCGGGGGCCGGGAGTGGATCATCACCGTTCCAGAGGCTGACGGTCGGTCCTGCGATCACTCGCCGTCATGGTTCGTCGGATCGGATAGCGGCCGACGCCCCGACCCAGGGGGGAAACGGGGACGGGGGGGAAACGGGGACGCGGCTCGTTTTCTTCCGCCCGCCCGGCCCGGGCGGCTCGGTGGTCGCGGGGCGAACCGGCGACGTGAGTCGGCGGGTCTCTAACCCCGGCGGACCCGACGGACGGCTTCGGAGGACCCGGCGACTGACCGACGTCGCCGGTTCGCCTCGGCGGGCCCCTGGCCTCTTCGGGGCGGTTGATGGTCGTGTCCGGTGAGAAGTCTCTGATTCAGGAACCCGCTGCTGCTCTCCGATCGGGTCGGGAGGGCGAGGCTCCGGCCGAGCCGTGGGGAAGGCTCGGCCGGAGTCTCTCGCCCTCCCGAAACCAGACCGGATCAGCGGGCTCGTGACTGAGAAAGGAATATCGACACTCCTCGCCGAACACCACCCGGGGTCGGGTCAGCCCATGCGGATCGGTCCTTGCTCCTCCGGGACGTCCGGCGGTGATGCCCGGCGAGGAGTCTCGGAAATCGACCACGAATCACACGAAGGGCACGAATCCTATGGAGGCCGAGGCGGTCCCGATTCGTGGTCTTCGTGCCATTCGTGGTGACGAGTCAACTTCTCGGCGGAGTCAGCTCCCCGCGCCGAACGGTCCGTCACCCGGATGCCCATCGCCCCCGGGTGGGCGCCTGGCGGTGGCGTTCGGCGAGGAGTGCCGGAATATCCCTTCCATTTGCCTGGGGTACGGCCGGGGAATCCGATAGAATCATTCCCGCCTGTCCCGTCCCGTGCCGTCCCGTGCCGTGCCGTCATGCCGGTTCGGTTCGGCTCGGCTCTCGATGCGATCGATCGATCGATGCAAGGGTCCAGCCGGGCGGGTCGATCCGCGGGTTTCCTGTCACGAAGGCCGTTCGCCCCATGCTCGAAGACTGCTTCCGGGTGATCCGCCTGCCGCTGAGCCTGGCGGAGTTCCACCGGCTGCCCCGCAACCCGGCGTACAAGTACGAGTACATCAACGGCGCGACGTGGCTCTCGCCCCGGCCGAAGTTCTACAGCGCCCGGCTGGACCTGTCGGCGAGGGCCGTCGGGGCGGATGCCGGCATCGAGCTCGACGAGCCGGTGGCGATCCGCCGGCTGGAGGACCGCGACTGGCCGCGGCTGTCCCGGCTGTTCTCGGCGTCGTTCTCGCGGGTGCAGCCGTTTGCCAGCCTGTCCGATCGCCGGCGGATCGAGGCCGCCCGCTCCTGCCTGCGATCCACCCGCGAGGGCCGCGACGGGCCGCTGATCCGCCCGGCCTGCCTCGTCGCGCTGGACCGGGCGCGCGCCCGGCCGCTCGGCGCGATCCTGGTGACGCTCGTGCCGCCGGTCGATCTCGACGATTTCTGGAGCCTCGCCTGGAAGGAGCCGCCGCCGCCGGGCTGCGTCGAGCGCCGCGAGGGGCACGCGCACATCACCTGGATCTTCGTCGGTCCCCTGCGTGCCGGCCACGGGGTCGGCTCGGCCCTGCTGGCCCACGCCGCCGAGGGCCTGCGCGAGCTGGGCTATTCCGAGCTGATCAGCACGTTCCTCCTGGGCAACGAGTCGAGCATGCTCTGGCACTGGCGCAACGGATTCGAGCTGCTGTCCTACGCCGGCTCGCTGCGACGGTTCCGCGCCATGATGCGGGCGAGCCGGCAGGCTGAGAAGAGCCTCGGCGAGGAAACACCCTCCGTCGACGGAGGCAACGCCGCCCCGGCCGGGCCTTGACCCGCGAGACGGGATTGCCTATGGTTCCTCCGGAGCGAGGCGTGTTACCACTCCGTACCCCTGGCTCGCTTCCCATGCCCGGCGCCGCCTCGATGGGCTGAAATCGGCGCACCCTTCCCCATGGCTGACGAACGCATCCGGCGCCAGATCGCCTTCCTGGCCGCCCAGATGATGTATCGACGGACCGAATCCGAGTATTTCACCGCGAAGCGCAAGGCCGCCAGGCAGCTCGGCGTCGAGTACCGCCACCGGCCCGGCGACCTGCCGAGCAACAAGGAGATCCGCGACCAGATCCAGGCGATGGCCCGGATGCACGAGGGGCCGAAGCGCCTCGAGCACCTGCTCGACATGCGGCTCGATGCGCTGCGGTTCATGAAGCTCCTGGCACGATTCCGCCCCCGGCTGATCGGGAGCGTGCGCACCGGGCACGTCCGCAAGGGCTCGGACATCGACATCCACGTGTTTTGCGACAGCGTGGCGCTCGTGACCAATACCCTGGACGAGCTGGATTGCCAGTACGACGTCGAGCTCAAGCGGATCGTCAAGCACGGCGAGGAGCGGGTGTTCACGCACGTCCACGTCTACGACCGCAACAATTTCGAGCTGACGCTTTATCCCGAGGACAAGGCGCACTACGTCTTCAAGAGCTCGATCACCGGCAAGGCCATCGAGCGGGCCTCGATCGCCGAGCTCGAGGAATTGCTGCGAGAGGAGTACCCGGACCTCGACCTCGAGGGCGAGCTTGATGCGCTCGAGGAGAAGATCGACCCGTACCTGCTCTACCGGATGCTGCTCGAGCCGCTGGAGGGGGTGAAGCAGAGCAGGAAGTACCACCCCGAGGGGGATGCGCTGTATCACAGCCTTCAGGTGTTCGAGCTGGCCCGCGAGGAGCGGCCGTATGACGAGGAGTTCCTGCTGGCGGCGCTGCTGCATGACGTCGGCAAGGCGATCGACCCGCAGGACCACGTCGGCTCGGCGCTCGAGGCGCTGGAGGGCTCGATCACCGAGCGCACCGCCTGGCTGATCGAGCACCACATGGATGTCCAAGCTCTCCGCGCCGGGACGCTCGGCACCCGCGCCCGGGCGCGGATCCAGGAATCGGAGCACTACGACGACCTGATGCTGCTGAACGAGGTCGACCGCCGCGGCCGAGTCCCGGGCGCGGCCGTCTGCGAGCTGGACGAGGCGCTCGACTACATCAAGGGACTGGCCGCCGGCGAGGTGTAGCGTCCCCGCCGGATCGGCCCACGATGGCCCCGCCATGCCGGCCGCGAAACCCGGCACGATCCTGGCGACTGGCATGGCGAGTCGGCCCGATCTCCGGGTATGCTTGGGGCATCTTTTCCCCTCTCCAATGGCCCCTGGGCCGGCCATCGGCCGGTCTCGTTGGCGTGGTGCGATATCATGCAATCAATCGGCGAAAGCCCCGGGAAGGTCACCGCGACCATCGTCCTGGCCGAGGACGATGCCGACCTGCGGTGCATCCTGGCGGGATGCCTGAGGCGCGAGGGGCACGTGGTGTGGGAGGCGTGCGACGGCGGCGAGGCGGTGAACCTGGTCCGCACGCGCGCGCCGGCGCTGTTGTTGCTGGATATCTGGATGCCGGTGCTCAACGGGCTGGAGGTGCTCGAGCACCTGGGCCGGGCGTCGGAGGCCGTGGGGGTGACTGTCGTGGTGCTCTCGAACCTGGGCGACGCCGACACGAGGCTCGAGGGCTTCGCCCTGGGCGTGGCCGATTACTGGACCAAGGACGTCTCGCTCGTCGAGTTCTGCGCGCGGGTCCAGCGCCTGCTGGGGATGGCGCCCGCGCCGCCGTCGCACCCGGGATGACGCGGCCGTCGCGACCGATTGTCGTCGTTTGAGTCGTCCCGGGCCGAGCGGATCCGCAGGCCGGCGCCGGCCCCGCCGACACCGACACGGACACCGGCGCCGGGACCCGGACCGGCGTCGGCGCGTGCCTCACCCTCCCGCCTGTTCACGGATCGAGCCCCGCCGGATGCCGGACCCGAGGAGCGAGTCCCGCCCCACGCAACGCAACGCAACGCAACGCGAGCGCCCCGCCATGCTGTCCGATTACCAAGAACGCCTCGATTATCTGTACGGCCGGCTCAACTACGAGTGGCTGGGGATGCCGCGGATTCCCGCCGAGCTGAAGCTCGGCCGGATGCGCCGGCTGCTCCGACGGATGGGCGATCCCCATTCCGACCTGGCGATCATCCACATCGCCGGGACCAAGGGGAAGGGCTCGACGGCCGCGATGATGGCCGCGACCCTGTCGGCGGCCGGCGTGCGCACGGGGCTGTATTCCTCGCCGCACCTCCACCGGCTGGAGGAGCGGTTCACCGTCGACGGCCAGCCGGCCGGGCCCGAGGAGGTCGTCGCCCTGGTGGACGAGGTGCGCGAGGCGGTGGACCGCCTGGAGCGCGAGGACGTCTTGCGCGACCAGTGCCGGCTGACGTTCTTCGAGCTGACGACGGCGATGGGGCTGTTGCACTTCGCCCGGCGCCGCGTCGGCGCGGTGGTGCTCGAGGTCGGCATGGGCGGCCGGCTCGATTCGACGAATGTCGTGCATCCGGTGGTGTCGATCATCACGAGCATCTCGTTCGACCACACGAAGCAGCTTGGCAACACGCTGGGGGCGATCGCCACCGAGAAGGCGGGGATCCTCAAGCGCGGGCGGCCGGCGGTCAGCGGCGAGCGATCGGGCGAGGCGCAGCAGGCGATCCGCCGGATCGCCGGGATGCGGCGGTGCCGGCTGCACGAGCTGGGCGTCGACTTCGATTTCGACGCGCTGCCGCCCGAGCCGCCGCTGATGCGGCCGACGCCGTTCCGGGTGGCCGCCCGGACCTGGCGGACCGACTGGGGCACGCTGCCGCTCCCCCTGCTCGGGCCGCACCAGGCGCACAACGCGGCGGTCGCCCTGGCGGCCTTCGACGTCCTGGCCGAGGAGAGGCCCGAGCTAACCGTCGACCGCGACGACGTGGCCCGCGGGTTCGAATCGCTGCGATGGCCGGCGCGGGTCGAGATCCTGGGACACCGGCCGACGCTGGTGATCGACGGCGCCCACAACGGCGCCTCGGCCGTCGCGCTGGCCGAGACGCTGGTCGCGTGCTTCCCGCCCGCCCGGCGCACGCTGGTCTTCGGCACGACCCGCGACAAGGACCTCCGCGGCCAGCTCCAGGCGCTGTTGCCCATCTGCGATGAGATCGTGGCGACCCAGTACCTCGAGAACCCGCGATCGCATTCGCCCGAGACAATCGCCTCGGCCGTGCTGATGCTCACCGGCCGGACCGCCCGCATCGCCGCCGGCCCGGCCGAGGCTCTTGACCTCGCCCGACAGATCACCCCGGCCGATGGCCTGATCTGCGTCACCGGCTCGCTGTTCCTCGCCGCCGAGGCCCGCGCGGTGGTTCTGCGCCACCGGCCCGCCCCGGTCTTCGACGGCGTTTTGTGATTTGATCGGAGAATCCCGCATCAACCGGCGCCGCGCGGGGCATTATGATAAAGAGGAGACATCGCCGGGACCCCGGCAGTCACCCGCTTCGGCATCGATCGATTGATTGATTGACAGACGGACGGAGAACACGAGATGGGCGCGACGTTCTGGCTGCGGACCGGGGCGATCTGGGGTTTCCTGTCGGTCGCGATGGGCTCGTTCGGCGCCCACGGGTTGCAAAAGCGGTTCGAGTCGCTGGGCAACATCCCGGGAGGATTGACGACCGAGCGGCTCCAGGCCAATTTTCAGACGGGCGTGCATTATCAGATGTACTGCGCCTTCGCACTCCTGGCGGTCGGCCTGCTGGCGCGGACCGGCCGGTCGGGCGCCGTGCTCGACTCGGCTGGATGGCTGTTCCTCGCCGGTTCGGCGGTCTTCTCGGGCAGCCTGTACGTCCTGTGCATCACCGGCGAGAAGCGGCTGGGGATGATCACCCCGTTCGGCGGCATCGCCATGCTGGCCGCCTGGGTCGCCCTGGCCATCGCCGCCGGGATTGTCTCGAACCCGGCGACCGAGGACACCATCCCATGATCACGCGGATCGAGACGCTCAATTATCGCTGCCTGAAATATATCCGCCAGGATCTTGGCCCATTCCACGTGCTGGTCGGACCGAACGCCAGCGGCAAGTCGACGTTCCTCGACGTTGTTGCGTTTCTGGGGAGCCTTATCACAGAAGGGCCAGAGGAGGCGGTCCTCAAACGAACGAGGAACTTCCAGGATCTCGTCTGGGGGCGAAGCGGTGATCGATTCGAGCTCGCAGTGGAGGCGGCGATTCCGGGCAATCTTCGTCCGGCCCTGGAAGATGACCGCTACGACGCAATTCGATACGAGGTCGCGATTGGTACCGGACGGGGGCGGCAGGGGATTTCGTTGTTTGAAGAGAGGCTTCTCTTAAAGGTCGCCAGGCGTCCGACGACGTCTAATCGGGTGAGCGGCCTGCAGTCGAGTAACCTGCCTGACACCATCCTCACCGACGCCTTCAATCGGAGGTCTGCCAGATCGATCATAAAAAAACATGCTGATGGAAATGATCTGTTCACGCGGGAAGGTAAGAAGGGGTGGTTTCCAGCTCTCAGACTTGGTCCCAGGAAGGCGGCGCTCGGAAACCTCCCAGCAGATGAAATACTGTTTCCCGTGGCGACGTGGTTCAGGCAGTTGCTCGCGACCGGTGTCGCTGGAATTGCCTTGAACAGTATGGTGATTGGGATGGCTAGCCCACCCACGAGGGCGCGAGGTGCGACGCTTGACGGCTCAAATCTTCCATGGCTGATCGAGGCCCTTCGTCGCCGATCGAGAACTCGCTTCCGCGAGTGGGCCAACCACCTACGTACGGCGCTCCCCGACCTCGAGCACATCCGCACGGTCGAACGTCCGGACGACAGGCACCGTTACATTATGCTCGGCTATCACGGCGGGCTGGAGGTGCCGTCCTGGATGGCCTCCGACGGAACGCTCCGATTGCTCGCCCTGACCCTGCCGGCTTACCTCGGTGATCTCAGGGGGATTTATCTCATCGAAGAACCGGAGAATGGCCTCCATCCTCGAGCCGTGGAGACGATGTTCCAGTCGCTTTCGTCGGTCTATGATGCCCAGGTCCTGATGGCCACGCATTCGCCCGTGATCCTCAGCCTTGCTGATCCGGCCACGGTCCTCTGCTTCGCGAAGACCGAGGACGAGGCGACCGACATCGTTCTCGGCAGCGAGCATCCGGCGCTTCGCGACTGGCACGGCGAATCCAACCTGGGCACGTTGTTCGCCGCTGGTGTCCTCGGTTGATCCTGGAGGCCGGATGAGCGACCTGATCGTGCTGGTCCCGGACAAGAACATGGAGGCGGCCATCCGGGGTTTGCTTGGCCGGCACAAGGCCCTCGGCATCCGCCAGGTGGTCTCTCGCATCCTGGTCCATCCCTCGCGCGATCCCGGGTGCCTCGGCGAGGGGCACGTGTTCCTACGCGCCTTTCATCGACAGTATCGCCATGCCATTGTCCTGCTGGACCGCGAGGGCTGCGGTCGTGAACGCGAGACGCGCGAGGGCCTTGAGAAGTCGATTGAAGGACGCCTCGCAACGTCGGGGTGGAATGATCGAGCCCGGGCAATCGTGATCGATCCCGAGCTCGAAGTCTGGGTCTGGAGCGATTCGCCACACATCCCGGCCGCTCTGGGAAGCCGGGATGACCTGCCCAGCCTGCGACAAGCGCTGCGGGATCACGGTCTCTGGAGAGAACGGCAGCCCAAGCCCGACGACCCCAAGGCGGCGATGGAGCGAATCCTCCGCCTGAACAACCGGCCCCGCTCGTCGGCGATTTACGAGGAAATTGCGCGCAAGGTCAGCTTGAAGCATTGCCTTGACGGGGCATTTGCCAAGCTGCGTACAACCCTGGCGGAGTGGTTCCCGGTCTGACCCCGATCCGCCTCGAGCGGCCCACCATCGGCCGAGATGAGATCAACTCACGCCGGGGCGAACGCCTTCATCGCCCCGGCGCGGTCCTCGTGGACCTCGACCATCTTCGTCAGCCCCACCACCGCCGCGCCCGTCATGACGCCCCGGGCCATCCCGCAGAACTTGACCTGGCGCCCCGAGGCCTTCGCCTGACCCACCAGCTTGAACAGGGCGGCAAACCCCGAGCTGCTCATGAACGCCGTTCGATGGAAGTCCACCACGATCCGGCGCGCCCAGTCCTGGGCCAGGACGGTCGCCAACTCGTAGCCCAGCTCCTTGCCGGCCCTGGGGCCCTGGAAGTCCTTCGTGTGAATCTCGACGAGGGCGACGTCGCCCACCATGCTCAAACGCAGGTGCTGGAAGCTCGCGTCCGGCGACAGCGGCTCGTCCTGTCGGTTCATGGGCGTCACCTTCCGATTCCTTCGAGGTCGATGATCGCGACGGTCCGGGGTAGGGGGCTCGGGGAGGGCGTCGCTCGTGCCCACTGTTATCCGTCAGGCCATCGCGGTTGTCCATGAAAAAACGCGACGATGGCTGATCACTCCATTCATCTCATCCCGTTCAATGGTCGATGACACCCAGCTCCAGGCAGCTCGCCCGGTCCGGGCCGCGGTAGACCTTCTGGGTTGCCGGCGTGTAGTCCGACGCGCGGGCCTCGTAGATGTTCGGCACGAAACGCTGGGGGTTGCGGTCGATCAGCGGGAACCAGGTGCTCTGGATCTGCACCATGATCCTGTGTCCGCGCTTGAAGCGGTGGTCGACCCAGTGCAGGTCGATCGCGTAATCCTCGACTCGCCCCGGCTCGACCGGCTCGGGCCGCTCGAAGCTCTTCCGGAATCGCGCCCGGAAGACGTCGTCGGCGATGATGAGCTGATAGCCGGCCATCGCGTCGTTGGGGCTTTCGGGATAGACGTCGATCAGCTTGACGACCCAGTCGCAGTCGGTCCCACTGGTCGCGGCGAACAGCCGGGCCGTGACCGTGCCGGCGACGTCCAGGTCCTGCTCGAGCGGCGGGGTCTCGTAGCTGAGCACGTCGGGCCGCATGTGGACGAATCGCTGATCCTGAACCAGCCATTCGGTCCACTGGCGGTTGGCGTACAGCGGCGAGATCGGCCGCGGATAATAGGGCACCGGCCGGGCGGGGTCCGAGACGTACTCGTCGAAGTCGTTGCTCGAAGGCCCGGCCTCGGTCGTTGAGGTCGTCGTTGCCTTCGGCGAGTCGAAGGACAGACCGCCCGCCTCGCGCAGATACAGCCGGCGCGGGCGGCTCTCGGGCGGCGGCCAGCGGTCGTAGGTGCGCCAGAGGTTGGCCCCGGTGCGGAAGCTGATGACCTCGGGGAACCCAGGGCGCGGCCGGGGCGGGATCCCGGGCGACTCGGGGCGGTATGCCCTGTCGAGCGCCAGCGGCCGGTCCTTGAGGTAGTGTGCGAAGAACGGCCGCTGGATCTGCTCGCGGAACTGCCAGGCCGTGGGCGCGTCGAACTTCACCGGGCCCAGCCGTTCGCCCAGGCCGGCGCTCCAGCCGCCGTGGTTCCACGGGCCGACCACGATCGTGCTCTTGCTCTCGGCGTCCTGTTTCTCCCACGTCTCGTAGATCTTCAGCGGGCCGTAGTAGTCCTCCTGGTCCCACCAGCCGGCGACGTTCAGGATCGGCACCGTCGGGCGGGTCAGGAACCGCTCGACCGCCTGCTTCTGCCAGAACCCATCGTAATCTGGGTGATGGACGAAGTCGTTCCAGGTCGGCAGCTTGCCGTGGAAGTAGCGGGCGTCGGCATTCGATAACGGGCCGAGGTTGAGGAACCACTCATAAGTGTCGTGCCGGTCGAACTCGAAGAACCGCATCCCGCGGGTGGATTCCATCCGCGCGACGTACTCCAGCCCGTAGCTCAGCCGGAAGGCGCCGTTGTGGTGGAAGTCGTCGCCGAGGAACATGTCGGCCGGCGAGGCCTGGGGCGAGGCCGCCTTCAGCGCCGGGTGCGGCTCGAGCAGCGCCATGACGGTCGTCCAGCCGTCGTACGAGACGCCGTTCATGCCCACGCGGCCGTTGTGGCCTCGCACGTTCTTGACCAGCCACTCGATTGTGTCATAAGCGTCGGTGCCCTCGTCGATGGCCTTCGGGTCGGACGGGTTGCGCGGCGGCCGGATCATGGCGAACGTACCTTCCGAGCCGAATTTCCCCCGGATGTCCTGGCAGGCGAAGATGTACCCGTCGTCGGCCAGCTCGCGCAGGCTCGTCGCGATCGCCGAGCCGCGGCGATCGGCGCTGTAGGGGGTGCGCTGGAACAGGATGGGCAGGGGGGCCTGGGCCTTCTCGGGCGCGTAGACGACGGTGTGCAGCTTCACGCCGTCGCGCATCGGGATCATGGCCTCGGTCACGGTGAACCCCGGCACCTCGACGGGCGCCGCGAGGCCCGCCGCCGGCGCGAGAAGCACCATCATCCCGGCCAGTGCCGCCGCGATCCCCGCCGCACGCAACCGCCCTGTCCTCGTCATCACGATCAACGTCCCCTCGCAAACTCGACTCGTTGCATCAGAAGGCCGACAATCGCCGCCGCGCAATCTGGTATCAGGGTTTCCGTGTGAAGACATATTCCATCGGGTCGACGAAATCCGGCCGGACCTTCATGCGGAACTCGACGGCCCGGCCATGTTCGTCGAGCCGGAAAGGCAGCAGGCTGGTGCGGAAGTAGGGATCGGCCCACTCGACGCGGAACGTGTCAGAGTTCCGGTGTTTCAGCTCGCCGGCGAGTCCCGGGTTGCGTTCGACCTGGAGAATAAGCTTGCCGTCCTTCGCCGAGATCGTCGCCTTGCCCAGCACCGGATGATGATAGACGCCCGCATAGGTCGCCGGCTCGAGGCTCGGCCGCGTCGCGCCCTTCGAGCTCTCCTTCTCCTCGAAGGCGCGCTGGAGGCGCGTCCGGTTCTTCCGGGCCTGGAGCATCGAGGCATTCCGATCGGGCGTGGCCACGCCGAGGTACGCGTCGACCACGTGGTAGGGGAGCACGTCGTAGAATTCCTGCTCGTCATAGTTCGTGACGACGACGATTCCCAGCCGTTCCTCTGGCACGAGGACCGTCAGCGAGACCATCCCGTCCAGGCCGCCGCTGTGCGAGACGAGCAGCCGGCCGTGGTAGAGGCGCAGACCCCAGCCCAGCCCGTAGGCGGAGAATTGCAGCTTGCCCGCGGCGACCCGCGTCGCCTGGAAGGTCTGCGGGGTCCGCGTCTCGTTCACGATCCGCGCCGGCACGATCCGCTTGCCGTCGAGCGTTCCCTCGTTGAGCTGGAGGCGCATCCATCGCGTCCAGTCCTCGACGCACGAGTTGATCGCCCCGGCGGGCGCCGTGTTTTTCGTCTGGCGATAGGCGACCGGCACGACCTTCCCCTTGACCAGCGTGTGCGGCCGGGCGACGTCGTCCATGCGCTCGGTCGCGCCGAGGTCGGTATTCGTGCGATTCATCCCCATCGGCTCGAAGAACCGGCGGCGCAGCGTCTCCTCCCAGGATTGCCCGGTCACCGCGGGCAGGATCTCGCCCGCGGCGACGAACGCCAGGTTGCAGTAGCCGAACTTGCTGCGGAACGAGAACTCGGGCTGGAGGAACCTGACCCGTTCGAGGACCTCGCGGCGCGACAGGTCCGAGCCGTACCACATCAGGTCGCCCTGCCAGGTGCCCAGCCCGCAGCGGTGGCAGAGCAGGTCGCGGACCGTCAGCTCGCGGGTGACGTAGGGGTCGAACATCTGGAACCACGGCAGGTACTTCGTGGCCGGGTCGTCCCAGGCGATCTTCCCCTCGGCGACCAGGAGCCCCAGCGCGGTCGCGGTGAAGGCCTTGGTGTGCGAGGCCATCGCGAACATGGTCCGCGGGGTCACCTTCTCGGGCTTGCCCAGTTCGCGGACGCCGAACCCGCGCGAGTACACCACCCGGTCGTCCTTGACCACGGCGATCGCCAGGCCGGGGATCTGCCAGTCCTTCATGGCCGACTCGATGTAGCCGTCGAGCCCGCGGAGCGGGTCCTTCGACGTCGTCGTCGAAGCCGACGACGCGCGGGTGTCGCGATCCGACTTCGTGGCGGTGGCGGCCTGGCGGGCGAGGGCCGGCGACGGGATCAGGGCGGACCAGGCCAGGAAGAGGGCCAGGGAGAAGTTGGCGAACGCGAGCCGGCGCGGCATCGGGATGCTCCGGGGCGGGACGGGCCGGGGTGGCCTGGTGCGCGAATCGTATCGAAGGATGATGGCGGAGATTAATCGTGCTGGCAAGGAGGTTGTTTTGCCCGGCCGTGCGGCGGGCGGGCGTTCAATCGGGCGGGACCAGCTCGGCGGGCGACTCGAACCGATCGGGGTCGTAGCCCAGCAGGTGCCGCTGGCAGATGAGGAGCGCGACGTTCGGCGGCACGTCGTCGACCCACGTCGGGTCTCCCTCGCGCAGCTTGCGGTAGACGTTCGGCGAGAGAATACCGAGGTACTCGGGCTTGTAGTCGGTGATCGGCTGGATGTGTCCGCTGTCGACCAGGAAGTTGTACAGGTGCTGGAGCTTCGCCGACAGCCGGAAGTCGGCGACCGTCGCGGTGAGGCCCGCCTCCGGGTCGAGCAGGGGATAGACGTAAAGCTTCAGGTCGTTCTTGAACATCCGCCCGAACGACTCGAGGATGCCGCCGGCCAGGTGGTTGTAATACTTCTCCTCGAACAGCTCGCGGAGCGTCGGGATGCCCATCACCAGGCCGATGAGCTTCTGCGTGTGGCGCTGGAGGTACTGCGCCAGGCGGTAGTACTCGCCGAAGCTGGAGATCATCACCGGCCGGCCGAGGGTCCGGATGAGGTCGACGCGGTCGAGGTAGTCGCGGTCGTCGATCACGTCGCCCTGCTGGAGGTGCCGCAGGGTCATCTCGGCGACGACCAGGATGTCCTCGCCCTGGTTGGCCGGCTCGCGGGCGAACTGATCGAGCGCGCAGTGCAGCATGTCGACGTTCTGATTCGTCAGGGGGCGGAACCGGCCTCGAATGACCAGGATCGGCTTCTTGTAGAACACCTCGGCCGGCTGGACGACCTTGCCGTCGGGCGTGAACATGGCCGCCTCGGTCAGGCCGCAGTGGACCAGCTCGAGGCTCATCAGGCGGTTGTCGACCCCGGCGAACGCCGGGCCGGAGAACTCGATCAGGTCGATGTCGATCCGCTCGGCGGAGAGTCCGTCGAGGAGGTGGCGCAGGAGCGTCACCGGCGCGGCGTCGTAGAGCGAGGCGTGGATCAGATTGACGCCCAGGATGCCGACCGCCTCCTGCTGGAGGGTCGACTCGCGGTCGAGCAGGCTGACGTGCAGCACGATCTGCGACGGCGGGGCGCCGGGGCAGTTCTGGAACCGGATGCCCATCCAGCCGTGCCAGTTGTCCTTGCGGGTGTAGCTCTTGGCGGCGATCGTGTCGGCGAAGACGAAGAACCGCGTGCTCTCGCCCCGCTTGCACGCCAATCGCTCGGTCATCAGGTCGAACTCGTACGCCAGCATCTTCTCGAGCCGAGCCCGGCTGACGTACCGGCCCGCCGCGCCGTAGATCGCGTCGGAGACGGTCATGTCATACGCCGAGATGCTCTTGGCGATCGTCCCGGCCGCCCCGCCGACGCGGAAGAACCACCGCGCGACCTCCTGGCCCGCCCCGATCTCGGCGAACGTGCCGTACTTGGAGTTGTCCAGGTTGATCCGGACGGCCTTCTGGTGCGTGTCGAGCAGCTTGTCGTCCATCGTCGATCGGCCCCAATCGCGTGTCTCGCCGGCGCGGGCCCGCCGTCCCGCTGCCGGCCGGGCCCTCCCATAATATGGCCGCGATCGGCCCCGGCGCAAATCCCACGCCGCCGGGAACGCCGGCCGATCGTTGGAGTCCGCCACCCCGCCGTCGTATGATGGCGTCCACGCGCCACCGCCCAGCCGTCAGGTACGGTCCCGGTGGACGGTGAGGTGATGGAGCCCGTCGACGACCGACCATGAACATTCTCTTCGTCCACCAGAACTTCCCGGCGCAGTTCGGCCACATTGCCCGGCACCTTGTTCGCTCGCGCGGCTGGTCGTGCTCATTCGTCTCGAAGACGCCGGCCGGCGTGGTCGACGGCATCCGCAAGATCGCCTACACCACCGAGGGAGGAGCCCGCGAGACGACCCACTATTGCAGCCGGACGTTTGAGAACGCCGTCTGGCACGCCCACGGGGTCTATCGGGCCTGTCGCGCCACCCCCGATCTCCGCCCGGACCTGATCGTCGGCCATAGCGGATTCGGCTCGACCCTTTTCCTGCACGAGCTCTATCCGGGCGCCCCGATCGTCAACTACTTCGAGTTCTACTACCACCCCCATCAGTCCGACATGGACTTCCGCCCCGAGTTCCCCCCGGCCGAGATCGACTTCCTTCGCGCCCGGGCGCGGAACGCCATGCTGCTGCTCGACCTGGAGAACTGCCGACGCGGCTACAGCCCCACGCACTACCAGCGATCGCTGTTTCCCGAGGTCTATCGGCCCAGGATCGACGTCATCTTCGACGGCATCGAGACCGACATCTTCCGCAAGAAGGAGGGCCTCCCGCGCCGGATCGGCGGGCGGACGATCCCCGATTCGACCCGGATCGTCACCTATGTCAGCCGCGGGTTCGAGTCGATGCGCGGGTTCGACGTGTTCATGAAGGTCGCGAAGGCGATCTACCGGCGGCATCCCGACGTCCTGTTCGTCGTGGTGGGGAGCGACCGCGTCTGCTATGGCGGCGACGAGCGGCACATTCGCCACAGTACGTTCCGCGAGCATGTCCTCGCCCAGGACGACTACGACCTCGACCGGTTCCTCTTCACCGGGCTCTTGCCCGTCGACCGGCTGGTCGAGGTTTTGAGCCTGAGCGACCTGCACCTGTATTTCACGGTCCCGTTCGTGCTGAGCTGGTCCCTGATGGACGCCCTGTCGTGCGGCTGCACCGTGCTGGCCTCCGATACCGCGCCGGTCCGCGAGATGATCGACGACGGCCGGAATGGCCTGCTCCGAGGCTTCCACGATGTCGAGGGGTTCGCCGAGGCGGCGCTGGGCGTCCTCAGCCGCCCGGCCGAGTTTCGTCACCTCGGCGTCGAGGCCGCCCGCCGCATCCGCGAGCACTACGCCATCGACGTGACCCTCCCGCGCCTCGCCGGCCTGTTCGAGCAGGCGGCCGGGTCCAGCTCCACGGGAGATCCAAGTACTACGCCGGCAGGAAAGTAGGTCGGGCAGTCTTGCCCGACGGGGCCTGGGCGTCGGGCAAGACTGCCCGACCTACTTGAGGACCTTTCCTACCGGGGGAATCGCGGGAGGCAAGGCCGTGATTGGATGGCCGGCCCGAGCCATTGCTGTTCGTCTGGCCGATCGGCCCTCGCTCCGGAGTCGGCATGAAGTCTGCATGGTTGTTCATGATCGGCTGGATGAACCACCAAGGGCGGATCGAGGTGCGGGATGAACAAGAGGAAGCGTGAGGTCTTTCGGAAGCAACTCAACCAGCTTGCGGCGCGGCTCGGCGGGGATATCGACGCGCTGGAGGACCAGGCCCGCACGCCCACCGGTGGCCAGGCGGTGGGGAACCTGTCCAACGCTCCCATGCACCTCGGCGACATGGGGACCGAGGTCTATCTCCAGGAGCTCAATGCCACCCTGCTGGAGAACGAGGAGTATCTGCGCAGCGAGGTGATGGCGGCGCTCGAACGAATCGACGACGGGACCTATGGCGATTGCGAGAACTGCGGGGTCAAGATCGTCGAGGAGCGGCTGGAACTCCTGCCGTACGCGCGGTATTGCACCCCTTGCGCCGAGAAGCTCCAGTCGGGCAAGGACATCAACCTGAACACGGGCCGTCCGCGCGACGCGGGCGACACCTATCAGTCGTTCGACGTCCGGGTAACCTCGGCGATCAAGGGGACGGATTACACCAGCCAGCGGGTCGGCAACGGACGCGCGGACGAGGCGGACCGGGCCGACATTCACGCCGCCGGCACCGCGGGCGGCGGAGCCGCCGAGGGCGGCCTCGCGGGCACCAACGTCGGCGAGGGGGATCCGGGCAACGCCGACCTCGAGGACGCGATGGGCAGCAGCACCCACGACGTCGCCATCGAGGCCGATCCCGAGGACACCGTTCCCTATTCGGGCCCCGCCGGCGGCGCGGTCGGCGGCACGCCGGCCGGCAAGCGCGCGGTGGGCGGCAAGTCCCGCCGTCGGGGCATCGCGCCGAGCGAGGATCCCGATTTGCCCGAATCGGGATGACCGACCCGATCGATCGATCGACCGAGCGACCGGTCAGGCGCGCGCCCTCTCGGCGCGCCCGCCCGTTCGCCCGCCCGCCGTCCGCCGAGTCCACGACTGTCCGCCGGACAAACCGCGGGTGATCCATCCGCGCGGCCGACGGCTCCCGGTATACTCTTGAGCGGAGCGGCCCGGGTCCGATGCCGGGGCCGAGATGACAACCGGGAGGTCGAATCAATGGGTAGGATTCTGGCCAGGGCGATGGGCCTCGCGATGGCGGCGGGCCTGCTGGCCCACCTGGCGACGATCGGCGCGGCCGGAACGGCGAGAGGCGACGACCGCGGCGCCCAGACAAAAGGCGCGCCGGGAGAGAAGAAGCCGGTGCCGCCGAAGCCGAGGATCGCCGTGTTTCGGCTCGCGGGCGACCTGACCGAGCGGCCGCCCGACGAGACGTTCTCGTTCGGCGCCGTTGGCGGAACGTCGCTGCGCGACCTGGTCGAGCGGATGAAGAAGGCCGAGAAGGACGCCGACGTCAAGGCCGTCGTGTTCCTGCATGAGGGGGGCTCGATCGGCGTCGCGCAGGCCGAGGAGCTTCGCGCCGCGATGGGCCGGCTTCGCGCCGCCGGCAAGGAGGTGTATGCCCATGCCGACTCGCTGTCGACCCGCGACTACGTTCTGCTCTCGGGCGTCTCGCGGCTGAGCATCGTCCCGACGGCCGAACTGGCGATCACCGGCCTGTTTGGCGAGGCGCCGTATCTTCGCGGACTGCTCGACAAGCTTCACGTGAAGCCCGATTTCCTCACCTGCGGCGCGTACAAGAGCGCCGGCGAGATCTTCGTCCGCGATGGGCCCAGTCCCGAAGCCGAGGCGATGCAGAACTGGCTGCTCGATAGCGCGTTCTCCAGCGCGCTGGCCCTGATTGCGAAGGGGCGCAACGTCACGACCGACAGGGCGCGCGAGTGGATCGACACCGGCCTCTACACGGCCGACAAGGCCCGCGCCGCCGGGCTGATCGACGCCGTCGAGCACCGCCAGGACTTCGAGGCGATGCTGAAGAAGAAGTACGGCGCCGACATCGTCTTCGACAGGAAATACGGTCAGAAGCAGCAGCCGACGCTCGACCTGTCCTCTCCCTTCGCGTTCTTCAAGCTGTGGGGCGAGATGATGGGCCAGGGGCAGAAGAAGGGCCCGTCGAAGCCCGCGGTGGGGATTGTGTTCGTCGATGGGCCGATCGTGCTGGGCGGCGGCCAGGCGTCGCTATTCGCCGAGGCGGGCGCCGCGTCGAGCAAGATCCGCAAGGCCCTGGATCAGGCCGCGCGGGACGACTCGATCAAGGCCGTGGTGCTGCGGGTGAACTCCCCCGGCGGCTCGGCCATCGCCAGCGAGATCATCCTCGACGCCACCCGCCGGGTGAAGGCGAAGAAGCCGTTCGTCGTCTCGATGGGGGACGTCGCCGGCAGCGGCGGGTATTACGTCGCGTGCGCCTCGGACGTGATCTTCGCCGATGAGTCCACGATCACCGCGTCGATCGGCGTGGTGAGCGGCAAGTTCGCCACGACCGCGATGTGGGAGAAGCTCGGCATTCGTTTCAAGACCTACCGGCGGGGCCGCAACGCCGGACTTCTCGCCTCGGGCGAGCCGTGGACGCAGGAGGAGCGGGCGCGGGTCCAGTCGTGGATGGACGAGACGTATGGCGTGTTCAAGGGGCACGTCACGGCGATCCGGGGCGGGCGGCTCAAGAAGCCGATCGACGAGCTGGCCGGCGGCCGGGTTTTCACCGGCAAGCAGGCGCTCGCGCTGGGCCTGGTCGACCGGATCGGCGGCCTGCACGACGCGATTGAGTTCATCGCCGGCCAGGCCAAACTGACCGAATACGAGGTCCGCCCGGTCCCCGCGACGAAGAACTTCCTCGAGCAGTTGATCGAGGAGGCCACCGGTGCGGCCGACGAGGCGCCGGGCGTCGACCTGAGGTTCCGTCCGGCGGCCGGCGAGACACCATCCCTGGTCGACCTGGCCATGCCGATGCTCCGCGGTCTCGACCCGCACCGGGTCGCCGCCGTCAAGGACGCCCTGCGGCACCTGGAGCTCCTCCAGAGTGAGCGGGTGCTGCTGATGATGCCCGAGATCGCCATCCCGCGGTGAGGGTCCGTTTCAGGAGGTCGTTTCGGCGATTGTGGGGTGGGTGAAATCCACCGGGTTCAAGCCTTGCCGGACGGCGGGTGAGAGTGGATCCCGGGAGGTCGTTTCGGCGATTGTAGGGTGGGTGAAACCCACCGAGTTCAAGCCTTGTCGGACGGTAGGTTTCACCCACCCTGCATGATTCCCGACTCAGGAGACCGACGCCGTGATCCAGCCCACCCGCGCCGTCCTCGCCGTGATCCTCGGCCTGGTCGTTGTGCCCTTGTTGCCGGCCCAGGACGCCTCGCGCGCCGGGGAGAGGCCCGGCCGATCCGGCGGCGGCGACGCGGGGCAGGGGGGACGCGGCGGCACCTGGGCCTTCGTTCCGAAACCCGATGCCTTCCGCGCCGAGGCCCTGTTCGATCTCCGCTCGATGAACGAGACGGTCGCCGGCGGGAGTGGGTTCGTCCGGCTCTCGCCCGATGGCAATAGCTTCGTCCGCGGCGACGGCACGCCGATCCGCTTCTGGGCCGTCAATACCGGCGTGCAGCACGGCCGGCCCCCGGCCGAGCTGGCCCACCACGCCCGCTTCCTCGCCAAGCGCGGGGTGAATCTCGTCCGCCTGCACGGCCACCTCGAGTCGCACGACAGGAACCCCGGGCTCGCCGACCCCGACAACAAGGCCATCGATGAGGCCTGGCGCCTGGTCGCCGCGATGAAGAAGGAGGGGATTTATACCTCCATCAGCCCGTACTGGGCCGCCGAGCTGAAGCACGTCCCGGCGTCGTGGGGCGTCGAGGGCTGGCCCGAGGGGCAGTCGCCCCAGGGCCTGCTGTTCTTCAATCCGAGGCTCCAGCAGGGGTACAAGGCGTGGCTCAGGGCGCTGCTCTCGCCCGCCAACCCGTATACCGGCATCCCGCTGGCGAAGGACCCCGCGCTGGCGATGATCCACCTCCAGAACGAGGACAGCCTGCTGTTCTGGACCGAGCAGGCCATCAAGGGCAAGCAGCTCGAGCTGCTGGGCCAGCAGTTCGGCGACTGGGCGAAGAAGAAGTATGGCTCGATCCCCGCCGCGCGCCGCGCCTGGGGCGGCGAGTCGATGCCCGAGGACGACCCCGCGCGGGGCATCCTGGGCATCCACATCGTCTGGCAGCTCACCCAGAACAACTCCGGCGGGCTGAAGAAGCGGGCGGACGACCAGCTCCACTTCTTCGCCGACACGATGTACGCCTTCAACGCCGAGATCGCCCGATACCTTCGCGAGGACCTCGGCTGCCGCCAGCTCATCAACGCGGGCAACTGGAGGACCGCGGACTCGATCCGGCTGAACGACGCCGAGCGCTGGTCGTACACGGCCAACGAGGTCATGGCGGTCAACACCTATTACAGCCCGATCCACATCGGCCCCGACCGCGGCTGGCGGATCGACCGGGGCGACCGGTTCGAGGACGTCTCGGTCCTGTTGAACCCGCGGGCGTTCCCGCTGAATATTCGCCAGGTCGCCGGCCACCCGATGATGATCACCGAGACGCACTGGGTGCCTCCGATGTCGTACCAGTCCGAGGCGCCTTTTCTCGTGGCGGCGTATCAGTCGCTCACGGGGCTGGACGTCGTCTACTGGTTCTCCACCGGCGAGGCCGAGTGGTCCAACCAGGACCGCGCCGAGTGGGATTCGGCCTCGCGGGCCAAGTGGACGATCGCGACGCCGATGGTGCTCGGCCAGTTCCCGGCCGCCGCGCTGATGTTCCGCCGCGGCGACATCGCCCAGGGGAAGCCGGCGGTTGTCGAGCACCGCAGCCTCAGGCAGGTCTTCGAGCGCGTCCCGCCGCTCATCGCCGAGGATCCGGGGTATGACCCCAACCGCGACCTCGGCGACTCGGCCCGGCGCGCGCACCTGCCGCGCGGGATCGACCCGCTGGCCTACCTCGTCGGCCCGGTCGAGGTCGCCTACGGCTCGGAACCGTCGAAGACCCGCGTCGCCGAGCTGGCGCGCTGGATCGATCGCAAGGCCCAGGTCGTCCGTGCCGATACCGGCCAGCTCGCGTGGGACTACGGCCGCGGGTTCTGCGCGCTGCGCGCCCCGGCCGCGCAGGGTGCCACGGGGTTCCTCGGCAAGGCCGGTCCCATCGCCCTGGGCGACCTGACGATCCGATGCGACAACGACTATGCCACGATCCTCGCCGTCTCGCTCGACGGCCGGCCGCTGGGCACGAGCGCCCGGATCCTCGTCCAGGTCGGCACCCGGGCCCGCCCGACCGGCTGGGTCGACCGCGAGGCGACCTTCCCGGCCGACGGCGGCAAGCAGACGATCCACGGCCGCCAGATCGACTCCACCGGCACGATGCCCTGGGCCATCGTCCGGACGAAGGCCGCCATCCAGGTACGCAACCCCGCCCTGACGAAAGCCATCCCGCTGGATGCCAACGGCATGCCCCGCGGGACCTGCCGCGTCCGCCGCGACGCGGGCGGCCTCGAGCTCGAGCTGCCGGGCGACGCCCTGTATGTCGTCCTCTCGGCCCGATGAACGCCCGCGCCCGCCGCATTCCACCCCATGGAGCGACCATGACCCCGCATCCCACCGCCCTCGACGTGCCTCGTACGGCAAGGCGTTCTGTCTTCCTCCGCCGGGCGATCGCCGCGCTGGCTTTCGCCGTCCCAATCGGCACCGCCGCCGCGCAGCAGGCCAGCACGATCGGCACCCTCGACGGCCACACCGACGTCGTCTACGCCGTCGCCTGGAGCCCCGACGGCAAGACCCTCGCGACCGCCGGCTTCGATAACACCGTCCGCCTCTGGGACGCCGCGACTCGCAAGGAGATTCACAAGTATGAGGGGCATACGAAGATCGTCATGACCGTGGCGATCTCGCCCGACGGCAAGCAGATCCTCTCCGGCGGCAACGACAACACCGCCAGGCTCTGGGACTATCCGGCCGCCGACTCCGGCAAGGAGAAACCAAAGGACGCGCCGAAGGCAAAGTCAAAGGAAAAGGCCAAGGAAAAGGCAAAGACAAAGGATCAACCAAAGTCGACCCCGGCCGCCGGCCGTACCTTCACGGTCCACACCGGGGCCATCTACGGCGTCGCCTGGCGCCCCGACGGCAAGCAGATCGCGACGGCCGCCGCCGACAAGACCGCGCGGCTCTGGGACCCCGTCAAGGGGGCGCAGATCCGGTCGATCGCGGCCCACAATACGACCGTGTACGGCGCGGCGTTCAATCCCCGCGGCGACGTGCTGGCCACCTGCGGCGACGACCGGCTGATCAAGTACTGGAACCCGGCCGACGGCAAGGAGCTGCGCAAGAGCGAGGGACACGGCGGCGAGGTTTATTGCGTTGCCTGGAGCCCCGACGGCTCGCGCCTTGCCTCGGGCTCGGTCGACAAGACGATCCGGATCTGGAACGCGGCCGACGGCAAGGAGCGTCACAAGCTCGACGGCCACCCCGACGACATCTACGCCGTCGCCTTCAGCCGCGACGGCCGTCGCCTGGCCTCCGTCGGCGCCGCCGGCTTCCTGTATGTCTGGGACGCGAACGAGGCCCGGCCGCTGTTTCACCAGCGCATCGCGCCCCGGACCTACACCTACGGCCTCGCCTGGAGCCCCGACGGCTCGCGGCTCGCCATCGCCGCCTCGGATAATCGGGCCCATATCCTCAAGATGCCGTGAACGCTCGCGCCTTCATCGGATGGCAGAATCCGAAGTAGGTTGGGCAGTCTTGCCCGACACTCAGGCCCCATCGGGCTGGAAAGCCCGGCGTTCTTTTCTGCCGGCGTAACGCGGCTGGGCTCAGCCGACCAGGGACGAGATCACCTCGATGCCGCGGCGGATGACCGTGGCCGGGTCCTGCGCCCAGAGGGCGCGGTTGAAGAGCTCGAGGGAGATCGGCCCGCGGTAGCCGATGGTCCGCAGGTTGGCGATCACGCGGGGCAGGTCGGCGATCCCCTCGCCGACCATCACGCGGTCCTCGTCCTTCTGGGTGAGCGGGTCGGGCGTCGCCGGCACGTCGTTGATGTGGAAGTTCGCCACCCGATCGCCGGGGACCTGGAGCAGGTCGTCGATCTGGCCGCCGCCGCGGATCATGTGGAACACGTCGGCGACGATCGTCGCCCGGGGGTCGCCGGTTCCCTCGGCGATCGTCCAGGCGCTCTTCACGTCCTTGATGCCGTCGACGAAGCCGAGGAACTCCATCGACGGGATCACGCCGATCTCCTTGCCGATTTGCATCAGCTCGGCGAACCGCTCGGTCGCGCGGCCGAGGTCGACGACCTCGCGCGGCGGGCTGGCGACGATGTACGGGCTGCCCAGCTCGGCCGCCTGCGCCATCCGCCGCCGGCAGTCGTCGAGCACCCGCGCGTGCTCAACGCCCTGGGAGGTGACCCAGCCGTGCAGCGCGATGACGCTGACGACCTTGAGTCCCGCGTCGGCCAGCGAGCGCTTCAGCTCGGGCATCGTGCCGCCCTGGTCGAGGTAGGCGGTGACCTCGTCGTTCCAGGGCTCGATGGCCCTGTACCCGGCCTCGCCCGCCAGCCGGATCTTGTCCAGCAGCGGCGTCGGGCGGATCGTGCTGGTGTTCAGGCAGAGGGTGAACTCGCTCATGATTCCTCCTTCGACCCACCCCCGGCCCGTGCCAGGTCGCGCAGGACATTGAGCCCGCGGCGGAGGGTCGCGTCGTCGACGGCGTACGAGATGCGGAAATGCGTATCCCGCCGGGAGAACACGTTGCCGGGGATGATCAGCAGGTTCCGGCGGATCGCCTCGGCGGCGAACTCGGTCGCGGTGCCCCACGGGGCCTTCGGGAAGGCATAGAACGCGCCCTCCGGCGCCGCCAGCTCGAAGCCATCGCCCAGCGCCTCGACGACCATGTCGCGCTTGCGGCGGTAGGCGTCGAGCTGCGACGAGAGGTCCTGGTCGAGCGCCACGACCCCGGCGTACTGGGCCATGCTCGGGGCGCAGACGAAGCTGAACTGCTGGAGCTTGGCCATTTCCTGGATCAGCCGCGCCGGGCCGTGGGCGAACCCCAGCCGCCAGCCGGTCATGCCGTGGGACTTGCTGAACCCGTCGACCACCAGCACGTCGTCGTTCCAGCGCGCCGGCGAGGCGAAGGCGTGGTCATAACAAAAGGATCGGTAGACCTCGTCGCTGATCAGGAGGACGCCCCGCTCGCGGCAGAGCGCGGCCAGCGCCTGCATCTCGTCGGCCGTGGCGACGACGCCCGTCGGGTTGGCCGGCGAGTTGACCACCACGCACTTCGTCCGCGCGGTGATCGCGGCGGCCACCCGCGCGACGTCGATGCGGAAATCCGGGTAGGTGTCGACCAGCACCGAGACGCCCCCGGCCAGGGTCGCCAGGTGCCGGTACATGCCGAAATAGGGGTCGAAGATGATGACCTCGTCGCCGGGGTTCACCACGCAGCAGAGCCCCAGCAGCAGACCGCCGGAGGTCCCCGCGGTGATCAGGACCTGGCGGTCGGAATGGCCGAGCTCGGCATCGACGTCGGCCTGGATCTTGCCGCGCAGCTCGGGGATTCCCTGGGTGACGGTGTAGGCGTTGTGCCCCTGTTCGATGGCCGCGATCGCCGCCGCCTTGACCGGTCCCGCCACGTCGAAATCGGGCAGGCCGATCGACAGGTTGATCGGGTCCTTCATCGACTTCGCCATCTCGAACGCCTTGCGGATGCCCGAGGCGTCGATGTGCTTCATCCTCTCCGCGATCCAGGCGTCGTTCACGGGCTCGCTCGCTCCGATGGGTAGGCCGGCGATCGGATCGGGACGGTCCGGCTACCGGACTTCACGCGCCCGTCGCCCCTGTTTCCTCGCCCCTCAGGTCAGAAAGTCAGCAGGCTGAAGATCTCGGTCGGCTCGAGCCGGGCGCGGCCCTCGAGGAATCCCAGCTCGATCAGGAACGCGCAGGCGACGACCTCGGCGCCGGTGGACTGGACCAGGTCGCGGCAGGCGCGCATGGTGCCGCCGGTGGCCAGGACGTCGTCGATCAGGAGCACGCGGCGGCCGGGCCCGAAGGCGTCGGTGTGGACCTCCAGCCGGTCGTTGCCGTACTCGAGCTGATACTCGACGGCCAGGGTGGCGTGCGGCAGCTTGCCCGGCTTGCGGATCGGCACGAACCCGGCGCCCATGCGCACGGCCAGC
>DAIDHB010000341.1 GCA_027452145.1 Planctomycetales bacterium
CGCATCACCGCCGTAGATCGACACGTCGTCGGTGATCGCGAAGCTCGCACCCGCCTCGTTGTCCAGCACGCCGCCGCCATCGAAGTACAACCCCGCCGCCACGTACGGGCTGTAGTAGGTCGACCCCGACAGCGTCGCCGACCCGTAGTTCTCCAGCGTGCGCTGCGACAGCGTCTCGGTGTAGAGGACCGACGGATTCAACCCGCCGATCGTCAGCCCGCCTTCCGCGATGGTCGTGCCCGTACCGGACATCGTTCCGCCCGTCCAGGAGAGGTGGCCGGTCGCCGTGAGAGTCCCAGGACCGGTCAGCGTCCCGCTATCCATCGTCAGATTGGAAACGACGTCACTGCCCGTGACGGTGATCGTCGCATTATTCGTGAACGTGATGACCCCGGCACCCGTGACCGATTCGCTCGGACCGATTGTGACATTGTCCCTGGAAAAGACCACGCTCGACCCAGCCACCACAACCATCTGTCCGGTGGTCAGTCCATCGGCCGTGAACATCATCGAGCCGATCTGGTCGGAGATCGTACCCGTGTTCGTGAACGGCACGCCGACAATGGTCGTCCCGGTCAGCGTCGTCTTGAGGAAGGTCCCCGCGTTGACGAAGCTTGAGGCCGCGCCTCCGGCGTTCGCGATCGCACCGTTGCCCCTGTCGGTGAACGTCGCACCGGCGAGGTTGTCCAGAACCGCTCCATCCGCCATGTCCAGGTCGGCCGAGCCGGTCCACGCGGCAGATCCGGCGTTCAGCAGCGTCCGGCCGTCGAGCAGTCGCGCGGCGTTGCCGCGAAGGGTCATCGTGCCCCCCAAAGCAATCTTAGTAGTCCCCGGCCCCGACATCGTGCCGGCGCTCCAGAGGAGACCGTTGACGGTGAGTGTCCCGGCGCCGCCGATGGTCCCGCCCGAAAGGCTCAGCGTATTGGTGACGGTGGATGCCGCGCCGAATGACAGCGAACCCGCGGACATGGTGATCGCCGCGCTACTGGTCAGGCTCTGAACGGAGTCGGCCGTCCCGACGTTATGCGTCACCGTAATCCCCGGGAAGCTGATCACGGCGCTGTCGCTCGGTCCGGGCACGACACCTCCCGTCCAGTTCGACGGGGTGTCCCAGTCCCCTCCCCTGGAGTTGGCCCATGAAATGGTCGAGAGGAGGGTGCGGTCCTCCATCGTCTCGAGCTGGGGGCGTGCCGATCGGCCGCGAGCCCGAAGCGAGCGAGAACGCATCGAGTTCGCCGAGGATATGCCACGTCGCGTCGGCCGGGGAAAGAGCATGTGAGCCATCCTGGTGAAGGAGAGAAAGGGCGTTCTGGACTCGTGCGGAGTGGATTCCCGAGGGCGCGCTTCCTCGCGCGGATCTTCCACGCGGAACCGGGAAATGCCGGGCGGAGCGCGCGGAACTCTGGGACCTGCTCCCAGCAGGCAACAACAGCGTGAGATGAGCGATCAGGTCGCTCTCAGGACCGTATGGCGGCTGGGCGAATCGTTCGGTTTCTCGCGAGATAGGCGACTGGGGCGAGTCCCACAATTGCGAGGAAGAGGCTCGATGGTTCCGGCACGGAGGCCGCGATGCCGGGGATCGTGATGGAATCGGGAGACGCCGTGATCGAAATGTTGTTCCCGAGATCGTCCTGAGCCGAGTAACCGCTGAACGATATCACTGTTGCCGACGCATCGGTTCGGGTCAGGGTGAAGGAGTAGAAGATCCCGTCGCTGGTGATCGGCGCCGTGCCGTAGATCGAGTCGTCGTAGTAGGCGCTGACCGTCCCGCCGACCGAGGCGCTCGAGTCGAACCCGCTCGTGTCCGGCACGATGACGCCCGGCGTCACCGAGCCGATCGACAGGATGCTCGGGTCAATCTGGATCGATGCCGAGAGGTAGCCCGGTGCGTCGGCGGCCGTACCCGCGATAGAGACGACGAACGTGGCCGTGTCGCCGACGGCGAACTGGCTGAGGTTGTCGGGACTGGTGAGGGAAAAGACGAGGTCGGCCCGGCACGCTTGCGGGGCGAATCCGGCCCAGGTGAACAGGGCCGCCAACAACACCTTCTTCATCGAAGTTACTCCGAGCTGAATCTACCGCTCAGTCCCGATTGGTTTCGTGGTGCCCGATACCGAGCACATCGCCGATGCGAGCGCTGCCGTGGACGGACGCTGTTGCAGGGAGAGGGCATCTGCTCCAATAATTGATCTGCGGAACGTGTCAAAACCTCACAGCAAGCGACATTTTTCTCGTCGTGCCTCCTCGCTTCTCGTTCGGGGAGCGGTTCGTGAAGGCACTCGCAGAGCCACGGGACACGGTGGGGCCCCGTCATGGCCGGTGATCAGGAATCAACCGAGGCCCTGCTGGACCGAGCTGGCCAGGGCGACCGATCCGCCGTCGGGCGGCTCCTGGATCGGCATCGGGACCGGCTCCGCCGGCTTGTCGCCCGCAAGCTCGACCGCGGCCTGTCCGCACGCGTAGACCCCTCGGACATCGTGCAGGAGGCGCTCGCCGACGCGGGGCGCCGCTTGCCGGATTACCTCGACACTCGACCGATGGGTTTCGTCACCTGGCTGCGGAGGCTGGCACTTCAGCGCCTGGACTGGTGCCGCCGGCTCCACCTAGGCGCCGGGCGGCGCAGCGTCGTTCGCGAGGCCCACGGCCCGTGCGGCTCAGCCCCGGCGATCCTCGACGGCCTGCCGGGCGACGGCACGAGCCCGAGCGGCCATGCCGTCCGCGGCGAGGAACGCGCGTGGATCCGCACCGCGGTCGCGTCGCTGCCGGACATCGACCGCGAGGTCCTCGCGCTCCGCTACGACGAGGGCCTCGGCTTTGCCGAGGTCGCCGCACGCCTCGGAATCGGCATCGGTGCCGCCCAGATGCGCCACCTGCGGGCGCTCGAGCGACTCCAGGACGCGCTCGTGGGAACGGCCCCCGACGAGACTTCGCCATGACCGACGCCGACGGCACCAGCCGGCAGCCGGCCCCGCCGGAGGCCGATGAGGAGTTCGCGCGGGTTCTCGCCGAGTCGGCCGAGCGCCTGCGGGCTGGCGAAGAGACGGATGCCGTAGTCGGCGAGCATCCCGAATGGACGGCCCGCCTGCGCCGGCTCCTGCCGACGATCCGCGCGATGGAGCCCGACCCCTGCCCGGCCCCGGCCATCGACATGGGAGACTTCCGCACGCTCCGCGTGATCGGGCGGGGTGGTATGGGGATCGTCTACGAGGCGATGCAGATCTCGCTCGGACGAAGGGTCGCGCTCAAGATCCTGCCGTTGTCCCATGCCAGCGACCCCGACCGTTTGCGGCGGTTCCGGACCGAGGCGCAGGCCGCCGCGGCCCTGCGACACCCCCACATCGTGCCGGTCCATGTCGTCGGCACCGAGCGAGGGGTGCCGTACTTCGCCATGCAGCTCATCGAGGGTCGCTCGCTCGCCCAGCTCGTGGCGGAGTGCCGCGCCGGCGCGACCCGGCCGACGCCCCGTGACGTGGCCGAGCTGGGGCGTCAGGCCGCGCTGGCCCTCCACGCGGCGCACGAACAAGGGGTCGTCCACCGCGATGTCAAGCCGTCCAACCTCCTGGTCGACTCACAGGGCTGGCTGTGGGTGGCCGATTTCGGGCTCGCCCTGCTCCAGCAGTCGCAAGGCACCACGGCGACCGGCGTCCTGCTGGGTACGCCTCGGTACATGAGCCCCGAGCAGGTCCTGGGCGATCGCGCGGTGGTCGACCACCGCGTGGACATCTACGCGCTCGGTGCGACGCTTTACGAGCTTCTCACGCTTCGGCCCGCGTTCGACGGCGAGGGCTGCGTCGAGCTGCCGCGGCGGATCGTGGAGGAGGAGCCGCTCCCGGCCCGGCGGATCGACCGGTCCATCCCGCGCGATCTCGAGACGATCGTGCTGACGGCGATGGCCAAGGAGCCGATGGAACGCTACCCGACGGCTGCGGCTCTGGCGGCCGACCTGGGCCGGTTCCTCGACGATCGTCCCATCCAGGCACGGCCGCCCGACCTGGCCCGGCGGCTTGGGCGGTGGGCGCGAAGACATCGGCCGGCCGTCGCAACGGTCGCCGTGCTGGTGCCGGCGCTTCTCCTCGGCTCGGGGGCCGTGCTCGCGTGGCGTAACGCCCTGCTCCGGCAACACAGCAGCGAGCTGGCGCAGGCGCATTCGCGCGCCGATCGGCACGAAAGACTCACGAGGCGATACGCGTACGTGACCCAGATCAGGCTGGCCGATCAGGCGCTCGCGGCCGAACGGGTCGTGGACGCCCAGGATATCCTCGATGGGCTGCGTGCGGCCCCGGGCGAGGAGGATCCTCGCGGATTCGAATGGTCGTTCCTTCGGGACGCCACCCATCGCGAAATCTCGGCCCTGGCCCGCCATGACGGCCCGGTCCTGGCCATGGCGGCCTCCGAGGACGGGCGGACTCTGGCCTCGGCGGGCGAGGACGGAATCCTGGTCCTTTGGGACCTCGCCGGCGGCCGCGAGCGGGCCCGCCGCCGCGCACACGACCGCCCGGTGGACCGGCTATGCCTCTCATCCGACGGCCGTTTCATCGCCACGGCTTGCCGGCGGCGCTCGGAGGCCGAGCCGTGTGAAATCGCGCTCTGGGATGCGACGACCGGCGACGAGCTGGGGCGGGTCGGCGACCTCGATGGCTCCGCCGAGGACCTCGTCTTCGCCCCCTCATCCGGACTCCTCGCCGTCGTGATCCGAGCGGCCGTCGGCGCCCGGACGAAGGCGCTGGCCTGGGACGTGGAACGCCGACTCGAACCGCCCTCTCGCCGTGCCCTCGGCCAGGGGACGGCGAATCTCGCGTACTCCCCCGACGGCCGCTACCTTGCGACGTCGGACCAGTCGGGTCACCTGGTCGTAACGGAACAGGCGACACGCCGCATCGTCTGTGAGAGCGTGCTGAACTACCCCTTCACCTGCTTGAGCTTCTCGCCCGACGGCGAGAGGCTCGCCGTCGGCAGCCACCGCGGGCTCAAGACGTTCGACGTCGAACGGTGCGAGGCGTCCGCGGAGTTCCCGATGCCGCCGACTCGGTTCGCGTTCACCCCCGACGGGCGGCGCGTGGCCGGGCATGCCGCGAAAGGTGATGTCTTCATTTATGAGTACGAGAACAACAACAGGCTCCTCTTGCGGTCCATCTACTCGAATCTCCATCCAGGCCCGATCCACGATAGCACCCTTTCGCCCGACGGCGGGCTCCTGGCGATCTGCGGCGGCCAGGTCGTGCCGACGATCTGGGAAACCCGCACCGGAAAGGTACTCTTTGAGCTGAGGCGGCCGACGGGGGAAGTCCGACGCGTCTGCTTCTCGAAGGATGGTCGTTCGCTGTTCCTGGCCTGCGGCGACGGGCGTGTCCGAGCCTGGCACTTCGCGCCGAGGACGGCGAGCCCCGCTCAGTTCGCGGGCCATCCGGCCGAGGTGTGGGCCCTGACGTACTCCCCCGATAGTGCGACGTTGATTTCGGCCGCCGACGACCACCTGATCAGGCTCTGGGATTCCCGCACCGGCGCGTCGACCCGCGAACTGCGCGGGCACGAGGCGCTGGTCTCGTCGCTGGCGGTGACGGCGGACGGCCGACGCCTCGCCAGCGCCGGCTACGACGGCGTTGTCCGACTCTGGGAGCTCGCCGGCGGCCGGCCCAGCCGCGCGCTCCGCGGCCACGACGGAAGCGTCCGCGCCGTGACCTTCTCGCCCGACGGAAGGACGCTGGCCTCCGGCGGCACGGACGGCACGGTGAGGGTGTGGGGCTCGACGAGTGGCCGGGCCGAACGCGTGCTGGTGGGGCACCGAAACCGGGTCCGCGGCGTGGCCTTCGACCCAAAGGGCCGGTATCTGGCCTCCACCGGCGATGACCGCACCGTCCGCGTCACCGACACCTCGACCTGGACCGAACGGGTGGTCCTCGATCGCCCGAAACAGGGGGGGGCGCTCGCGTTTTCCCCCGACGGTAGCTTGCTCATCACCGGCGACGACGCCGGGGAGATCACGGCCTGGGACGTCGGCCCGTGGTCGAGCCGCACATTCGCGCGGACCGCCGATGTCCCCGTCTGGGGCGTGGCTTTCTCGCCCGACGGTCGCACCCTGGCGGCGGCCTGCGGCGACGGCAGGGTCCGGCTGCTCGATCCGGTCACCGGCGAGCTGCTGCTGACGCTCCAGGGTCACAAGTCCCGCGTCAACACCGTGGCGTTCGCGCCCGACGGACGAACGCTCGCCTCGGCCAGCCACGACGGGGCGCTCCGGATCTGGCGCGGTTCCGCGCCTTGATGTCGCGATTCTCCGGCCTGGGCGCCTCGACGCCGGCGCGGCTCGACTTGGATACTCCGGGACGCCTGCTAAGATCGTCGACCGGGCGCGAAGATCCTCGGCGCGGATCATGTCCTCCATGCGCCCATCAAGCCGATGATGATTCATCGGACTGCGACGAGACCAGGTTCGGGAGCCTCGAGGCACGTGACGGACTGGGTTCAGCAAAGCTACTACTGGATCACGTCGGAGCTGCTGACGCACTTCGGATTCCTGCTGGCGCTGGTGTTCCTGGCAAACCTGCTGAAGGAGAAGCGTTCGCCCAGCAGCACGATCGCGTGGCTGCTGGTGATCCTGCTGAGTCCTTATGTCGGCGTGCCGCTCTACCTGATCTTCGGCGGCCGGAAGATGATCCGGATGGCCCGGCGCAAGCGGAGCGTCTACGGCGATCCCCACTCGGTCGGCCCGCGGTCGAGTGCGACGGGGACCGAGCGGCTGCTCGCCTCTTACGGGGTGCCGCCGGCGCGCGAAGGGAACCGATTCGAGCTGGTGACGAGCGGGACCGACGCCTATCGCCGGATCATGGCGATGATCGACGAGGCGAGGTCCACGATCCACATCACCACCTACATCCTCGGCTGGGACGACGGGAGCCGGGCGATGATCGACCGGCTCATCGAACGCGCCCGGGAGGGAATCACGGTCCGGCTGCTGATCGACGACCTGGGTTCCTGGCGGCTGCGCCGGCGCAATCTCAGCGCCTTGACCAAAGCCGGCGCGCAGGTTGCTTTCTTCATGCCGGTGTTGCACGTGCCGTTCCGCGGACGGACCAACCTGAGGAATCATCGGAAGCTCATCGTGATCGACGGCCGCATCTCCCTGACCGGCGGGATGAACCTGGGCTGGCCCTACATCGCGCCGCCGGGTCCCAGGCCGCTCTGGCGCGACGTCGCCGCCGTCGTGGAGGGCCCGATCGCCGCCGATCTCGAGGCGCTCTTCGACTCGGACTGGCGATTCGCCACGGGCTCCGACCTGACCCCGGCCCCCGGCGACGGCGCGGCCCCGCTCCCCCAGCCCTCGGAGTCCACCACGGCGCAGCTCGTCGCCAGCGGCCCGGACGTGCCGGGCGAGCCGCTCTATGAATCGCTCCTCGCCCTGATCTTCGGCGCGACGGAGCGGATCTGGATCGTCACCCCCTACTTTGTCCCCGACGAGATGCTCGCACGCGGGTTGAGCCTGGCGGCGCGACGCGGGGTGGACGTCCGCCTGATCGTGCCGGCTCGGTCCAACCACCCGACGGCCGACCTGGCGCGCGCCAGCTACCTGCGTGACGTGCACAACGCCGGGGGCAAGGTCCTTCTCTACGGGCCCGACATGCTCCACGCCAAGGTCGTCCTCTTCGACGACCAGGTCGCCGTGATCGGGTCCGCCAACATGGACATGCGCAGCCTGTTCCTCAACTACGAGGTCTCGCTGTTCGTCTGGACGCCGCGCGAGGTCGAGCGCGTCGCCGCCTGGGCGCGCGGGCTGATGGCCCACGCCCTGCGCGAGCTGCCGACGCCGTCCTGGCACCGCGAGCTGGCCGAGAACGTCGTTCGCCTGCTGTCGCCGTTGCTCTGATCCTCCTCGAACCGGGTCAAAAACATGCCGGGAACCGAAAGCCTCTGGTACAAGGACGCCGTCTTCTATGAGGTCTACGTCCGCGGTTTCTACGACGCCAACGGCGACGGCGACGGCGACCTGATCGGCCTCACATCCCGCCTGGACTACCTCCAGGAGCTGGGCGTCGACTGCCTCTGGCTCATGCCGATCTACGCGTCGCCGCTCAAGGACGACGGCTACGACATCGCCGACTTCCGCCAGATTCATCCCACAATCGGCACCGTCGCCGACTTCGAGACGCTCACCCGCGCCGCGCACGACCGGGGCATCCGCATCATCGCCGACCTCGTGGTCAACCACACCTCCGACCAGCACGCCTGGTTCCAGGAGGCGCGGCGGGATCGCAACTCGCCCAGGCGGAACTACTACGTCTGGAGCGACACCGACCAGGTTTACAAGGGCACCCGGATCATCTTCCGCGACACCGAGACCTCCAACTGGACCTGGGACCCCGTCGCCAGGCAGTACTTCTGGCACCGATTCTTCAGCCACCAGCCCGACCTGAACTACGACAACCCGGCGGTCCACAAGGAGATGCTCGACATCATGGCCTTCTGGCTGGATCGCGGCATCGACGGCTTCCGCGTGGACGCCGTGCCCTACCTGTACGAACGCGAGGGGACGAGCTGCGAGAACCTGCCCGAGACCCACGACTTCCTCAAGAAGATGCGCGAGTTCGTCGACACGCACTATCCCGGCTCGCTGCTCCTTGCCGAGGCCAACCAGTGGCCGAGCGACCTCTTGCCGTACTTCGGCAACGGCGACGAGTTCCACATGGCCTTCAACTTCCCGCTGATGCCGCGCCTCTTCATGGCCCTGCGCCGCGAGGACAGCCGGCCGATCATCGAGATCATGAGCCAGATGCCCGAGATCCCGCTGTCGAGCCAGTGGGCCCTGTTCCTCCGCAACCACGACGAGCTGACGCTCGAGATGGTCACCGACGAGGAACGCGACTACATGTACAACGAATACGCCAAGGACCCGAGGATGCGGCTGAACCTCGGCATCCGCCGCCGCCTCGCGCCCTTGATGGACAACGGCCGGCACCAGATCGAGCTGATGCACAGCCTCCTTTTCACCCTGCCCGGCAGCCCGGTCCTCTACTACGGCGACGAGATCGGCATGGGCGACAACGTGCACCTCGGCGACCGCAACGGCGTCCGCACCCCGATGCAGTGGAGCGGCGACCGCAACGCCGGCTTCTCGCGCGCGGACCCCTCGGCGCTCTACCAGCCGGTGATCCTCGACCCGCTGTACAACTACCAGGGGGTCAACGTCGAGGCGCAGCTCCGCTCCCCCTCGTCGCAGCTCAACTGGCTCAAGAGGCTGATCCAGATCCGCCGCGAGCACAAGGTCTTCGGCCGCGGCAGCCTCGAGTTCCTCCAGTGCCGCAACCGCGCCGTGGTCGCCTACATCCGCCGGCTCCAGGACGACGTGGCACTCGTGGTCAACAACCTGTCGCGGTTCGCGCAGGCCGTCGAGCTCGACCTCACGCCGTACGTCGGCATGACGCCCATCGAGATGACCGGCAAGTCGGCGTTCCCGACGATCGAGGACCGGCCTTACTCCATCACGCTGGGCCCGTACGGATTCTTCTGGCTCAGCCTGGAGAAGACCCGGCCTTGAGCCGGGACGACGGACGTCGTCGCGACCGATCACGCCCGCGTCGCGAGGTCGCGGATGCTGGGCTCCTCGGATTCGGCATCGAGCTCCTCGGCCGGCTCGCGCAGGAGTCGCTTCAGGGCAGGCGGGGCAGCCAGCGTGGTGACGATCACCATCAGCGTCGCCGCGCCGAAGAGGCCCGGGTCGAACACCCCCGCGGCCAGGCCGATCCGCGCGAAGATCAGCCCGACCTCCCCGCGCGGGATCATCCCCACGCCCACGACCAGCTTGTTCCCCCGGAACCAGAACGGGGCAGAGCCGGCCGTCAGCTTGCCCGCGATCCCCAGCACGATCAGGATGCATCCGACGAACAGGGCCTGACGGCCGTCGGGCGTCGTGGGACTCAGCGCGTCGACGTTCACCGCGGCCCCGACGAGGACGAAGAAGATCGGCACGAAGAAGTGCCCGAGCGTCGTGATCCCCCGCTCGACCTCGTGCAGCCGAGGCATTCGCGACAGGATCAGACCCGCCGAGAACGCCCCGATGATCATCGCCGACCCGCACCACTGGGCCAGCCACGACAACGACAGTGCGAAGATCACCGCGAAGACGGTCAGGCTTCCCGGCGACTCGACCCGTGCGGTCAACCGCGACAGCACGGGAGCCCCCCACGCACTGGCCGCCGCCGCCGCGATCAGGAATCCGAACGCCCGCGCCGATGAGCCGAGGACCAGGCCGACCGAGATCCCGTGGCCCTCCGAGAGGCCCTCGATGATCGTCAGCAAGAGGAGTCCGAGCACATCGTCGATCAGGGCCGCGCCCAGGATGATCTGGCCCTCGACGCTGCTCAGGTAGCCCAGGTCGGAGAGCACGCGCGCCGTGATCCCCACGCTCGTCGCAGTGAGCGTGGCGGCCGCCATGATGGAGCGCAGGTCCGACTGCCCCAGGAGACGGCAAGCCACGTACCCCAGGACGAACGGCACAACCACGCCGCAGACCGCCACGGTCATCGAGGTCGCCCCGACCCGCACGAGCTGCGTCAGGTCGGTCTCGATCCCGATCGCGAACAGGAGCATCAGCACGCCCAGCTCCGAGAGCAACCGAAGCGCCTGGTGATCCGGATCGACCCACCCGCACAGCGACGGCCCGACCAGCACGCCGGCGATCAGTTCGCCGAGCACGGCCGGCTGGCCGAGCCGCTGCGCCAGGGCTCCGGCCAGGCGTGCGGCAGTCAGCACGACCACCAGCATTCCCACGAACTGCATGACCTCGCTGTGATCCATGATGCATGGCGCCGTGGCGACCGCCCTTGTCGGTGACGTCGGAATTCGGATAATGGTCTATGATACCCCAAGTGCCGGGTTGGCGATCGCCTGGGCGGCACATGCTCCTACCTGCAAGGGCTGCCCGCACACTGGCGGCCGGAGATTTATGAAGCGACGCGACGACATCCGAAACGTAGCCATCATCGCCCACGTCGACCACGGCAAGACGACGCTGGTCGACTCCATGCTCCGGCAGTGCGGCCAGTTCCGCGCCAGCCAGCTCCAGGGAGAGCGCATCCTCGACTCGAACGATCTCGAGCGGGAGCGGGGCATCACGATCCTCGCGAAGAACATCGCGATCCGCTACGGCGACATCAAGGTCAACCTGATCGACACGCCCGGCCACGCCGACTTCGGCGGCGAGGTCGAGCGAACACTCCAGATGGCCGACGGCGCTCTCGTGCTGGTCGACGCCTTCGAGGGGCCGATGCCGCAGACGAAGTTCGTCCTGCGGAAGGCCTTCGCTTGCCACATCCGCCCGATCGTGGTCATCAACAAGATCGACCGCCCCGACGCGCGGCCGACCGAGGTCCTCAACGAGGTCTTCGACACGTTCGTCGAGCTGGGCGCCAGCGAGGAACAGCTCGACTTCCCCTATATCTACGCCTCGGGCAGAACGGGCTTCGCCTCGCACGACCCGAAGGCTACCGAGGGGGACGTCAAACCGCTGATCGACATGATCGTCGCGCACGTCCCCGGCCCGCTGGTCGACCCCGACCGGCCGTTCCAGATGCTCTGCACCACGCTCGACTTCTCCGAGTACGTCGGCCGGATCGCGATTGGCCGGATCGCCTCGGGCCGCGTCCGCCGCGGGCAGAAGGCCGCGCTCATCAAGGCGGGCGGGGCAATCACCTCCGGCTCGATCGACAACGTGCTCGAGTTCGACAAGCTGGGTCGGGCCGAGGTCGACTCGGCCGAGGCCGGCGACGTCGTCGCGATCGTCGGGTTGGGGACCGTGGACATCGGCGACACCATCGCCGACTTCGAGCAGCCCGAGGCCTTGCCCCGGATCGAGGTCGACGAGCCGACATTGAGCATGATGTTCACCGTGAACGACTCGCCCCTGGCCGGCGAGGGGCGGTATCTCACCTCGCGGCACCTGAACGATCGGCTGGAGCGCGAGCTCGAGTCGAACGTCGCGCTCCGCGTCGAGCCGACCGAGGATCGCGATGCCTTCCAGGTCTCGGGCCGCGGCCTCCTGCACCTCTCGGTCCTGATCGAGACCATGCGGCGCGAGGGGTACGAGCTGGCCGTCGGCAAGCCCGAGGTCATCTTCCGCACGATCAACGGCGAGCTGTGCGAGCCCTACGAGTTCCTCGTCGTGGACGTGCCGCACAGCAACATCGGGCCGGTCATCGAGCTCGTCGGCACGCGTCGTGGCGAGATGGCCAAGATGGACGTGAAAGGCGCGTACGCCCACCTCGAGTTCCTCATCCCGGCTCGCGGCCTGATCGGCCTGCGGAACCGGCTGCTGAGCGGCACGCAGGGCGAGGCCATCATGCACCACAACTTCCACGACTACCGGCCCGTCAAGGGAGACGTCCCCCGTCGGGGCAACGGCGTGATGGTCAGCCTGGTGCGCGGCCAGGTCGTCGCGTTTGCCCTGGACAACCTCCAGCAACGCGGAACGATGTTCGTCGCGCCCGGAGACGAGGTCTACGAGGGGATGATCATCGCCGAGAACGCCCGCAGCGACGACATGGTCGTCAACCCCTGCAAGGAGAAGAAGCTGACCAACATGCGGGCCTCCGGCTCGGACAAGAACATCCTGCTCAAACCCCCGCGCGAGCTGACGCTCGAGCTGGCCCTCGAGTACATCGAGGCCGACGAGCTGGTCGAGATCACGCCCTCGAAGATCCGCCTGCGGAAGAAGGTCCTGAGCGAGGAGGGCCGCAAACGCGCCGAGCGGAGCGGCGGCAAGAAGGTCAGCGTGTGATGCCCGGTCCGAGGGAGTGCGGGCGGATGGACGCCACCCGATTTCCGGGCTGAAGCATCCGTGGGTCGCACCGGCCGCGCTGGTCTTCACCCTTCGAAGAGACCCGCGATGTTCGAAGATCCCCGCACTCGCACGCGGGCATCTTCGAACATCGTGGGCCTCTTCGAACGGATTCCCACCCGGAAGCGTCTGCCCGTGCGCACACGCTGGTCGGCCGGATTCCCGAGTAACCGGATTCGCGATTCGGGTTGAGGACGGAGGCAAGTTCGGCATCGAACCCCCTTCGGGCTGACGACTGCCATGACACGACCTCCGTGATCCGGGTCTCCGGCGACCTTCCGGTCCTGGGCTGCTCAGGCGTCGCGCGCCGCCAGGTTGCCCTTGATGAACCTCAGACCATCGCGACAGAGGCCCATCGCGTCGGGGAACAGGTCGCGCCAGACGCGGGTCGCGGCCGCCAGCGCGGGCAACGCCCGGCCAAACGCCTCGATGGTGAGATAGCCGCTGTAGCCGCTGCGCAGCAACCCGGTGAAGTAGCCGTCCCAGTCGACCTGGCCGGTGCCCGGAATGCCGCGGTCGTTCTCCGAGACGTGCGCGTGGATCGTCTCGGCCGCGCACGAGGCGATGGCCTCTTCCTGGCTCTTCTCCTCGATGTGCGCGTGGAAGCTGTCGTACATCATCTTGCAATGGGGATGATTCACGGCGCGGACGAAGCGAGCAGCCTGCGCGGCGGTCGTCAGGAAGTAGATCTCGAACCGGTTGAGGTACTCGACGGCCATGCGGATGCCGCGGGCCTGGGCCTTCTCGGCGGCGCGCTGAAGGGTCTCGACGCCGTGCTTGAACTCGTCGTCGGTGGGCGCCTCGTTCGAGAAGACGCCGATCGCCGAGTGAATCGGTCCGCAGAGGATCTCGCAACCGAACGCCTGGCCGCATTCCAGCACCCGGTCGAGGTGCGCGACGGCGGCATCGCGGATCCTTGCATCGGGCGAGATCGGATTGGTCTCGGCGCCCATGACAGTCACCGCGGTCGCGCCCAGGCCGAGGGCCTTGAGACGCTTCCCGAGACGCTCGTAAGGCGCCAGGTCACTCGTGTCGAAGATCGGGACCTCGACCGCGTCGAAGCCCATCTTCTTGATCTGATCGAGGATGCCGTCGTGCTCCTCGGTCACGTGAGTCGTCCACAGCAGCAGGTTCATGCCCGTCTTGATCATGGCGGTGCTCCTTTATCGATGTAGGAAGGGGCGATCGAAGCGCGGGGCCGATCGCTCAGACGGGCACGACGGATTCCCACTTGCTGTGCTCGGCCGAGTCGAGCACGGCGTCGCAGACGGCCTGGGTGGCCAGCGCGTCGCGGAACGTCGGCGAGGTCGGCTGCCCCTTGGCCAGGTTCTCGAGGAAGTCGGCGACCTGGTGGACGAAGGTGTGCTCGTAGCCGATCTGGAGGCCGGGCACCCACCAGTGCTTCATGTACGGCTGGTCGCCGTCGGTGACGTGGACCGACCGCCAGCCGCGGATGATCGACTCATCCCGGTGGTCGAAGTACTCGAGCCGGTGCAGGTCGTGCAGGTCCCACTTGAGCGACGCCTTCTCGCCATTGACCTCGAAGGTGTAGAGCGCCTTGTGGCCGCGGGCATAGCGGGTCGACTCGAACAGCCCGAGCGAGCCGTTGTCGAACCGGCAAAGGAACGCGCAGGCGTCGTCGATGCCAACCGGCTCGACCTTGCCGGTGAGGCTGTGCTTCCGCTCCTTCACGAACGTCTCGGTCATGGCGCAGACCGAGTTGATCGAACCGTTGAGCCAGAGCGCCGTGTCGATGCAGTGCGCCAGGAGGTCGCCCGTGACGCCCGAGCCCGCCGCGGCGACATCGAGCCGCCACAGGCCCGTCCCGCCCTGCGGCAGGTCGGCCGAGATGGTCCAGTCCTGGAGGAAGTTGGCGCGGTAGTGGAAGATCTTGCCCAGCCGGCCGGCGTCGATGAGCTGCTTGGCCAGCGTCACGGCCGGGACGCGGCGGTAGTTGTACCAGACCGTGTTCGGCACGCCGGCCTTCTCGACGGCGTCGACCATCTTCTGCCCCTCGACCAGGTTCATCGACAGGGGCTTCTCGCAGAGGATCATCTTGCCCGCGGCGGCCGCGGCGATGGCGATCTCGGCGTGGGTGTTGTTGGGCGTGCAGATGTCGATCGCGTCAATATCCTTGCGCTCGATCAGCTTCCGCCAGTCGGTCTCGACCGACTCGTACCCCCAGTTGTCGGCGAACGCCTTCGCCTGGTCGGCGCTGCGGCCGCAGACGGCCTTCAGCACCGGGCGGTACTCGACGTCGAAGAAGTCGTTGACGCGCTTGTAGGCGTTGGAGTGCGTCCGGCCCATGAAGCCGTAGCCGACGAGGCCGATATTCAGTGCTTTCTTCGCGCTCATGCTGTTGGAGACTCCGGGTAAAGGCTCGGTGGATTCGTCGCTGGCTCGGTGATTCGGTGGCTCACTCGGTCCAGCCGTGAGCGTCGCGGACCGCGATCATCGCGGCGAGGATGTTGTTCCAGGTCTCGGGCTTCTGCATCACGGCGTTGGGGAACATGCAGCCGTCCCAGCAGATGTGGCGGACGGCCTTCGTCAGCCGGCCGTTCTCGTCGCGGAGCCAGAAGCCGGCGTGATGCGCGATGTCGAGCTTGCCGTTGGGATCCGTGGCCAGGCAGTGGCGGCCGGTGTGGTCGTGCGTGCCCGAGCCGAACACGGTCGCGTCGTTCTGGGCGACGTGGAAGTCGATCGTCCACGGTCGTAGCGCGGCCGTGAGGGTCTTGAGGGCCGCGTCGAGTACCGCGCGGTCCTTCCAGTCGTAGCCCTCCGGCAGGATGCGGTCCTCGGGGGCATTCTCGCCGAGGGTGTAGAGCAGAGTGTGGGCCATGTCCGCCTGGAACCCGACCGTCTGAGGCTCGCCGACGCGCTCGAGCAGGTCGACCATCGTGCGCCACGAGTGCATCCCGCCCCAGCAGATCTCGCCCTCCATCGCCAGGCGCTCGCCGTGCTCGCGTGCGATCGCCGCGGCCTGCTTGACCGTCGCGGCGATCTTCGCCTGGTTGCCCTGCGGGTCCTTCGCCCAGTCGGCCGGCGAGGCGGCGGTGTCGATCCGGACGACCCCGTACGGCCGGATGCCCAGCTCGCGGAGCCTCGACCCGATCCGGCAGGCCTTGCGGATGGCGTTCAGGTAGTTGGCCCGCTGGGTGTCGTCCCCCATCGCCGAGCCGTCGAACCAGACCGGCGCGACGACCGAGCCGACCTTGAAGCCCTTCGCCGCGATCCTGTCGGCGACTGCCTTCAGGTCGTCATCGCTGATGTCGATGTTGATGTGAGGCTCGTACAGGAAGATGTCGACGCCCTCGAACCGGATCCCGTCGACCTCGGCGGCGGCGGTTAGGTCGAGCATTGTATCGAGGTCGATCGTGGGCTCGGCGCCCGGGCTGCCCTTGCCGACGAGGCCCGGCCACATGGCGTTGTGCAGCTTCGGGTAGGTGTGCGGGTGTCTGTCGCTCATCGTCGTTACCTGGTGGTTGGGAGAGAGTGTTGTCGTCGTTGCTGGACGCTGGCGACGGGGCGCCCCGTCTTTCTGCCTGTCTTTCAGGAAATGTCGTCGTCGGTCATGAGATTGCGCCGGATGATTTGCTCGACGCGGCGAATGTCAGAGACATGGCTGAACCCCGCGGGCGGCCAGTAGTAAAGCGAGTCCTTGACGAACCCGAACTCAAGGCTGCCCGAGCCATCCGGCCGCTCGACGCGGACCACGTCGCCGATCCGCCCTTTCGCCCATGTATGAACGCGGACGGCATCGGTGCCCGGCTCGGGAATCCAGGCGATGGCGCGGCGGTCGGTCACGGCGTAGCAGTTCCCCGCCTCGCGGGCCGCCTGCGCACGCCTGCCGATCCGCCAGAGAACCGTGCAGATCAGCACGATGCCGCCGACGCCACAAAAGGCGACGCCCCTTGCCAGCGTCGTATCATCATTGAAGCGCGGACGGGAGGCGGTGAGGGCCTGCCCGATCGCGATCACTCCGAGTCCGAGCAGCAAAATCCCGATGGCGAGCCAGATGTGATAGCCCTTCCCGATTTTGGGCGCCGGCGGCACGGACCTGCCGGCCCAGAGGAGGCGCTCGCCCGGCTCGAGCTCACCCTTGACGCGAGCGCGCAACAGCTCATCCAGGCCGTCGCCGACCTCGTCCCCGCCGGCCGCGAAGAAGCCGGCTCTGTCGCTGCTGGTCGCGATCATCGGTTACCTCCGGCCGTACGAGGAACGATTACCGTCCGAACCCAGTTGACGAGCTGGGCGACCCATCTGGCCGCGCCCAGCTCGTCGGCCAGCCGCATCTGATCCACCACGTCGTCAGGAGTCAGCATCGGGAAAGCGAGGCTATGTTTGATGCGACCATAGGTCCCGTTCCGCCGTCTTTTCCAGAAGGAGCACTCGAAGGCGATCGGGTCGAACCGCCAGACCTCGGCAACACCAAGCCGTCCCCAGACGAGCACCGCGTCGTCGGCCGAATGGCTGACCTCCACCTCGATGGCCAGGTCCGGCGGAGGCTGGGAAGCGAGGTCGATGTCTTTGGATCCCCTCATCAGCTCGGCATGCTCGCCGAAGTAGTAGGTCTTGTCGCCCTCGACGCCGCCTTGCTTCTCCTCCTTGCGGTAAGTCGCGGAGCCGGAATCCTCCCAGGTCATGTTCAGCTCCTGGGCGAGGCTCCAGATCAAAAAGGGGAAACGTTCGCCATACCACCCGTGCTTCCGCGACTCGGTCAAGAGCGTGAGTCTCCCCTCGTTGTAGATCATCCGCAAGCCGGGACGCTCGACGATCGCGTCGCTCACCGCGATGTACTTCTCCCAGCTCAGATCCGGGATCACGAACCACTGATCGCCGAGCGCATCGACCGGGGGAAAGGCCGACTGCAATGCCGACGACGTCGACACCGCGGCCGCCGGCGCCGCCGCGGGTTTCGCGGCGGGCCGTCGGCTGCGGGCGGAAGCGGCAGTCGGGCGTGGCGTCGTGGCGCGGGTCATGGGATTACCCCTGCTTGACCTTCATGTGGTCGCCGACCGCGGGGAGGTCGGGATGCGCGTCGGGGCCGAAGTAACGCAGGCTGACGAACGGCTCGGGGCCGGTGTTGCGGAACTCGACGCCCTCGCCGGCGCGCTTCGCGGTGACGAAGACCTCGTCCTGCGTGACCTCGCCGTAGCGGATGAAATTCGGGCTATCCACGGCCAGCTTGCCGATGGTGCCGCTCCCCTGCGTGACGATCAGGCCGTAGGCGCCCGGGTCCCTGATCGTGGCCGAGCGGCCGGGCTGGACGGTCAGCTCGCAGGCGCTGAAGAGCTGCTTGCCGTTGACGCGGCCGTAGACGATCCAGCGGTCGAAGAAGCCCTCGGACGGGCCGCCGGTGCGGACAATCGGCTCGAGGTAGTTGTTCTTCTTGAACTCGGGATCGACGTTCTTCTCCCAGTCGAGCTGCTCGACCAGGTAGTCGATGTCCTGGTGGTGTTCCTTCGGCACGTCCTTGACCAGCAGCTCCCAGGGGACGCGGCGGCCCTCGACCATCGACTGGTACATGCCGAACACGTCCGAGCCCCACTGCGGCTCATACGTCACGAGCGAGCCGGGAGCATGGAGGACGCACGGCGGCACGAGCCAGCCGGTGCCGGGCTTGAGGCGATACGCCTTCGACAGGTCGAGGATGCCGTTGTCCCCCAGGTTCCAGCGCTCGAGGCAGGTGCGGAGCTGGTCCTTGCTGGTGCCCGGCTCGAGGCCGAAGAACGTGTAGGGGAAGTTGTTCCCCGTCCAGTTGAGCTGGGGTGGGAAGTAGTAGCTCTCGGGCTTCCCCTCGAGTCCGAGCTTCGCCGCCTGCTCGGCGTTCTGGTGCATGTGGTGCGGGATCGGCCCCTGGTTGTCGAAGAACTTGCTGTAGACCGGCCACCGCTTGTAGGTGTCGAACATCGGCTTGCCGATCATCTCGGCGCCGTGCTCGGCGATCGCGTCCCGCAGGGTGAACCGGTCGCCATCGTGGACGACGTAGCTGAGCCCCTCGTCCGGCGGCGCGCCCTCGTTGGCCGCGGGCGTGGTGGAGGAGAACCAGCGCTCGTCGATGCCCCCGCGGTGAGTGCCCAGCGCGTACAGGTCCTCGCGCGACAGCTTGAGCCGCGCGCCGGGCATCAGGAACGAACGGGGAACCCACGTCGGGGCCAGCCTCAGGATCCCCTCACCGGCATCCAGCGCCGCACGGGCCCGCGCGGCCAGCTTCTGATCGGCCATCTCATTCTCTCCCTGGTCTGCATCTGCATCTACGTCTGCGACTGCGTGACGGGCAAGGCTCGACCATCGATCCATTCCCCTCGCATCACGGCGTCCATTTTGCCCGCCTCGTGCCCCCGGCGAAACCCCCCGCTTCCCCGCAGGAATGACTTGATCGGCACACGGCCCATCGAAGTGCGTCAGGCGGTCCAACCCGACCACGGCTCGACCCGTCAGGCGGGAAAGCCTGACCGACCTCGGCGGTCACGGCGCATCGCGGAAGAAGTCGATCACGCCCTGGAGCACCTGGTCGAGCGTCCGCGTCGGGCGATAGCCGATCAGGCGCTCGACCTTCGTGATATCCGGCACCCGTCGCGGCATGTCCTCGAAGCCCTCGCCGTACGCCTGCTCATACGGGACCGTGACGATCTCGGACGATGAGCCGGTTAACGCCTTGACCCGCTCGGCAAGCTGGCGGATCGTCACCTCCTCGTTCGACCCGATGTTGAACACCTCGCCGACGGCCCTCGGCTCGTCCATCAGGGCCACGAGCGCCCGCACAACGTCGCCGACGTCGGTGAAGCACCGCGACTGGCTGCCGTCGCCATGGATCGTGATCGGCCGGCCGGTCAGCGCCTGCTTCACGAACGTCGGCACGACCATCCCATACTGCCCGGTCTGCCGGGGCCCGACGGTGTTGAATAGCCGGACGATCACCGTGGGGAGCTTGCGCTCACGCCAGTAAGCCAGCGCCAGGAACTCGTCGATCGCCTTCGAACAGGCGTAGCTCCACCGGCCCTTCGAGGTCGGGCCCAGCACCAGGTTGCCGTCCTCGCGGAACGGGACCTGGTCGCTCAGTCCATAGACCTCGGACGTCGAGGCGATCAGCACCTTCTTCTTCTTCTTGTTGGCGCGGGCGAGCACCACCTCGGTGCCGTGGACGTTCGTCTCGATGGTCCGCACCGGGCTCTCGACGATCAGCCGGACGCCGACCGCCGCCGCCAGGTGGAACACGACGTCGCACTGGTCCACCAGCTCGGCCACGGTCGAACCATGATGGACGCTCTCAATCGTGTAGTGGAACCGCGGATCGGCTTTCAGGTGGCGGATGTTCTTGATGCTGCCGGTGGAGAGGTCGTCCAGGACAAAGACCTCGTCGCCCCGCGCCAGGTAAGCCTCGGCGAGGTGCGACCCGATGAAACCCGCACCTCCGGTGATCAGGACTCGCATGACGCTGACCTCGACCTTTCGTGGGCCCAGGGTGGGTATGAGGGAGGCGATGACCAGAGGAAGTATGGGCTACGCCGCGACCGGCCGACAGGCCGATCCCCGGTCGACGCTCGCCCCGGTGCTCCATGATTGGTCGCGACGTCCTCGGACCGGGACGTTACAGTGAGATTAATGCTATCAGGCAACGCCGGCGCCTTCGACGGTCCGGCGCCGGGCGTGCGCGGCGAGGAGAACCCCCGAGATGATGGATGGGCCATTTGTCTTCGTGGACATCGACACCCAGCGCGACTTCCTGGAGGAGTCGGGGGCGCTGTACGTCCCCGGGTCGCGCGCGATCGTGGCGAACCTGGGGCGATTGAGCCGCACGGCGAGGGACGCCGGCATCACGGTGATCGCCACGGCGTGCTGCCACCTGCCGGACGACGCCGAGCTCTCGCAGTTCCCGCCGCACTGCATGGCCGGCACCGACGGCCAGCGGCGCATCCCCGAGACCGAGTGCGCCGAGTCGACCGTGCTGGGCGTCGACGATCGGCTGCCCAGCGACTTGCCCCGGCACCTGACCCTGAACAAGCGCGAGTTTGACGTCTTCAGCCGGCCGGATGCCGGCGGGCTGGTGGAGCGCCTCGGTGCCTCGCGGCCGACGTTCGTGGTGTACGGCGTGGCGACCGATTACTGCGTGCGCGCGGCGGTCGAGGGGTTGCTCGCGCGGGCCCAGCGGGTCGCAGTGGTTGTGGACGCGATCCGGGCGATCGATCCGGAGGCGGAGTCCCGCCTGCTCTCGGCCTGGGCGGACCGCGGGGTCCTGCTCGTCATGACGGACGCGGTCTGCCAGGCCGTGGGCACGCCGGCTGCCTCCGCCCGATAACCGGGTCTCGGCGTGCGCCCGCACGCCGGCGGCCCCTTCGAGGTCATTCCGATGCAGGACAGGTATCGCAACCGCTACAAGGTGCCGAAGGCAACCGGCCGGATGCGGGCGCAGATCGCGCTCGAGGCGGCGCGTCGGCTGTATCCGACGATCGCCCCGGCGAACCCCGAGGAGCCCGGAAACTGGCTCGACTCGGTCGGCCCGAACGAGCTGTACGTCGCCAAGCGCAAGGCGGCGGCCGTGCTGGGACACCGCATCCGACCGGGCGACCTGCCCTCCGACGAGGAGGTCCGCGACCAGCTCGTCTCGATCTGGCGCGGGGCCACCGGTATGGGCGAGGGTGAGGTCGAGGGCGAGCCCCCGGAGGAACAGGGAGACGACATCGCCGAGGCCGACGCCGCCGTCCCGGCGATGGCCGAGCATATCGACCGCTTCGCCATCTACCGGCTGCGGCTGCTGCCGCTGGAATCCGTCAAGCAGAACGCCCGGCTGCATCCCGAGGGGGACGCCCTCTATCACAGCCTCCAGGTGTTTGAGCTGGCGCGCGACGAGCGGCCCTATGACGAGGAGTTCCTGCTGGCGGCGCTGTTGCACGACGTCGGCAAGGCGATCGACCCCTCGGAGCACGTCGGTGCGGGCGTCGAGTCGCTGCGAGGGGCGGTCACGCCGCGGACCCTGTGGCTGATCGAGCACCACATGGACCTGCTCGCCACGCGCGAGCGGCCAATCAGCGGAAAGCTCCGCCGCGAGCTGGAAGATTCCGAGTGGTTCGACGACCTGAAGCTCCTCCGCGAGCTCGACGACGCCGGCCGCGTGCCGGGCCAGCCAGTCGGCACGCTCGACGAGGCCCTGGCGTACATCAAGGGGCTCGAGACCGAGAGCTATCTCGACTAGGGCATTGATCTTAACCGCGAAGAACAAAGACTCGGACTTAACCGCGAAAAACGCGAAAAACGCGAAAAAAGAATGAGATGAGAATCTCGATCGACGCCTCTGGTCGGCGCGGGTCTTTGAACCCAGCGCGAGGCTCGACCGCAGGGCTTTGGCGCAAGGGGAAGCCTGCGAGACTGCAGAAGGACCGGTGATCAGATCGGGAGACCAGCGTCCAAGATGAGCAACGCATTGGCGAACGAGCTTACGGCGAGCAGGATCGCTCGCCCCTACTTTTTTCGCGTTTTTCGCGTTTTTCGCGGTTAAGTCTTCATCTCTTAATGCTGGCATTCGTGCGGCGGTCATCGGGGACCGGTCCTTTCGCGGCGCGGGAAGTCGATTCCGGCGGCGGCGCCGGGGTGTCCTGGCTCGGATCAGGGCATGTCGGAGTCGTCCGGGCCGGCGCTGGTGCTGCGCTGGAGGCTGCGGCCGCGGGTGAGGTTCGAGGGGATGCCGTCGGGATACGTCTCCTTCAACTGGTCGCGGATCGCCTGGAGCCGGGTCTCGGGCATGGGGTGGGTGGCGAGGATCTCGGGGGTGTGCGACCCCTTGCTCGCGGCCTTGAGGACCTTCATCACGTCGAGCATCGCCGTCGGGTCATACCCGGCCTGGGCCATGTACTGGAGGCCGTAATGATCGGCCTCCGATTCATCTTCGCGGCTGAAGTGGAGCTGGGTCATCTGATTGACCATCGCCGCGGCGATCTGGGCGCGTCGACCGCCGTCGTCTCCGCCGCTGGCTCCCACGCCGAAGGCCGTGCTGAGGAACTGGCCGAGCTGACCCTTGGCCATCTGCTGCGCTGAGTGGCGATTGATGACGTGCCCGATCTCGTGGCCGAGCACTCCGGCGAGCTGCGCCTCATTCTGGAGCTCATTCAACAGGCCCTCGGTGATGAAGACCTGGCCGCCGGGGAGGGCGAACGCGTTGATCGTCTTCGGGTCGCGGAGCAGGTGGAAGTGGAAGTTCTCGACATACGGGCTCTTGCGCGCGTCGCTGTTTCGCACGAGTCGCCGGCCGACCTCCTCGACCAAGCCGGCGCGCGGATCCTCGGCCGGAGTGACGTCGCCGCCCATCTTGTTCGCCATGTCGGGGGCCGCCTGGAGGCCCAGTTGCATCTCCTGGTCAACCGTCATCGCCACGTGCTGCTTCTTGCCCGTGACGGGGTTGACCTGGGTGTTGCTCATGTACATGACGATCCCGATCAGCGCGATGACCAGCGCGCCGATCAGCCGCCCGATCGGTAGTCCCCTGCGTTCCTGATATCCGCCGTCATCGCCGTACGACATCGTAGTCCCCCCCATTGCTTCCCGGCTGGCTGCGTGGTTCATGGCCCGTACTCCGCTGATGATAAGCAATTGGGGTGCCTATTGAAGAGGGATCAGGGGCGAGGAGGGTCTGCCCCGTAAGCCCACGAAGTGGGCGCCAGGACGTAGCCGGGGGGCGTCAGCCCCCCGGACCGCCAGACGAACCCGCGTCTCCCCGCCATCATGTCACCCTCCCGGCCGCGACCCCGCGTGGCGGGGTCGCGGCCGGGAGGCTCTGTCGAGGGGATTCCGTGTGTGGAGCCGCGGTCCGATCCGGGGGGCTGACGCCCCCCGGCTACATCCGATCACCCCCTGACGGGGGCTCGGAGCCCTGACGGCAACGACCCC